>NZ_JBFFKM010000123.1:0-1583 GCF_041555395.1 Lutibacter sp. | reverse complement strand
TGAAATAAGCCATGTAAAAATCGTGCATGGCCCTGCGCAAGGAAATATGGTCATCCAGCACTTCCATTTGTCCGCGCCCGATGCCTGCCACAATATTGCTCATTCTGTAATTGTAGCCAATTTCACTGTGCTGGTAGTGTGGTGCGTTGTCCCTGGATTGTGTGGCGAAGAACACCGCTTTGTCTTTAATTTCCTTTGTTTTGGCCACCAATGCCCCGCCGCCGGAAGTGGTGATGATTTTATTGCCGTTAAATGAAAGTATGCCAATGTCGCCAAAAGTGCCGCATTTTTGATTTTTACAGGTGCTTCCTAACGCGCTTGCAGCATCTTCAATTAAAAATAGGCTGTATTTTTTTGCTATTGCAATAATCTGATCCCATTTGGCAGGCATCCCGTAAGAGTCGACTACAATGATGGCTTTTGGCTTTTTTCCTTTTTTCAATCTGTCGAGAATGGCAGTTTCCAAAAATTTTGGGCTCATATTCCAAGTTTCTGCTTCGCTGTCAATAAAAACAGGTTTTGCACCAACATATAAAATGGGATTTGCTGAAGCCGAATAGGTAAAACTTTGGCACAATACCTCATCACCTTGGGTTACCCCAGCCAAAATTAATGCCAAGTGAATGCCTGCAGTGCCTGAGTTTAGCGCTGCAACATGGTTGCTTTCTCCCAAATAAGTTTGAAGTGTGTTTTCAAACTCATTTATATTGGGGCCTAAAGGCGCTATCCAATTGGTATCAAAGGCTTGTTGTATATATTTCATCTCTTTTCCCGAAATATGCGGCGGAGATAGATATATTTTTTTATTCATATTCTGCTTTTCGAATTGGCTATAAATTTACTGATTTTTTACACACCCCTACCCCTCTCTAGAGGGGAATTTGATTGTGGCTAATTGTTGGGATTTTAGATTATGTTTTAAATATAAAGGGAATATAAACTCCTTTTTTCTTTTCCCCGCCCTTCCTTCGACTCCGCTCTGGATGACATGGGTGGAAAAAAAGTTATTAGTGAACTAATTACTATAGGTGAAGTTGTGAAAAATAGTTCTCCCTTTAGGGTTGGGGTAAAACTATTTTTTTTAAAAAATAATTAATAAAAAAGGCCAAAAAGGCTGTTTTTTGTTGTTCTTTTTTGGGCAATTTTTGGACCGAGTGTTAGCCTCACTATAACACTCTACTAACACTATGTACGGAGTATGTACGGAGTATCCTCCCTTTATCTCCCCTTTTGCCTATCTGCAGCCCCTTGTTTTACTGGACTTCTGCGATATCCTAATATGCTGTTTTTGACGATTTGGCCCATTTTGATTTTTAAGTGCAGTTGCCACTTTTTAACTCGATTTATTTAGCCCCTAAAATGCCGCTTTCGGCACAAAGTGTTTAAAACGGTCAAAACGGTATTTTTTGGCCAATTCGGTATAAAATGCTTGTTCCGGTTAAAACGGTCATTTGTTTCATTTTCAGTATTTTATGCATAAAACGGCTATATGTTTCCATAACGGTCAGAACAGTACCTGTTCCTTGTAATATCATTTGTATGCTTCTACATTTGATCTCATAATAATTTTAAATATACATAGT
>NZ_JBFFKM010000122.1:0-1626 GCF_041555395.1 Lutibacter sp. | reverse complement strand
CGGTGGCTTTGTTAAGAAGAATGCATGGATATGGCATTAAACACATCATTTGCACCCCGCATGTGATGGAAAGTGTTTGGGAAAATACTTCGGAAAACATTCAGCGACAATTAGACGCTCTAAATTCTCATTTAAAAAGGATTGAATTTAATGACATTACTGTACACGCAGCGGCCGAATACATGCTGGATGCCAATTTTGACCACCTGTTAAAAACCGAAAAATTACGTACGCTAAAAGACAATTATATCTTAGTGGAGTTGTCTTTTCTCAGTGCACCAGTTAATTTGTATGAAACATTATTCAATATTCAAATAGCTGGTTATAAACCTGTTTTGGCACATCCTGAAAGGTATTCTTATTTTCACAATTCTATGGAGGAATATGTAAAACTAAAAGCAGCGGGCTGTTTGTTTCAGATGAACTTACTTTCACTTTCAAACTATTATGGTCCAAAGGTCCATGCTGTGGCTATTCATCTTTTAAAACAACAACTCATCGATTTTACCGGTACGGACACGCACAAGCAACAGCATTTGGATTTTTTGGAAAAGATTGACCTTGGAAAAAAAATTAGGCTTATTGCACCTGTTCTTAAGGCCAATGCTTTTTTTGGGATTAGGGATTCGGAAATAGGAAAAGACAGAAAGCACAGATAATAATTTATAGGTTTTTGTTCTATTTTCTATTAAACTGAACTTTAAACTTTAAACTTTTTCCTGTCAAATTCTAAATTGCCAGTTTTCCTATTAAGGGATCAGAAGGATTTTTATCCAACTCCTCGTATATTGAATTGTTGGAAATATATTCAGGAACAATTTCTTTCATTTTCTGCACCGTTTGCTCAAATTTAAATTCCTGATTGAGACTTACCAATTCATTGATACTTTGCTTTACCTGCTTTGTATTCATCAATTTTACTTTGGCAATCATAATTTTTTCGTTGTAAGTTGCTGTTGTATTTTCACCATTCCCCAGCAGCTCTTCATAAATTTTTTCTCCGGGGCGCAATCCTGTAATTTCTATTTCAATGTCTTTGGGATAATTTAATCCCGATAAACGAATCATATTCAAGGCCAAATCATATATTTTTATGGAATCACCCATGTCAAACACAAATATTTCACCTCCCTTGCCCATTGCTCCTGCTTCCAATACCAATTGACATGCCTCTGGGATTGTCATAAAATATCGGGTAATGTCCTTGTGCGTTACTGTTATTGGGCCCCCATTTTTAATTTGCGACTTAAACAACGGGATTACAGAGCCGTTAGAGCCCAACACATTTCCAAAACGTGTGGTAATAAATTTAGTGGTTCCATTGTTCTTCAAACAAGAAATGTACATTTCAGCAATACGCTTGGTTGCCCCCATTACATTTGTAGGATTTACAGCCTTATCAGTAGATATCATTATAAATTTTTCAACCTGATGCTGCACTGACAAATCTGTAACTATTTGTGTTCCGGATATATTTACACAAACCGCTTCATAAGGGTTTTCTTCCATAAAGGGCACGTGTTTGTATGCTGCAGCATGAAAAACAATGGACGGCTGGTATTGATCAAACAACAATTCCATTCTTTTTTTATTTCGAATGTCGCCTACAATGGCCGTAATATTATT
>NZ_JBFFKM010000121.1:0-1660 GCF_041555395.1 Lutibacter sp. | reverse complement strand
TGTAACTCCATCCAATTCTTCTTTTACTTTTTTTCATTGATAAAAAAAGTAACAAAAAAATCTAGTCTGATGATCTTTTTCTGTAAAATGTATTGAATTTTTAATTCATAATTTAACATTTAAACTTATAACTTAAAACCAGCAACTCATAACTCATTTTCTTCCTCCTCATTATCTTTAAACACAATAATTGCCACGCTTAATCCGTAAATAAACCCCGGAAAAGCAATTCGCATGGCGGAGTGGTTGATGGTTAAAAACCAAAATATTAAAAACGATCCCAAAAAAGCACGCGCCAGATAAGGTTGTTTACGCATGTGCCGAATGGGCACCACAATTAATATAAAAAGTGCCAGGACGCCTATCAATCCGTGTTCCGAAATTAACCTGCCCATTTCATTGTGGGAAGCCGCCCTAATATCCAATTCCTCGATTCGGTAAAACTTCCCGCTGCCAACACCGATACCAAAAAATGGATGGTCTAAAAAAGCACCCATCTCACTCATAAATAAAGTGGCTCTTCCTGTGGTGATGTCCGATTTGGTGTTTCCGGCCGCATTTTTATTGGCATACCTGTTTTCGAGCATCCCATCGGTTACATTCGAAGTGTACATGAACAAGACAAGCCCAAACAATGCCAGCAATCCTGAGTATTTTGCTAAATTTAAAATCTTATTTTCTCTTGAAAGGATATAATAGTACGTGAACAGGGAAACTGCTAAAAATGCCGTGATCATCCCTCCTCTTGAAAATGTAATTAAACCCCTGAATATCAAATAGAAAAACAGAAACATATCCATGCTGAAAAGGGCAAAAATGCGTTGCTTTAAAAATAAGTGCACCGCAACAACAAACACGCCCAATCCGAGAATGGTGGCCATCTGGTTTGGCCCATAGCCACCTGAAGCAGCAAAATTGGCATCGCCGCCAAAGGAAATTTCGCTGATGTCGGGCGTTTTAAAATACAACAAAGCCATTGTTGAAATTATGGGCAACAGCATATAGAACAGCATATCCATCATGGTTGAAAGCGTCAAAGGCCGCCTGTAAAAATAAATGGCCGAAACGCCCAACAATATGGGTCCGCTTAAATTAAATGCAACGGCTTTTCTGATAGATTCGCTAAACGGGATGTCCACAAAAGCAATTCCGATAAGTAATAACAGAATGTAAATAAAATAACTTAAAGAAATACTGTGGCTTCTTTTTTCCACCACCAATCCCACAAAGAGAAACAACAAAACTGCATATTTTGGCAATTCATAAAAAATCATACCGCCTGCCATTCGAAACAATACTTCCGCCCCCACCAAATAAGCGCTCCAATAAATGGCTTCGTTGTTTTCATTTTTATTCCGTATGATATACAGTACGCCGAAAAATACGATTAAAATGGAGTATGCCTTGACAATCAATCCGGAAAGCACAAGCACTCCCAATACCAGGTGGGTGACGGCCAAAATTAAACGTTTATGTGATCCGCTGTTATTCAAGTTGGTATATCGCTGTTAATTGGGTGATAAAGGCATTTTGACTGTAATTCAGCAGTACATTTTTAGCTAAATTTTTACCGAATACTTTTCGTTGGCACTCATTTTCAATAAGATATATAAGGGCTTCCGACAGCTTATCTGCATCATTCGGAGGTACCACCAACCCG
>NZ_JBFFKM010000120.1:0-1762 GCF_041555395.1 Lutibacter sp. | reverse complement strand
TTAAAAATCAAAATTCAATTTCATTTCTAGTAACAAATCAAGCTCTCTTTCCTTTGGAAAGAGCGGGGAGATAGGATTAAAGTTAAACAACAATAAAAAATTAATGAAATATTTCAGGCAAATATTGGTTTATGCCAAACCTTATAAAATATATGGTGTTTTAAACATTGTCAGCAATATTTTTTACGCCTTATTTGGAACACTGGCATTTGTGTCGCTGATGCCTATGTTAAAAGTGCTGTTTAAAACTGCAGAACCCCTCACAACGAAACCTTCTTACGAAGGCATCGCAAAACTGGGAGATTATATTGAAAATTCCATCAATTACTTCATTACCATCAAAGTAAATACAGAAGGTGAAATGAAGGCGTTGCTGTTTATGATTGTCATTGTCATCAGCACTTTTTTGCTCAAAAACATCTTTGGTTATTTGGCTATGTACTTTATTACTTTTTTACGAAACGGGGTTTTGAAGGATGTCAGAAACGATTTGTATGAAAAAACAGTCGATTTACCTTTAGCCTATTTTTCTGAAAAAAGAAAAGGGGACATCATTGCGAGAATTTCTACTGATGTGCTGGAAATCCAACACTCTTTTTTGTCCATTTTAGAACTGATCGTAAGAGAACCCTTAATGATTTTGTTTACGATTTTCGCCATGCTGGCTTTAAGTCCGCAATTGACCTTATTTGTTTTTATTTTTATTCCAATCGCCGGATTCGTTATTTCCTTGGTCGGAAAAAAATTAAAAAAACAATCGGATAAAGTTCAAAGGGAACAAGGTTATTTTTTATCTATTTTAGAAGAAACTTTAGGCGGGTTGAGAGTGATAAAAGGGTTTAATGCGGAAGGATATTTCAATTCAAAATTCAAGGAATCGACCTCGCGTTTTTACAGCTACTCCAACTCTTTATTAAACAGACAAAATTTGGCTTCACCATTGAGCGAGTTTTTAGGAATTGGCGTCATTGCTATTTTGCTTTGGTATGGCGGCTCCCTGGTTTTAGTTTCAAAAACCCTGGCTCCAGACGCGTTTATTGTTTTTATGGGACTGGCTTACAATATTTTAACTCCTGCCAAAGCAATTTCAAAAGCTGTTTATGGTGTTAAAAAAGGAGATGCCGCCGCTGAACGTGTTTTGGAAATTTTACATACCACTTCCCCATTGGCAGATAGACCTAATGCCCTTGAAAAAGAAGGCTTTAACTCAGCTATAAGCATTGAAAATATTTCGTTTAAATATGAAGATGACTATGTGCTTAAAAATTTCTCTCTGGAAATTCCTAAAGGAAAAACAGTGGCTTTTGTTGGACAATCGGGCAGCGGAAAATCGACCATTGCAAATTTACTGACCCGTTTTTATGATGTAAATGAAGGCAGCATTAAAATTGACGGTATTGACATTCGGGACATTACAAAAAAATCTCTTCGCAGTTTGCAAGGTCTTGTTTCACAGGATTCAATTTTATTTAACGACAGCATAAAAAACAATATTTTATTGGGCATCAAAAATAAATCCGAATCAGCAATTATAGACGCCGCAAAAATTGCGAATGCCCATGAATTTATAAATGAGATGCCAAATGGCTACGACTCCAATATAGGCGACAGCGGAAATAAACTTTCGGGCGGACAAAAACAGCGGTTGAGCATTGCGCGCGCCGTGCTTAAAAATCCACCAATCATGATTCTGGATGAAGCCACTTCCGCTTTGGACACGGAATCTGAACGTCTGGTGCAGGATGCATTGGAAAAAATGATG
>NZ_JBFFKM010000119.1:0-1782 GCF_041555395.1 Lutibacter sp. | reverse complement strand
TTTAATCAACAATCTTGAAATAAATGGTACCTTCAAAAAGAATAGCCATCAAATAGATTTCGGTATTAAATATCAAAATGAAGACACCAAGGACCGAATAAATGAGTGGGAAGTTATTGATTCCTTAGGATTCAGCGTTCGACCTCCAAATTTCAGTTCCAATAATCAACCCTATGAACCTTTTACCGGAGAATTGCTTACTTTTCAAAGTATTCAAGCAAAAAACAATACTAAAATAGATCGATTGGTTTGGTTTGCGCAATACAGTAAAAATGCTTTTTGGAACAATCATAAAATCTGGTATAATGTGGGTATTCGTTCCCACAATTGGAATGTAAACGACAAAAATTCAACAGTTGTAAATCAAATTATTTACAGTGTTCGAGGTCAGTTCTCCATAAAACCCGATTGGGAAAAGGATATGCTTTTCAGAATTTCAGGAGGAATGTATAACCAACCGCCATTTTACAAAGAACTTAGAGACTATTCTGGAATGGTAATTCCAACCGTTGACGCACAAAAATCTATTCAAGCAATCATAGGAAATGATTACAGTTTTAAACTATGGGAAAGACCTTTTAAACTGGTTTCTGAAGTTTATTACAAACATTTAACTGACGTAAATACCTATACGGTTGACAATGTAAAGGTTCGATATAGCGCAGATAACAATGCAAATGCTTATGCCACCGGCATCGATTTGAGATTGAACGGAGAATTTGTTCCCGGCACGGAAAGTTGGGTAAGCATCGGATTTTTAAAAACGGAGGAAAATAAGAACAACCAAGGTTTAATTTCCCGTCCAACTGACCAGCGTTTTAAATTTGGCATGTTATTTCAAGATTATGTTCCCAACATTCCCAACATTAAAATGTATTTAAATTTGGTTTTTAACACCGGCGTTCCAGGTGGTTCTCCCTCCTATTCAAATCCTTATGAATATCAAAACCGACTCAATGCTTACAAAAGAGCCGATATAGGAATTTCCTATGTTTTTACAGATGCCAAGAACCAATACAATAGGGGCTGGCTTCGCGATTTTAAAGAATTATCTGTTGGTTTTGAAATCTTCAATATGTTCGATGTGCAAAACGCCATTACCAATACTTGGGTACGCGATGTATATTCCAAACAATTTTACGGCATCCCAAATTATATGACGCAACGCGTGCTTAATATTAAAATGGATGTGAAGTTTTAAATTTGTTGAATCGTTTATTTGTTTTTAGTGTAATTATTAAACTTTTATAGCCAATTCAATGCTGCAAATGTTACTTCAAAATTTGGCTAGCGTGTTCTTTTGTTTTAACTTTTGTAATAATGTCTTCTATAATTCCTTTTTCATCAATGACAAACGTTGTTCTGTGAATTCCATCGAATTCACGCCCCATAAATTTCTTAGGTCCCCAAACACCAAAAGCATTAATTACTTTTTTATCCTCATCCGCCAATAAAGGAAAAGGCAATTGGTGTTTTTCAATAAAATTTTGCTGACGTTTGCCTGAATCTGCACTTACCCCCAAAACTTCGTATCTTTTTGCCAAAAACGAATGGTAATTGTCTCTTAAATTACAAGCTTCCATAGTACAACCCGGCGTACTTGCTTTTGGATAAAAGAATAAAACCAATTTTTTACCTTTATAATCAGAAAGTTTTATGGTATTTCCCTGTTGGTCAAGTGCTTCAAAATTTGGTGCGGCATCGCCTATTTTTAATGTTGTCATAATTTGTATTTTAGCTTTTTGTAAAGATACTAAAAATGACCAAAGCCGAAAAAGTTCA
>NZ_JBFFKM010000118.1:0-1929 GCF_041555395.1 Lutibacter sp. | reverse complement strand
GGCAAGGCTGAACTGTGTTAAGTTCATGTCAGTTTGTCCATCAGGCAAGTCATTGTAGGAAAAAACGGATTCGTCTAGATCAGACGCGCCAATACTTATTCTTAAATAGCTTATAGAAATGTCATTTTCATTGGTACCAAATAGTTCTTGCAATAAGGCTTGTTTTTTATCGGCGTTTAATGAATTGATAACCTGAGCGCTTCCACCAGTAAGTGAAAATCCAAAGCCGTCAATGGTTTGAAAAATTTGAGAATCATTAACTTCAATATTCGGGTAATTATTATAGGAATCTCCAAATGCCAAAATACCGGTTTGTTTTTGAAGCTTTATGGATTGGTCGGATTTCGTGAGCCAAAAATCCACCTCATTATTAACTACAGGCACTTCGGGAATGGGATTGTTTTCTTCATTATTTTGTTTGCCGCAATTGTTTAGAGCAATAAAAACAAGCATTAAAATTAGCGGTTTCATGATAATGATTATTTTATTTTTCATTTATTATAACTTAATTTAACATACCATTTAGGTGGCTATGTTTAAAATTATATTTTTGATTGTTTCCTTTCAAATAAAAAGAAACAGGTAATCAAGAACTAAAAAATATTATTGATAAACCCTTACATAATCAATTTCCATACTCGATTGTGTAAAAGCAGGGTCAATGGTACCACCAAAAGTTCCTCCCATGGCTACATTTAAAATGAGGAATTGTTTGGCATCAAAAGGCCAGGTACTGCTATTTTTTGTTGCAGGATTATACGTGTAATGAACTTTACCATCTACTGAAAATATCATTCTGTCGCTAGTCCATTCAACAGCATAAACATGAAATGCAGTTGAAACATCTGCCAAAGTTTGTGATCCAACATTTGAAGTGTTGCCATAACTGGAAGGGGTGTGCATGGCACTTTGAACGATTCCTTGTCTGTTACCGGCATGTTCCATAATGTCTACTTCTCCACAAGCTGGCCAACCTAAGGTTGAAATATTTGAACCCAGCATCCAAATTGCGGGCCAAGTTCCTCCGCCTTGAGGAAGTTTTGCCCTTACTTCAACTTTGCCATATTTAAAATCAAATTTCCCTTGTGTTTTCATACGGGTTGAAGTGTATTCAGCACCTTCGTAACTTTCTTTTTTTGCTGTAATTTTTAAAATACCATTAGCAATAACAACATTGTCTGTTCTGCTTGTATAATATTGTGATTCGCTATTTCCCCAGCCGCCTGCACCTATGTCATAGGTCCATTTACTGGTATTTGGGCTACCTGGTGAATCAAATTCATCTGAAAATATCAAACCAGTATTAACCTTTATGGTAATAGTTATATTTTTTGAAATAAATTTATCGCCTTTGTAAGCTGAAATATAGACGTTATAATTTGTTATTCCACCACCTGTATAGGTGTACGAAATAGTATTGGATGAAGTTTCTGTGGTATCTCCGTTTCCAAAATTAATTTTATAAGAAGTGGCATTATCGGCTGAAAAGTTAAAAATAACTACGCCACTGCCATCTCCATTAGGATTGTTAGTGTTTGCTCCAGCAAGAGTTGCTGTGAGCGTAAGGTTAGTAGGGGTACTTGTGTCAATTGGATCGCTATCATCGCTTCCGCCTCCACAAGAAAATAACAGCATTGAAAATAATAATGCAGTAAGAATAATCTTATGTAATTTGAAAAAAATAAGCATAAAATGATGTTTTTTGAAATCTGATATGTTAAAAGGAATATAAAAAGAAGGGGTGAAGCCACCCCTTCTTTTTTAAATTAATTCTTATTCATCTGCAATTAATATTGCAAACCAACCATTTCCGTCTGCACCTACAGTTCTTAAACTCATTTCGTTTTCAGATCTGGCTAAGATCACATATTTATGGTCACCACCAACATAAAATCCGTGGTATCCAATATTTGAAAATGATAGTGTTTC
>NZ_JBFFKM010000117.1:0-2004 GCF_041555395.1 Lutibacter sp. | reverse complement strand
TTTATTATAAGTACATCCTAAAGCGTCAAAAATTTCCCGTACGGCTTTTTGTCTATTTTTATAGATTTCATTTTGCTGTAAAAACCAGTCATCCGAAAGTTTTAAAGCTGCTACTGCCCCTTTCTGAATTCCGAAAAACATCCCGGAATCCATATTGCTTTTCACCGCCAATATCGTTTTAATAATTTCGGCATCACCTACCACCATTCCAACACGCCATCCGGCCATATTGAATGTTTTGCTCAATGAATTCAGTTCGATAGCCACTTCTTTTGCGCCTTCCACTTCCATGATGCTTATCGGATTGTCATTCAATACAAAACTATACGGATTGTCATTCACAATTAAAATGTTGTGCTTTTTCCCAAAGGCAATCAATTGCTTAAAATCTTCTTTAGAAGCCATCGCGCCTGTTGGCATATGCGGATAATTTACCCACATGATTTTCACTTTACTTAAGTCCTGCTTTTCAATTTCTTCAAAATTTGGCAACCAATTAGTTTCCTGATGCAAGTCATAAAAAACAGGTTCTGCTTCCAGCAATCTTGTTACGGATTCGTAGGTAGGATAACCCGGATTTGGAATCAACACTTTATCGCCTGCATTTAAAAAAGCCATAGAAATGTGCATAATCCCTTCTTTTGACCCCATTAGAGGCAGAATTTCATTGGCAGGATTTAACGAAACTTTAAAATGAGTCTTGTAAAAATTTGCGATGCCTTCCCGCAATTCAGGAATGCCCTGATAACTTTGATACTGATGAGCGGTTGGCAATTGCATGGCATTTTTAATTGCTTCAATTACACTTACAGGCGGATCTAAATCGGGACTTCCGATGGCCAGATTGATGATTGGCTTCCCTTCATTCCGCAAGGCGGCCACTTCCCGCAATTTTTTGGAAAAGTAGTATTCCTTTACATCATTTAATCTGTTCGCTTTTTGTATCATTATCTTTTATTTTTACTGTATTCTCCCAATATATTTAAAGCTTCTGTTTTCTCTTTCACTTCTTTTATGGCGTGGTAATAATCGGCATAGTTGTCAAAAATAAAATCGGCAAAAAATGCATATTTCCAGGGAGTATCAATCACCGGCATCGATTGAATTTTGGAAAGGTTTAAATGGTGCTTTGCCAAAATGGTCAACACTTCAGCCAAACTGCCAGTATCGTTACTTGTGATAAATTTAATGGAAGCTTTATCCGCCGAAACGCTTTTTTTACTTTCCGCATTTGTCAAAATAAAAAACCGGGTAGAATTGTCTTTAATGGTCTGTATTTCGGGTGCAATGATTTCCAGGTTATAGATTTCCGCAGCAAGACTGCTCGCAATTGCAGCAACGCCCATGAGTTTGTTATCCTGAATTCTTTTAGCCACCGCAGCGGTATCTGTATCTTCAATCAATTTAATGCCCGGATAGTCGTTAAAAAATTTATGACATTGCAACAAGGCCATAGGATGTGAATACACCTCCGTGATATCTTCCATTTTTTGTCCGTCCAAGGCCATTAAATTGTGGTGAATTGGCAAGTAAAACTCTCCGCAGATGGTTAATTTATGATCGTCAATAAGGGCATAATTTGGCAAAATGGCACCCGCTATAGAATTTTCAATGGCCATAACAATGACCTCCGCCTTTTTGTTATGCAACAAATTGGGCATTTCACTGAATGACATACACTCGACCAGATTGATGTTTTTTCCGAAATATGCCTCGGCCACTATATGATGAAATGATCCTTTAATTCCTTGTATTGCTACCCTCATAATTTTTGGTCAAAAAAAAAGCCTCGAAATTTTTCGAGACTTTATTATTTATTTTTGTTAAAATAACACATACGAAGCCTCATCTCTTATTGGTAAAATAAAAGTAAAAATAGAAGCTATTCCAAGTGTTATTTGTTGTCATCATTGTTTATTGAAGGGCAAATCTATACAATAAAATTAAAAGAACACTATTTTTTTAGCTAAAAATAATGACTATTGCCAAAATAACAATAAAATT
>NZ_JBFFKM010000116.1:0-2048 GCF_041555395.1 Lutibacter sp. | reverse complement strand
GGCGACAGCCTGCGCCAATTCAATGCCGCTTCCAACGGCTACAATGTCTATATCCTGCTGGTTATTTCTTTTTAAAAAGTAATCACGCACAAAACCGCCGATGACGTAGGTTTCTATTTTAAGTTCGTCAGCTGCTTGCGACACATAACTAAATATTTTATGGTCTAAAGCTTCAGTATATTTTATTGATTCTTTCATTAATTGGCACCTAATTACTCTTTGGCATAAAAAACATTTAACTCAACCATTGCATTATACAATAAATCATCATGTAATTCAGCATCTTTAATTATATTTAAATTTAAATCTGTAATATCATACAAACCAGTTGCATAAATTTTTGTGATTCTGTCCTTTTCGATAATCGCGTAATTATTGGTATAGCCACTTACAAACCAATTTCTGGGTTTTAAATTAAACAAACTTAATCCCATACTATAATCCTTCATCGGAGACGTCACTCCCAAATAGGAATTCATTAATGTAGGAACGATATCATAGTGCAAAGATAACGTATTATATTCTTTCGTTAATTTTGAAGCATCATATAAAATCATGGGAACTTTTATTTGATATTTTGAATAGTTGCCTCCGTGTTGCCAATATCCTTTTTTATTGTCGTTAAATTCCTGCCCGTGATCACCGGTTAAAATGATTATGGTTGACTCCATCAGTTTTTCATCTTCCAACTGTTTTAAAACCAACCCAATCTGATGGTCAATAAAGTGAAGAGAGTTTTTATACCTGTTGAAGAATTTTTCAGGATCATAGCCATCTTTTAGAAGCATGAAATTCACTTGTTCAAGCGACGGATTAAATTTTATTATATAATCTTTTGGATAATCAAACGCATGGGCTGCATCATAAAATAAAAAACTGAAAAATGGTGCTGTTTTTCTATTTTTATTGGCGTTTAACCATTGATTTGTGATTTCTATATCGCGTTCAGAAGCAACCTTGGCTTTAGATGACAATCTGAGATTTGAAACGGCTGAAAAAATATTCTTGTCGAATGGCGGATTTTGAAGGTTTGAACTGCTGAAAACATCCAGTTCATACCCTTCTTGTTTTAGCTGTTCAATTAAAACCGGTGATTTTTCCAATCGGGTAAATTGGTCCCAATACAACCCGTTTAAACCATAAAAAATCGAAAATACGCCTGCCAGTGTTCCATTGGATCCACTGTAATGGTTTAAATAATTTTGTGAATTTTTTGAAAGTTTATAAATATTAGGGGTGATTATGCTGTCCATGCAATCAAATCTCCATGAATCAATTACAAGAATCATAATGTTTTTTTGGCTTATTGGTCTCTCAGACAGCATAGGTGACAACGGGTAATTAATTGATTTTGAATTGGCGATGGCATATAGATCCCTGTTCTCCCTTAATTTTTCCTGATCTACAATATTGTGTTTTCTCAAAAACCTATTTGCCGTCAACGGATGATATAAAGGAAAAACTTGGGCTATCTGGGTAATCGGCCTGTAATAATTGGCATCTGCCCACGCATAAATCACATGGGTAAATACAAGTGAAAAAATAAAAAACATCGAAATCATTTTCACCCTTATTTTTATCCTTTTTTTTACAATTTTGCCAACTATGACATAAATTAAAATTTGAAAAAAAATGAGTGTCATTATTGTTGCTGTAGCAGTCATTATTGTAGCCCCAGAAAACTGGAAAATGTCAGAGGCTTTAGTCCCGAAAACCAGACTAAACACAAATGGAGACAGATGATATCTAAATTGAGTATAAACAATACTGTCAATTTTCAATAAAATTATTGCCAATGTGGACAAAGAAAAAAATATAATTTTTGTCAATTTTTTATTGTTGCCCAAATAATAAATAATGATGCTTATTAGAAGAATGGGAGAAAACAAAAAAGCAAAATGACTTAAAGTGGACAGAAAGACATATGTTTTGGCTAGTAAATAATTGGGACTTTCAATAAACTTAAGATAGGTTGAAGAAATAAAAAACACAATAATAAGATTCAATAAAAAACTCACGAATAATTCGCTTTTAAAATAATCTTTTTC
>NZ_JBFFKM010000115.1:0-2088 GCF_041555395.1 Lutibacter sp. | reverse complement strand
TTAGAGGTGTTTATCAGTTTAATTTGAATGCTGGTTCTAATTTAGATATAATTAATTCAAAATTAGACATCTCAAATATTACTAATTCTAGATATTATGGTGCATTACAATTAGCAATTGACGGAAAAATATACTTAGCAAATCCCTTAAAAAAACATATTGATGTAATAAACAATCCTAATATATTAGGATTTGGATGTAACTTTGAGGCGGAAATTATTTCCCTTGGAGGTAGGACTTCATTTATTGGTCTTCCCCCATTTATTCAATCCTATTTTAACATTGATGATTTCACTTTTGAAAATGGTTGTTTTGGAGATACCACCCAATTTACCTTAACTGATACTGTTGATACAGCTGTTTGGAATTTTGGAGATATAGCTTCTGGTGTTAATAATACTTCAACAGCTTTTGCGCCTACGCATATTTTTTCTAGTCTTGGAGATTATGAAGTTTCCGTAACCGTAACAGTAGGAACTGAAACAGCAACAACAACTTCAATAGTTACCATTTATGAAGTCCCAACCGCTATACAACCAACAAATATTGATATATGTGATACAGACAATGATGGTTTTTATGCTGTTGATTTAACCACACTAAATGCCCCTATTTTAAACGGACAAGATCCTTTAATTTTTAGTGTAAAATATTATGCAGGTTTCACTAATTATATAAACGAAACTGAAATTACAACTCCTAACAGTTATATCAATCAAACTGCGTATACTTTAGAAACCATTTATGCCAAAGTATACAATACAAATAGTGAAAGTTGCTTTGATAGCACCAATTTTACCATTCAGGTATTTGAAACGCCATTGCCAAGTACCACTATTTCTTCTTTAACTTCTTGTGATAATACTTCTGTAGGAACCGATAACGATGGCATTATTTTATTCGATTTAACTCAAAAAGAAACGGACATTTTAAATGGTCAAGCAGCTTTAGATTTTACTGTTGAATATTATAGCGATGCTGGTTATTCGGCACAAATTGTAAATCCTGCTGTATTTCAAAACACCACCAATCAGCAAACCGTTTATGTGAAAATGTTTAATAATGCGAATACGAATTGTGTTGCAACTACTAATTTTAGTGTTGAAGTATTTGAATTGCCTACAATTACAAGTTTGGTTGTGTTAAAACAATGCGATGATAATACCGATGGATTTAGTGCTTTTAATTTAACGGAAGTTGAAAATGAAATCTCCACAAATGCCGAAAATGAAACCTTTACATATTATAAAACATACGTTGGTGCAACTACAAATGACAGCACTGAAGAAATATTAAACCCAACTGCCTATACAAATCAATTTGATACCACAGATACTGTTTGGGCTAGTGTTGAAAATACGAATGGTTGTTATCGGGTTTCAGAAATAAACTTGATTGTTTCAACAACTGGAATTCCTGCTACATTTCAAAAAGAATTTTATGAGTGTGACGACTTTTTAGATGTTTTAAACGATGAAACAGACGGAATTACAACTTTTGATTTTAGCAGTGTTACTTCAGAAATTGAAAGTATTTTTCCTATTGGACAACAATTAATTATCAACTATTACAGAAATGAAGCAGATGCTTTGGCTGAAACAAATCCAATTCCAGACATTTCAAACTATAGAAATATTGGATATTCAACCACACAAACAATTTATGTGCGTGTAGATAGCCAATTAGACAACGATTGTTTAGGAATGGGAGCGCATATTACGCTATATGTAGAGCCAATTCCAATTGCTAACAGCGTAACCATTGATAGACAATGTGATAACGATTTTGATGATTTCTTTCCTTTTGACACTTCAACTATTGAAGCAACCGTTTTAAACGGGCAAACAGGAATGATAGTTTCGTATGTTGATGAAAATGGAAACCCATTGCAAAGTCCACTTCCAAATCCTTTTTTAACAAACAGTCAAATTATTACAATTAGAGTCTCAGATAGTAATTCTATAGATCCTGATGGAGCTTGTTATGCTGAAACAACGTTGGAATTTATTGTAGACAAAAAACCTGTAGCAAATCCAGTAACTGATTTCATTGAATGTGATGATGATTTGGATGGATTGTTCTCTTTTG
>NZ_JBFFKM010000114.1:0-2256 GCF_041555395.1 Lutibacter sp. | reverse complement strand
GGCGAACTTCCTGTTCAAGTAGTGGATTTGTTAAACAGCGTTCGCTTAAAGTGGATTGCAAAATCTTTGGGACTTGAACGCCTTATCCTGAAAAAACATAAAATGATCGGTTATTTTGTTTCCAATCAGCAAAGTTCCTATTATCAAACGCCTGTTTTCACAAGAGTTTTGCAATTTGTTCAGCAAAACGCAAGCATTTGCACTATGAAAGAAAAAGAAACAAAAAACGGGTTACGACTTTTACTAACCTTTGATAAAATAACATCCGTAAATAAAGCTTTGGCAACGCTTCAAAAAATATAGTCATTGAAAAAGCAACATTTAAAACACATTTTAGAACTTAATATTGCCGTTCTCATAATTAGCACTTCAGGTGTATTGGGTCGTTTTATTTCAATGCCACCGCCGGTAACCATTTGGTTGCGCTGTGTTTTTGCCGCCGTTATTTTAGGTGCATTTTGTTGGTATAAAAAAATTGACTTGAAAATTTCGAGCAAAAGTGACTTTAAAGCTATTTTACTGAGTTCAATATTTCTTGGCGCACACTGGATTACCTATTTTTATGCGCTTCACCTTTCAAATGTTGCAGTCGGAATGCTGAGTTTATTCACTTATCCTGTAATTACCGCTTTGCTGGAGCCTTTGTTTTTTAAGACAAAATTGAATAAAATGCATATTTTGTTGGGAATTATTGCGCTCATAGGTATTTATTTTTTAGCGCCAGAATTTAATTTGGAAAGCAATCTTACAAAAGGAGTCCTTTCCGGATTGCTTTCTTCTGTGTTTTACGCCTTAAGAAATATAATGCTGAAACAAAAAATTGCGCAATATTCAGGCTCAATGCTTATGTTTTATCAGCTTGTTATTATTTCATTGGTTTTATGGCCAATACTTTTTATCTTTGAAGCACAGCCAACTTCAGAAGATTGGATGGCTTTATTAGCTTTAGCTTTGTTTACAACTGCGGTTGGGCATACGCTTTTTGTAATGAGTTTTAAGAATTTCTCTATTAGTACCGCGAGTATTATGAGTAGTGTTCAACCTGTTTATGGCGTTTTATTTGGTCTGTTTTTCTTGTCTGAAATTCCTTCGAAAAACACCTTAATTGGCGGGTTTCTAATTCTTACAACAGTAATTATTGAAAGTGTACAATCACATAAAAAAATATAATATGGAATTTTTTAGAATTATTGATAAACAAACTACTGAAGCACAGCTTCAAACTAAGATTCATCCGAAAAGCTTAGAAGAATTTACTGAAACTATGCTATATCTTGAAAGTATGGAGAACAACTTTAAAGGCGCAACGCTTTGGGGGGAATTTGTTCTCAGTTATGATAAAATAAATGGCGGTGTTCGGTTTACTTTGTTAGATTGCCCAAATGCTGTATCGTGGACAATTACAACAGGTTTTCCTCCTGAAAGAAATAAAATTGTTTTACACAGTACCATAAACAGAACTCAAAAACCTGATGAATTTGTAGAAGAAATTGAAGAATTTATGGATGAATGGGAAGAAGGTTTAAATCGAGAATTTTAATTTGCACAATAAATTTTAAACTCGTCATTTACAACATACACAATTATTTTTTAGGAGTCTTTCTTCAAGATTTTTAGAAAATTTCTATTCCCAATTATTGATTTATTAAAATTTAAAATTGCTAGCAAAAAAAATAGGCTGGCAAAAAATGTGTGAATTATGTAAGGTTATTATATAATAATGTAACCCATTCATTACTGAGAGGTATAGCTTTGTTCCTTATTAGAACGTCAGGAATACCAAAGTAAGAATAGTCCATTTTGATCCTGAATTGATTAATCCTAAAAAAACAAGAAAATGAAAAAAATTATTTTTAGTTTATTACTCTTCGGAGCTATAACAGTAAACGCACAAGATAAGAACAATCCTTGGGCAATAGGCATTGGTGTAAATGCGGTTCATAATCCAATGGCACCACAAACACCCTCTGAAGATTATTTCAGGACTCAAGACTGGAATATGATTCCTGCTGTTTCAAGATTAAGCGTTGGCAGATATCTTGGCACGGGATTTACACTTGAAGGATCCGGGTCGTTAAATGAACTTACCAAAAATGGAAGAGAAAGTGTTTCTAAGATGTCTTTTTTCGCATTAGATGGAAATCTTAAATACGATATCAATAACGTGATCGGGCAAACAGGTTTCTTTGATCCTTATGTTCTTGTTGGTGGTGGTTATACTTGGGTTGACGGAAATGGCGCTAGCAATTTTGATGC
>NZ_JBFFKM010000113.1:0-2398 GCF_041555395.1 Lutibacter sp. | reverse complement strand
GATTGAAATTGAAATTTTTGAAGAAGGCACCATGGAAAAACTGCTGATAGCCGAAGGAGATAAAGTTCCGGTGGGAACTGTAATAGCGATAATCAATCCGGCAGCAGGAAGTGCTGAAACAAAAAAAGAAATACGCGTTAAAGCTTCTCCATTGGCCAAACGAATGGCTGCCGGTAGCAATATTGACCTTTCACTAATAAAAGGAACAGGACCGGAAGGCGCTATTACAAAAGACGATGTAGAAAAAGCCATTGTAAAGCATGATGAACCTGAAAAACCGGAAACACCAAAAAAAATTGTGGAGAAAACCATTGAAGCAAAAAAAGAAAAAACGGCTTCCTTCAACAAAACAATTCGTGACGCCATAGCTGCCGCAATGAGTAAATCCAATCGGGAAATTCCGCACTACTACTTAGAAAAAATGATTAATATGTCAAATGCTATGGAGTGGTTGCAGGAAACAAACCTTAAACGCCCAATACAAAAACGGCTGCTGCCTATTTCATTGCTCGTAAAGGCAGTTGCCCAGTCGCTTAAGGATGTTCCTGAATTGAACGCCGTTTGGGAAAACGGATTGCAATTAAAAAATGAAATTAATATCGGATTTGTAGTCGCATTGCGCACCGGAGGCATTGTTATTCCAACCATACAACAAGCAGCCATAAAAACAATTGATGAAATCATGGAGGCACTCAATGATATCATTCCAAGAGCAAAAGCATTGAAATTGCGGAGTTCTGAACTCAGCAATACCACTATTACCATGACCAATCTTGGTGAAGGCAGTGCAGATAAGGTTTTTGGCGTTATTTATCCGCCTCAGGTTGCAATCATCGGTTTTGGAAGCGTATTGGAACAGCCGATTGCTGAAAATGGAATGATAGGTATTCGTCCTGTTGTTTATGTTACATTGGCCGGTGACCATCGCGCTACGGACGGATTAAGCGGAAGTCGTTTTTTGGATGCATTGAACAACTATTTACAAAAACCTGAAATATGGTAAATGAAGAAGAAATAAAAAAGATTGTTTTTCAATCACTTGAGAAGATTGCACCTGATACTGAACCGGATTCGCTATTGCCAAATGAAAATATTCGAGAGGTACTCGGCATAGATTCATTTGATTTTTTACAATTTATGATCTTGCTGGCCGAAAAAACGGGAATTGAAATTCCGGAACAGGATTATGGAAAAATTACTACGCTAAATGCTTTGATGAGTTATATAAGAGATTTTAATAAGCATAAAAAATGAATGCCCAAAACCAATAAGTTTGAAAATGCAGGTCATTCATAAAAGGCATATCAAAATTTAAAGGTAAGGTTTTAACTAAAAGACATTAAAACAACCATATGTCCAACGCTTTATGTGAAATTGCAAATCAATTATTATTAACCCGTTGGGTGCAATTATTAAAAACGTCAGTTCGAGTGTTTTTTGTGTAGTAAAACGAAACAAAAAATATATCGAGAACCGTTTTTAACAATAATATTTCTGTTTTCGATACGATTTTCTATCGAAAATCACTCGGACTGACGAAAAATTATCGTCAAAAATTAATTGCACCCAACGGGCTATTATGATAGCTTTTGAACCCTTTTTATTCTACAAAATTGAAGTCAGAAGAAGAATGGCAATAATGATGATAGTGATTGATGATATGCCAATTGGAACCCATACAGGTGCAATCCAAGGACGAGGAATCAAAAAAAGAACATCAGTAGTCGTAAAATTTGATGGCCATTTAATTAAAAGGTAAAGCGAGAGATAATAAAACAAATCCCAAAATGCAAATGTCCAAAGAAAGACAACCATTTTGTCCAGCCAGGTTTCTCCAACCAAAAGCGCTAAGATCACAAGCATCAATATTGTGGCTGCTTCCCTTGTTTTCTCAATAAAAATATACTGTTTAGAAATATTTTTGAGCGATTCCTTATTTGATTCTGAATCAATAATTCCAAGTGCCCTGCGCAGATAAACCACCGTTACTCCTTCTAAATGAGCCATGCTGATACCAAAAAGGGCTAACAATAAAAACTTTTCCATCCTAAATTATTTTTCTCCTTGTTGTTATTTATGAAAACCTGAGATTTTTCTTTTGGAAAAAATCGTTTGTTAAAAAGGTTAACCGTTTCCTGTTTAGTTTAAAAAGCAAGCTTGGTTTAGTTTTCCCTTTATCAATTAAGTCTTTGCAGTTTAAGGTACACCAAAGCAAAGAAAACAGTACAGCAATTAACACTTAGTTATTTTAACGTTTCTTGTTGATGAATTTTTCAAAATAATTTTAATGATGTCAATTTCACTATTTAAAGGTACTAATTTTATTCGATTTTATTGGTATTGGTGAAATTAAGGGTGATGTTAAAAAGGATAACTTATTAAAATTCCCAAGAATTGT
>NZ_JBFFKM010000112.1:0-2416 GCF_041555395.1 Lutibacter sp. | reverse complement strand
CGACGTTTTATCAATTAGCCCGCGATATGATTTTTGATCCCATTGAAATTGTAATCTCAAATATTGGTGCCGATGCCGGAGTTATTGGTGCGGCTGCTTTAACACTGGAATAATGCTAAATAACAGACAAAATAAAATTCTGAAAATTCTGGGCAAAAATGATCAGACTTCAGTAATTGAACTCTCCGAAAAACTAAATGTTTCTTCGGTAACCATCCGGCAGGATTTGAATTTCTTGGAAGCCGAAGGACTTTTAAAACGTGTTCACGGTGGTGCTGTGCTAAAAGATGCTGATGATTTGAATAACCGATTGGGTGTTAATTATGAAAAAAAACTCAGGATTGCCAAAAAGGTAGCTTCTTTTGTAAGCGAAGGTGAAACAATTCTGATTGAATCGGGCTCCGTAAATGTTCTTTTGGCCAGGGAACTTTTAAAAATTAAAAAAGTTACAATAATTACCACTAACGTCTATATCGCCCGGCAATTCCGAAAAAATGAACAAGCCAACATTATTATTCTTGGTGGTATTTATCAACACGACAGTGAAACTCTGGTGGGAAAAATTACGAAAACCTGTATTGATCTGTTAAATATAGACAAGGCATTTATTGGAATCGATGGATATTCAACTGAATCCGGGTTTACATTGCGCGATCTTTTTAGGGCCGAAATTTCGAGTTATATTATTCAAAAGGCAAAAGATGTTTTTGTTGTTTCCGATTCAAGCAAATTTGGCAAAACCGAACTCACCAATATATGCTTCCCTGCGGATATCCATCACATAGCCACCAACGATGATCTTGATTTAGAATTTCAGGAAGAGTTTAAAAAGGTGGGTATCGACTTGATTTTAGCTTAGTAAAAAAATAAAATTCTCATTAAAACTTGCTTTTTCAATTACACTTTGAAGAAAATTAAATCTCCCGGTTCTCGGAGGAGCTAAATAGTCAAACCGGCTGTGAAAGACCAGTAATTTACTAAAAAAAACGGTTGGAGATTGCTCCCAAACCGCTATTACTTATAAAGTTTATTGTAAGTAGTTAATTTATTTTTCTAATCAATTACTGTGACTAAATCCTCTTTACTTTTTCTTACTTTTTTCAAGTTAACCAACCAGTCACTTTTTACATCTCTATAACCCAATGGAAGAATCACACAGCTTCTAAGTCCTTTGGCTCTTAAACCTAATATTTCATCCAATGCATCCGGGTCAAAACCTTCCATTGGTGTACTGTCAACTCCTTCAAAAGCAGCAGCTGCAATAGCCTGAGAAAATGAAATATAGGCTTGGCGTGCAGCATGGTTAAAATTCACTTCAGCATCTCTTTGGGGATAACTTGCTAAAAGCATTTGGCGATAATTTTCCCAACCTTCATTTTTAAAGCCACGAACAGTATTTGTGAGATCAAATTGTTTGTTGATCCGATCAGCAGTGTAAGTATCCCAGGCAGCAAAAACCAATAAATGAGAACAATCTGCAACAACAGGTTGATTCCAGGCAATGGACTTAATTTTCTCTTTAATTTCTTTATTGGTGATAACCATTATTTCAAAAGGTTGCAGGCCACTTGAAGTCGGAGCTAATGAAGCAGCTTCAATAATGTTGTCGATTTTTTGTTGTGCTACTTTTTCACCATTCATTGACTTAGTAGCATATCTCCAATTTAATTTATCTAATAATTCCATAATTTTTATTTATTAATTTTTATTCTAAATTTTTTGTGTTGTTTGTAAGTATTTTAATCCATTCATTCAGCATATCCCTTAACTCGATAACCTTTCCCATACTAATATTTTCAGTCAGCAATGTTTTAATGAGGTTTTTCGGAATAGGTATGGCCAGAGTCTTCAATTGCTTCCCTTTTACTGTTAGTTGAATGATAACACTTCTTTCATCCTTATTAGAACGATTCCTCTGCAACAATTCCATTTTTTCCATGCGCTTTAACAAAGGAGAAAGGGTATTGGTATTTAAAAGTAATTTCTCGGTAATCTGATTTACAGTAAGTTTATCATTTTCCCATAACACCAGTAGTACCAGATATTGAGGATAAGTCAAACCCAACTTGTCTAAATAAGGTTTGTACGATTTGGTAATTAGGCGAGAAACCGAATAGATTGGAAAACAAATTTGATTTCTTAATTTTAATTGTGGATTATCCATTAGTTCCTATTTTTTCTGGTTTTCCAGGCTTTCCATGATCCTGCAGACCATAAAGCCCAAACAATAAGAACAGGTTGGAAAAATAAACGTCGTAGTCTTGCTCCATCAGAATCCAATACTCCAAAAGCATCCTTGCCGTCAAGGTATTGAGCAATATTACCCGGAAAAACCAGTATGAAAAATATTGCAAGTGCCCAGCCAAATCGAACACGCTCTTTTTTCCAGAAAGCTAAACCAAGCCCCAAAGCCATT
>NZ_JBFFKM010000111.1:0-2498 GCF_041555395.1 Lutibacter sp. | reverse complement strand
GGCTGTTCCGCACTGGGTGTTTTATCTCCTTATAAAAGTATCAATACCCTTATTGAAATGGGCGCTTCCATCACTATGGCAAAAGGCGCTTCCGATGCAGGAATTCAACCGGCAATTGCCGTTATTGGTGACTCCACCTTTACCCATTCGGGCATGACAGGTTTGCTGGATGCCATTATTGAAAACACACCGATTACCGTTATCATTTCCGACAATTCAGCCATTGCCATGACAGGCGCACAGGATTCAGCGGCTTCAGGAAGGTTAATTTCAATTTGTAAAGGTTTAGGCCTTGATGAAGATCATTTAAAAGTGATTACGCCATTGCACAAAAATTTACAGGAAAATATTGATATCATCCGAGAAGAAATAAATTACAAAGGCGTTTCTGTTATCATTGCACAGCGTCCTTGCGTTCAACTTCCTAAAGAGAAAAAGGACAAATTAAAAGAATATAAAAACGTGTCATTAAATTAATAGTATGCGAACAAAAATAAATATAATATTAGCAGGTGTTGGCGGACAAGGAATTTTAACCATTGCAGCCGTTTTGGACACTGCCGCTTTGGAGAACAAATTAAACGTAAAACAATCGGAAGTTCATGGAATGAGCCAGCGCGGCGGAGCCGTGCAGTCCCATGTTAGAATTTCAGACAAACCTATATATTCTGATTTAATTCCGCAGGGAAAAGCAGATATGATTATTTCTGTGGAACCTATGGAATTATTGCGCTATTTGCCTTTTCTGAAAAAAGACGGCTTTTTAATCACCGATTCCAACCCGTTTGAAAATATCAGCAATTATCCTGAATTGGAAACGCTTTACAATGAAATTAAATCGCATAAAAACCATATTTTAATTGATGCAATGAAAATTGCTAAAGATTTGGGTAATTCAAAAGCAACCAACATGGTTTTATTGGGTGCCGCTTCTTCTTTAATTCCATTAAGCGATGAAAGTTTTCAAAAGGCGATTGCCACACTTTTTGAAAGAAAAGGGGAACGCATTGTTGCAAAAAACCTAGAAGCGTATTTAAAAGGTCAAGAAATTGCCGCAGAAATAGTTTCTTAAAAATATCAATTTTTTTATGCTGAACAAAGAATTACTAAATCCCAAAAGCATTGTTGTTATTGGTGCTTCAAACAATATTCATACGCCAGGCGGAAGCGTTTTAAAGAATTTAATCGCTCACAATTTTGAAGGCGAATTGTTTGCCGTAAATCCGAAAGAAACGGAAGTACAAGGACAAAAATGTTATCAAAATGTTGCTGAAATTCCTTCAGTGGATCTTGCAATTATTGCCATCGCGGCAAAATTTACTTTGGAAACAGTTCAAATTTTAACGCAGCAAAAAAACACCAAAGGATTTATTATATTTTCGGCGGGTTTTGGTGAAAAAGATGATGAAGGTAAAAAACTGGAAGAACAAATTGTTGCAGAAATAAATACTGCAGGCGGAACACTTCTTGGGCCAAACAATATCGGGTTGATCAATCAACATTATGCAGGCGCATTTACATCACCAATTCCAAAATTAAATCCAAAAGGAGTTGATTTTATTTCTGGTTCCGGGGCAACTGCCGTTTTTATTATGGAAGCTGCCATGGCAACAGGCTTGACATTTTCCAGCGTTTATTCAGTAGGAAATTCAGCCCAAATTGGCGTTGAGGAAGTTCTGGAGCATTTAGACGAAACCTTTGAAAACGGAAAAAGTTCAGAAGTGAAATTATTATATATTGAAAGCATTGAAAACCCACAAAAACTGCTAAAACATGCAGCTTCATTAATTGCTAAAGGCTGCAAAATTGCCGCGATAAAAGCAGGAAGTTCCTCTGCAGGAAGCAGAGCTGCCAGTTCCCATACAGGAGCACTTGCCAATTCTGATGTTGCAGTTGATGCTTTGTTTAAAAAAGCAGGAATTGTACGTTGTTTTGGAAGAAATGAGCTGATTACGGTTGCGGGAATTTTTATGCATCCTGAACTTAAGGGTAAAAATATTGCCGTAATTACTCATGCAGGGGGACCGGCAGTAATGCTTACGGATGCTTTATCTAAAAACGGATTAAACGTCCCCGAGATTAAGGGAAAAGAAAGTGAAGAATTGCTTGAAAAATTATTTTTAGGATCATCCGTTTCTAATCCTATTGATTTTTTAGCGACAGGAAACGCAGCACAACTGGAAACTATTATCGATTATTGTGAGGATAAATTTTCGAATATTGATGCCATGGTTGTCATTTTCGGAAGTCCTGGATTGTTTGAAGTCTACGACGTATATGATGTTCTCGACAAAAAAATGCAAGAATGCAAAAAACCCATTTTCCCGGTTTTACCTTCCGTTGTGAACGTGAAAAAGGAAATCAATTATTTTATTTCAAAAGGAAATATCAATTTTCCTGATGAAGTTTTATTTGGAAATGCCTTGGCTAAAATATATAAAACAGCCAAACCAATTGCTACAAAAATATCAAAAACAGTTATTGATTTAGAAGCAATT
>NZ_JBFFKM010000110.1:0-2607 GCF_041555395.1 Lutibacter sp. | reverse complement strand
CTGAGAAAGCGGGAACGCCAAAATAGTATTTATGGTTGTTGTTTTAAGAATTTTATCACTTTTCGTAAATAAACAAAAACAAAATTATATTTCTAAAAATTATTAGTATTTTTGCGGCTTAATTCTACTAAATTTCACAAAAGTTCTTTCAAATGATAAACAGAAGACATATTAGAGTAAAGGTAATGCAATCGGTTTACGCGTTGCTGCAGTCTAAAAGTGATAACCTGAAAAAAGAAGAAGATTTTTTATATACAAGTATAGAAAAAATGTACGACTTGTATGCATTAATGCTTCGTTTGCTTGTGGAAGTTAAAAATTTGGAAAAAAAACATATTGAAATTTCCGGAAAAAAGTATTTAGCCACTTCTCAGGATTTAAATCCGAATTTTAAATTCATTAACAACGAAATTTTCAAATTATTGGATGAAAGCGTTTCATTAAATAGTTATTTGGATGACAATAAGCTAAATTATTGGAGCTTGGACAATGAATATGTTCACGAAATTTTGAAGCTGATAAAGGAAAGCGATCCTTATGCTTCTTATATGAAATCAGACAAACATTCATTTGAGGAAGACAGGGATTTTGTGGTTGCAATGTTTAAAAATGTGGTGGCTCCGAACGAAAAATTAGCTGAGTATTTTGAAGACAGGACCATTAGCTGGGTTGATGACATTCCTTTTGTAAATACATGGATTGTAAAAACGTTAAATCAATTAAAACCCAAGAAGACTTTTCAATTGGGGAATTTATATAAAGATGACGACGACAAAAAATTTGTGTTGGACTTATTCAGAAAAGTGGTGTTAAACCATAAAGAATTTGAAAAGGAAATTGAAAATAAAACGCCCAATTGGGATACCGACCGTATTGCTGAAATTGATATGATTTTAATAAAAATGGCCATAAGCGAGTTTTTGAAATTTCCCTCAATTCCAACAAGCGTTACCATTAACGAATATATTGAAATTGCAAAAGACTATTCTTCGGAAAAAAGCAGTTTCTTTATCAATGGCGTTATTGATAAAATTTTAAAAGATTTTACAGCATCAAAAAGATTGAATAAAATAGGACGAGGATTGATGTAATTTCATATTTTTACAAAAAAAAACAAGAACCATGATAAAAAATAGTATTGTAGGAATTCTTTTATTGAGTTTGGCATTTGTTTCGTGTAAAGACAATGCTTCTTCAAAAATAGATTCGACAAATTTAGAAACTGCAAAAGAAAGAGATGCAAAAATTAGTTTAGGTAGTGCAATCATTGAATTTGACACAAAGAATTACGATTTCGGAACTGTTAATGAAGGAGATGTTGTTGAAGGTGTATTTAAACTAGCCAACAAAGGAAAAACAGATTTAATAATCACTGATGCATCAGCATCTTGTGGTTGTACGGTTCCTGAATGGCCTAAAGAAGCCATTAAACCGGGTGACTCTGCCGAAATAAAATTTTCGTTTAATTCAAGAGGAAGAACAGGGAAACAAAGCAAAACGATTACTTTGCAGACAAATACAGCAAATGTTAAGGAAATCGTGCGCATTTCAGGAACTGTAACACCAAAAAGCTAATCAATTAATTAAATCTAAAAATAAATAAAATGTACACAACTATAGCTTTACAAAGTTTAGGAGGAAGTTCACTAACAAGCATGCTTCCTTTCTTATTAATGTTTGTGGTGATTTATCTTTTTATGATAAGACCGCAGATAAAACGTCAAAAAAACGAAAAGAAGTTTCAGACTTCTATTGCAAAAGGCAATAAAATAGTTACCAGCAGCGGAATTCATGGTAAAATTGTTGACGTTGTGGACGGTGACAATACTGTAATTGTAGAAACTGGTGCAGGAAAAATAAAATTTGAGCGCTCTGCGATTTCAATGGAGCTCAGTAAAAAATATCTATCTCCGGAAGAAATTAAATAGGAATGAACACATTCTTAAAAAAGTGAGCTTTTTAGCTCACTTTTTTTTGTATCTTTAATAGTTATAATTCCAAAAATGAAAACGACTGCAGCATCAAGCATTAAATCTCTAAAAAAAAATAAAAAAATTAAAGTATTTTTATTTTTTATGATTTTGTCTTCCATAATTTGGTTGCTGATAGAATTGTCTAAAAGTTATATCACTCCTGTTGTTTTTGATGTAGAATATACAGATATGCCATCAGGTAAACTTGTTCAAAAAAAACCAATCTCAGAAATGAAAGTGGCCATAAAAGCACCTGGTTTT
This sequence comes from Lutibacter sp., assembly GCF_041555395.1. Taxonomy (GTDB): domain Bacteria; phylum Bacteroidota; class Bacteroidia; order Flavobacteriales; family Flavobacteriaceae; genus Lutibacter. Next base: position 373 of record NZ_JBFFKM010000110.1, on the reverse strand, counting down.
ACACTGATAAAATATAAAATCAAAAAGCATAAAATACTCTTAAACTTAAAAAATATTTCGAAAACAAAAACGGTTTATTATATATTGCCGAACAAACAAATTGCATTGTTAAATTCCCAATTTTCAAATGGAGTTGAAATTATAAGTGTATTAAGGGACACTATTTTTCTTGAATTGGGGGCTTCCGTTTCTAAAAAAGTACCAGTAAATCCAAGACTTGAAATTCGTTATAAAGCGGGATATAATTTGGTTGAGGAATTAAAAATTTCACCGGACAGTGTTATCGTTTCGGGTTCGAAAAGATATATTGATTCCATCACCGAATTAAGAACCAAACTTCTAAAATTGGATAATGTTTATAAAGATATTGAGT
>NZ_JBFFKM010000109.1:0-2653 GCF_041555395.1 Lutibacter sp. | reverse complement strand
TGTCCGTAAATAAACCCGGTAAAAAAAAAGAGCGCTATATATTTAAATTTATGAATTGAAGGTCGCATAAACTAAGTTTTTAATTACCGAATCAAGATAACCAAAATATTTTACATGAAATTACCGGAATTCTTTTTTAGCATAAGTTTAATAAATAATCTTTTGATGGAGTTAACAAGCGTACAGCTTTTTTTACTCTAAGATTCCATAAATTTACGAACTTGAATTTCTTACTTTTGCCGGGCAACAATAAACACAACATGGATTTTAAATTAATTTGTTCCGATATTGATGGTACGCTTTTGAATAAAAACAGGGAATTGTCGGAGATGACCATTCAAGAAATTAAACGTATTTCGCCCATTCCTTTTGTACTTATTTCTTCCCGTATGCCAAAAGCGATACGGCATTTGCAAAACCAATTGGGAAATACTACAGCGCCGCTGATTGCCTATAATGGCGGATTGGTGTTGCACAATAACCAAGTTTTGCACTCCGCGTTTATTGACAATTCGGTTTTGGAAGCCGTTATTGGTTTGTGCGCAAAAACAGCGATACATTTAAGTTTGTATTTTGAAGACGAATGGTATGTTCCTACAATGGATTTCTGGGCAAAAAAAGAGGAGAATAACACAAAGGTCACTCCTGAAGTAAAATCGAGCAAAGAAGTTTTATACAAATGGAAAAATGAGGGAAAAGGAGCGCATAAAATTATGTGCATGGGCGATGAAACTGAAATTGATGTTTTGTATAAAGCGTTAGAAAATTCCTTTTCCGACGAAATTATTTTATACCGGTCAAAACCAACATATATTGAAATTTCTCACCATTCCGTTTCCAAAAAAACAGCTATTGAAGTGTTGTTAAACAGCTGTTATCCAGAATTTTCAATGAAAGATATTGTGGCTTTTGGAGACAATTATAACGATATTGAAATGTTGAAAGCGGTTGGTTTAGGCGTTGCTGTGGCAAATGCCATTGAAGAAGTGCTGCAAATTGCCGATAAAGTTACCGACACCAATAAAAATGATGGTGTGGCAAAAACCATTCAAGAACTATTTTAAGATAAAAATAACAGAAATTTGTTTCGGGGCGTTCCCTTTCGGGCCAGGCCTTCACTACTCGCTTTTTAAATTTACTCAGGTAAATTTAAAAGAGCTCAAACAAACCGTTCAGTCCCTAACGCAAAAAATCACCTTCTGATTAAGCTTAAATGACCTTGTTTTTCCCTAGAATCACCATGTTGATCAGTAAACTTCACCAAATACCAGTAATCGGCCGAAGGGAGCCTTTCTCCATTGTAAAATCCATCCCAGCCGTCACCAGTTAAATCAACATCAGCAACCAATTTTCCAAAACGGTCGTAGACATAAATAGCAGATATTTGGATGTTATTGGTGTCGTTTCCAAGCACTTTCCACGTGTCGTTTTGCCCGTCGTCGTTGGGTGTAAAGAATTTGGGAAATCCCAAAATCGCAATATCCAATGCCGCAACACCACAACTGTTTTTGTCGCTCACATACAAGGTGTAAGTTCCGGGTAGTAAGTTTTCAAAAGAAGTTTCGTCCTGAAACGGGCCAAACGGCGCATCCAATGAAAACGCATAATCACCAAGGCCTAAATTGGTGTTGTTTATGGTAATGTAGTTATTGTCCGAATCATCAACAACGGTAATGTCATTCATCGTAATTGTTGCAATATCAGAAGCCGTAACCGTTACTGTTTTCGGAAAAGATTCACAATTTAAATCCGAATTGGCAATAACCGTGTAAATTCCTGCCGATGAAACCTCAGCGGAAGAATCATAACTGATAACAGTGCCAGTATCATTTTTCCATTGATAAGTGTAATTTCCTTGCGGATTAAAAGTTTGAAGCTTTATTGGCGGTAAATTCAAGCACACAATGGCGGTCGGATTTACCTCAAATTTCGGAATTTGTTGAACGGTTAGTGTCAAATATGGTCCAATGCCATAACAATTTCCATCGTTTTCATTTTCAATCCGCACAAACAAAATTTCTGAATCTTTGGTTTGGTTGGTATAATTTGCTGGCGGAATTTCATTTAGTTCCAGTTGCGCATCATTTAAATTTCTATAATAATGAACGCTTAAGGGCTGTCCGGCAGGAAGGCTATTTATAAAATACGTTGATGACTCAGTTAGGTTAAAGGCAAAAAAACCGTCTGCATTTGCGTCCTTGTCACAGGCCGTAAGTTCGTAGTTAAAGCCGGCCGGCAATAAGGTTGAAGAAACGCTTAATTTTACTGTTGAAACGCTAAAACAAAAAGTATTTTGCACTCTGGCATAAACAGTATTTGCCGTTGCATTGTTAAATGTTGATGGATTATTTAAAGGAACTCCACCGATATTGGCTTCTGTGGAAGTTAAATAATAGTTTACATTTAAACTATTGTCTCCTTTTGTGATAATGGTGTTTGCTTCGTTTAAATTAAAATCGGTAAAACCATCGGCAATTCCATCTTCATCGCAATTTTTAAATTCAATGGCAGATTGGATAATTGGTAATGGATTTACAGTGGCAATTATGGCAATTCTGTCTCCTGTTACACAACCGTTTGCCGATGCCAAAACATAATAAGTTGTAGTTGCGGAAAGTAAAGGTGTATAGTTTGAGCCTGAATATATTGGTGT
>NZ_JBFFKM010000108.1:0-2731 GCF_041555395.1 Lutibacter sp. | reverse complement strand
TTTGAGGTGCAAATATATGGCTAATTACACAATTTGCCAATTAGAATTTATAGGCAATAAGGCCTTAAAGATTGGGAGTCCAAAATGCTTAAATAAGCAGTCTTATAACCTAAATAGTATTTTGGGCGTTCCCGCTGAAAAAGCGGTCGGGTCTTTCGTTCCAAACCGTCGTTGCGAAGTTTTTGCCAAAATCAACCTTTGCCGTATTTATTTAGGTATTGCAATCTGTTCAACATATTGCTTCACAAACTCGCAACGTCGGGTTTTCCCCTGCACCCCCTAACGCAAATTTAATTAATAACAAAAAATAAATAAAAACCGGTCAACTCCAATCAGGGAAGTTCAAGTGAAAATTTACCCAATAAATTCCCCTCTTGAGAGGGGTTAGGGGTGTGTAAAAAAACATGAGAAGAATTAAAAAAATAAATAAAAACCGGTCGATACCTATCTGAGAAGTTCAAACCTTTAACCTTTTAACTTTAACCTCTTATTTTATCGAGCAGCACATTAAGCCGGGTCACTTCTTCAATTGTTAAATGCTGCATTTTTTGGTCAAGTGCTGTTTCCCGCTCATCAATTTTAGAAAGGCAATCCAGTCCGAGTTGGCTGATCTGAATGTCTTTTTGTCGCCTGTCCTGTTTGCATTCTTTTCTGACCACAAGTTTTTTGTCAAGCATTCTGTCAATAACCCTGCTGATGTCCGAGTTTTTGTCAAGCATTCTTTCTTTCAGCAATCCAATGCTTGAGGCAGCCGGATGTTGTCCTCTTAAAATACGAAGCACATTAAATTGTGTCAGAGACAATTTAAGCGGCTTTATAATTTCCAGAAGTTGTTCAGAAAGGTAATTGTGGGTGAAATGAATATTTACACGCGCCTTATGATAGTCACTGTTGAAATTGCTTTTTATTTCGTCCTGAATTTCCATGAACCATTAAATTTAGGTAAAATTACAAAAAGAGGGCGTGAAATCATTTATAAGTCAAACGAAAATCACGCCCTTTTTAGAGAAATGGGATTAAATTTTTACCAATTCTACTTTTGCGGTAATAGCCACTTCTTCGCCAATCATTAAGCTTCCGGTTTCCAGTACAGAATTGTATTTTAGGCCAAAATCGGTTCTGTTGATGACACCCGTAACTTTAAGTCCGGCTTTTGTATTTCCCCATGGATCTTTGACGGTACCGCCATAAGTCATCACCAAAGTAATTTCTTTGGTCACGCCATGCAAAGTTAAGTTTCCATTTAAATTGTATTTTGAATCTCCGTTTTTTTCAACTGAAGTGCTTACAAAAGTCATTTTTGGGTATTTCTCCGTTTCAAAAAAGTCAGCGCTTTTTAAATGTGCGTCCCTTTTTTCATTGTCGGTATCCACGCTGTTTATATCGATTGAAATGTTGATTTTTGCGTCAGAAAAGTCGCTTTTTGTAGAAACTACAGAACCTTCGTACGTTGAAAACCGACCTTCAACTTCTGAAATAACCATATGGTCTACAGCAAAGCGTATGGAGGAATGCGACGGATCAAAATTCCAGGTGGTTTGTGCGTTTGCCAATACTACGCTAAATAAGGCGATTACGATACTTAATTTTTTCATTTTATGTTTGTTTTTTATAGAGTTATTAATTCATGTGCAAATGTATGTTATAACTATATATGTTGCAACATATATTTATTAAAATTTTACCTGATTCTAATGAAATATATTTAAGTAATTGAATTACAATAGTTTATGTTTAAGTATTTTTATTTTATAAAACAAGTAAAAAGTGTAAATTTGCAGTAATAATACAACCTATGCAAGAAGAACAAGTAATATTGGTGAACGAGAAAGATGAGAAAATTGGTTTAATGCCAAAAATGGAGGCGCATGAAAAAGCAGTGCTTCACAGAGCGTTTTCGGTATTTGTATTTAACGATAAAAAGGAACTGTTACTGCAACAGCGCGCTGCAAGTAAATACCATTCCCCATTATTGTGGACAAATACGTGTTGCAGCCATCAGCGAGACGGTGAAGGAAATATAGAAGCCGGTAAAAGACGATTGAAGGAAGAAATGGGCTTTGTCTGTGATTTAAAAGAGGTGACCTGGTTTATTTACAAAGCACCGTTTGACAATGGGTTAACGGAACATGAACTGGACCATATCCTTATTGGTTATTATAGTGAAGATCCTTTACTAAATAGGGAAGAGGCAGAAAGTTTTAAATGGATGACCATAGAACAAGTGAAGAATGATATGGAAAAGCATCCTGAAATTTATACCGAATGGTTTAAAATCATCTTCGACAAGTATTACAGTTTTATCAGTCATGAGTCATAAACAAGAAAACAAATGAAAGTAACCGTTAACAGAAGAGCACATTTTAATGCTGCACACCGATTGTACAATGCCGATTGGACGGATGCGCGGAATGCCACAGTATTTGGCAAATGCGCCAACCCTCATTATCACGGACATAATTACGAACTCATTGTTTCTGTTAAAGGAGAAATTCACCAGGAAACTGGTTTCGTGATGGATATGAAAATTCTGAAAAGTTTAATAGAAACAGAAGTGGAAGACAAATTCGACCATAAAAATCTGAATGAAGAAGTCCCTGAATTCAAAACCTTAAATCCGACCGCCGAAAATATTGCCGTAGTCATTTGGAACAAGCTACGTTCAAAAATTGATGAGAATCTGGAACTTTCTATCACGCTTTATGAAACACCAAGAAATTTTGTCACTTAT
>NZ_JBFFKM010000107.1:0-2915 GCF_041555395.1 Lutibacter sp. | reverse complement strand
TCTTTCTCATTGAAATTTACTTCATATATCTGATACGCAATTCTTCGCGTTTTATTTTCAATTTGCTCATTCGTTAAAATAATTGAACTTTCCATTTGGTTATTTTTTTTCAAAGATAAAAAACAATTCTCTTCCAGCTCTCGGTTGAATTGAATTATAACATCTTTCTAATTTTTTAATAGTGAAATAGTGCGTAAACAGCTGCAAATATGCTGATGACGAACCACCAAAAGGCGGACCTTCTTCAGTCAGCTCAAAATCAAATAAAAGCCCGGCCAATTTGCCATTTTCCTTTAATAAATTAGCCATTTTTTCAGCATACTTTTTACGTAAAACAGGATCCAATGCACAAAAAAAAGTTTGCTCCAAAATTAAATCATATTTTTCGGTATGATTAAAAAAATCACCGTGAATTAAATGGTTGTCAGGAAAATCGGGGAATCGGGTTTTTAAGTTTCTTAAAGGTTGTTCAGCAATATCAATAACAAAGATGTTTTTAAAACCATGTCCAACTAAATATTCAGCTTCGTAACAATTACCGCCACCCGGTATTAAAATTTTTAATTTTTTGTTGGTCAATTGTTCAAAATAGGTGGTTAGTGGGGTAGAAGCATAGCCAATATCCCATCCTGTTGCTTCATTGCTGTACTTGCTTTCCCAATATGCTTTATCAAATCGAGTTTTCATTTTTTATAATGATTTTATGAATCCTCCATCTATTGAAATGTTGGTTCCCGTAATATATGATGAATAATTTGAGGCTAAAAAGGAAACCAAATACCCAAATTCTTCAGGTTTTCCCAATCTTCCTGCAGGAATTTCCTGCGTCATTAGTTTTAAATTTTCTTCTAATGAAATTCCTTTGGCAGTTGCCTGAATTTTATTGAGCTGCTTTATTCTTTCCGTATCAAAAAGCCCTGTTAAAATAGTATTGACAGTAATGCCAAATGGGGCAATAGCTGTCGCCAGCGTCTTTGCCCAAATGGCAACTGCAGCTCTTATGGTATTTGATAAAACCAGGTTTGACAAAGGCTCTTTAACGGTCAATGAAGCGGTGTTGATAATTCGTCCGTAATTGTTTTTCTTCATGTTTTCAATCGCCAACAAAGTAAGATGACAGGTTGTTTTAAACAATAAATCGAAGGCTTTTTGGTAATCGCCGATATTTTTTTCAAAAACACCGCCAGCTTCTGGTCCGTTGGTATTATTAACCAAAATATCAATGGTGTTATTTTTAAAATAGTTTGAAGTTATTGCTTCAAAAGCATTGAAATCATAAAAATCAACAACAATATACTCATGTTTTTGATTAAAACGAGTGTCCAGCTCGGCAATTGTGGCTTTCAGTTTTTCCTCATTTCTGGCCATTAATGTAACGGAAGCACCGCAACTTGCCAACTGTAAAGCAATTGCTTTACCCAATCCTTGTGTGCTTGCGCCAACCAGCGCATTTTTACCTTCTAAATTAATCTTCATTTCCATCTCCTTCCTCATGTAAATCATCTAAATCCCGTCTGTCTTTTTTAGTGGGTCTTCCAACACCTTTTTTCCGATAATAATCTTTAGAATATTTTAGAAGATCTAATTTTTCAAATTCTTCTTTCGGTGTTAAATCTATTCGGTATAAATCAACAAATTTAGCACCAACGCGGTTTGCGGGTGTGTCGATAACTTGAATTTCGTAATTAATTTGGTTTTTTCGGACAATCAATTTTTCGTCTTTAAAAACGATCTTTGAAGCTTTTACATTATCTCCATTTAATTTAATATGGCCTTTTCTACAAGCTTCCGTGGCAAGACTTCTGGTTTTGTAATATCGTACACACCACAAATATTTATCAATTCTCATATAATAAAGTTAAATTATAAATTTCCCTTTTAACAAAGGTATGAAAATAGTATCTTGCGCCCTTAAAAATTAACCTGAATGAAATTTAAAAATATATTTTTTATACTCGCTTTAAGCAGTGTAATTTTTTCTTGTAGTAAAGACGATAATAACAAAGAATCTTTTGATGCGGAAAAACAAGCTTTAGATGATGATACTGCTTTAAAAGAATACTTACAAACACATTATTTAAATGATGTTGATGGTGGTATTTATACCATAAAAAATGGTGAAGCACCTTTGATGGGACAAGTTGAGACGCAGAACATCACGAAAAATGAAATTTCCTATAAATTATACTATTTAAAACAGGTAGTAGGAACTACAATTTCCCCAAGCAGAGCCGATTCCGTATTAACAACCTATACTGGAATGTTATTGGACAGTACGGTTTTTGATTCTCGCTCAACTTTGACATGGTTGCCGCTTACGGGTGTAATTGACGGATGGAGTTATGGTTTTACGAATTTTAAGGGAGGAACCAAAATTATGAATACCGATGAGTCTTTCTATTATGAAAACACCGGAAAAGGGCTTTTATTTATACCTTCAGGCTTGGCTTATGGTAACTTTGGGCAAAATGTGATTCCTCCAAACTCTCCACTAGTTTTTCAAATTACTTTAAATGATGTGAATATAGCAGATCATGATAATGATGGGATTTCTTCTATTTTAGAAGATAGAAATGGTGATGGCGACGTAAAAAATGACGATACAGATGGAGATTTAATTATGGATTATCTTGATGTCGACGATGATAATGACGGAAAACCAACCAAAGATGAAGATACCAACGGAAACGGAAATTGGTTTGATGACGATACAGACGGAGACGGAACTCCAAATTTCTTGGATAAAGACAATTAATAAACTTTTACTGCATAACTAATAAAAAAGCTTCCCAAAATAAATTGGGAAGCTTTTTTTATTAGTTAGGACATCCTTTGCCTCTCCAACCGGTTCTTAATCTGCCGCCTTCTCCATTAATTTTAAGAAGGTTTATATGTACGCTTAATTGAATTTGGCT
>NZ_JBFFKM010000106.1:0-2942 GCF_041555395.1 Lutibacter sp. | reverse complement strand
TCTGCTCCATAATTATTGGTTTATGGGCCGGGGTTTTTATGCTTGCATTTTCATGGGGATTGTACAAAAATAATATTGATGATACCATCTTCAAACAACTGTCTCATATTCAAATCCATCATCCTTCGTTTAAAGTAGAGAACGAATCAAAATACACCATATCAAATACCGACGAAATTATTCACAAACTGCAATCCAATGAGAATGTAGCTTCTGTAAGTTCACGTGTTATCACAACAGGTATGATTACTTCACCAACTACTGCAAGTGGCGTAAAGATTTATGGAATAAACCCTGAATTAGAAGTAACCCAAATAGGCTTGAATGAAAATGTTAGGCAAGGAGCTTATTTCGAATCTGGTAAAGACAGTGAGATTTTAATTGGAGAGAAACTGGCAAAAAAACTAAAAATTAAAGTAAAAAGTAAAGTGGTATTAACTTTTACTGATGTTGAAAATGAGATAGTTTCAGCAGCTTTTAGAGTAGGGAGTCTTTACAGGTCTAAAAATATTTCTTTAGATGAAGTAAATGTGTATGTCCAGAAAAACCAATTAAGAAAACTGTTGGGGTTAGAAGCTTCGGAAAGCAATGAAATAGCCATATTGTTAAAAAATGAAGCGCAACTGGACTCAGTAAAAGCATACAGTGCCAGTTTGGTTTCCAAAGGGAAGGTTGAAGATTGGAAAGAGCTTTCACCTGAGCTTGGAATGGTGATAGAATCCTTCAATATGTACACCTACATTATTACCGGAATTATTTTACTCGCATTAACTTTTGGAATCGTAAACACCATGTTAATGTCGGTTTTAGAACGTGTTCGAGAACTGGGAATGTTAATGGCTATCGGATTGAATAAGCGAAAAATATTTATTATGATTATGTTGGAAACCCTTTATATAACATTAATAGGTTGTCCAATTGGATTGTTGGTTGGATGGTCAAGTATCAATTTTTTAGGCAAGAACGGAATAAATATCTCTATGTTTTCAGAAGGATTGGCATCTTACGGATTCAGTTCTATTGTTTATCCTTCATTAGACAATGAAAAATATGTTATTGTGGCTGGAATGTGTTTTATAACAGCCATTTTAGCGGCAATTTATCCGGCATATAAGGCTTTACAGTTAAACCCTTCAGAAGCAATACGTAAAATTTAAAGTGATGGCTAAAACAATTATTGATGCACATAATGTAAGCAAAGTTTACAACCCAAAAACGATACCTGTTCATGCGGTTCAAAATGTGCACGTGCATATAGAAGAAGGAGAGTTTGTGGCTTTGGTTGGCCCTTCAGGATCCGGTAAATCTACATTGTTGAATATGATGGGTGGTTTGGACGAACCAACAACAGGAAGTGTAATTATTGATGGTGTAGAAATTACAAGTCTAAAAGAAAATAAACTGATAGATTTCAGGCTTTATAATATTGGTTTTGTATTTCAATCGTTTAACCTGATTCCTGTACTAACTGCTAAAGAGAATGTAGGTTTTGTATTACAGTTACAAAATGTTTCAAAATCTGAAAGAGAAAAACGGGTCATGCAATTATTGAATGAGGTTGGTTTGGAAGATAAGGTAAATAGCAAACCAGGTGAACTTTCTGGAGGGCAACAACAACGTGTAGCAGTTGCCAGAGCTTTGGCTTCCAAGCCAAAAATTATACTGGCCGATGAGCCTACAGCAAATTTAGATTCAAAATCTGCAGGTAATTTATTGGACATTATGGCAAAACTGAACAAAGAAGAGAAAATTACTTTTTTGTTTTCTACTCACGATATGCGGGTTATAAAAAAGGCAAGAAGAGTAATTACGTTGGTAGACGGTAAAATAGATTCAGATGTTCAACAAATACCTGATTAGGTAAAATGGAAAAGCGTTTTGAAATATATTTATTGGTTTTGTTCTTGAATTGTTTTGTTATGATTTCCCAAGAAAGTGAGCATGAATTATTACTCTCTGGCTACATAAAAAATCTTCACGAGTTTAGTTTTATTAATAGACTAGACCAATTAAAGTACAATGGACTTATAAATAACAGACTCAATTTTAAATACATTCCTTCAGAAGAAATTACCATGAGGATTGAACTGAGAAATCGAATTTTCTATGGAAATAATGTTAAAAATTTCAACGAGTTTTCAGACATTGTTTCTCGTGACAATGGATGGGCAAAGTTCTCATGGAATTTAATAAATAATGAAGATGTATTGTTTAATGCAACAATAGACAGGGCTTTGGTAAATTACAGCAAAGGAAGTTGGGATATTACTTTGGGAAGGCAGCGCGTAAATTGGGGAATGAATGTGGTGTGGAATCCCAACGACATTTTTAATACCTATAATTTTTTGGATTTTGATTATGAAGAACGGCCGGGAAGCGACTCGTTTCGAGTCCAATACTATTTGAGCGATTTTAACAAACTGGAAGTAGCCGTAAAAAAGGGAATTGGTGAAAGTGATTATATTTTGGCCACGATGTATAAATTCAATAAATGGTCTTATGATGTTCAATTCATCGCAGCCATTAATGAAAAAGATTGGATATTGGGAACAGGTTGGGCGGGAAACTTGAAAAATGCCGGGTTTAAAGGAGAGGTTTCTTATTTTGTGCCCAAAGAAAATTCCAAAGAATTTAAAAATGTTGTAAGCGCTTCCATATCGGTTGATTATGCTTTTAAAAACGGACTTTACATAAATGGTTCTGCCTTATATAATACCATTACTGATACTTCTTCCGGTAATTTTGAAAATTTAATGTACAATATGGTCACAGCAAAGAATTTGATGCCTTTTGAATATTCCGGATTTCTTCAGCTCTCAAAAGAATTTTCTCCCATATTTTCGGCTTCTATGAGCACAATTTATTCTCCCACAAATCATTCTGTTATTGTCATTCCAAGCATTGATTATTCAATAGCCACAAATTGGGCGCTTAATTTTACG
>NZ_JBFFKM010000105.1:0-3185 GCF_041555395.1 Lutibacter sp. | reverse complement strand
TTTTCAGCGGGAACGCCCAAAATACTATTTAGGTTATAAGACTGCTTATTTAAGCATTTTGGACTCCCAATCTTTAAGGCCTTATTGCCTATAAATTCTAATTGGCAAATTGTGTAATTAGCCATATATTTGCACCTCAAAATTTTAGTGATGACTTTTTTAGAAGAAATACAACGCAGACGCACGTTTGGAATCATTTCACATCCTGATGCGGGAAAAACCACCTTAACCGAAAAATTATTGCTGTTTGGAGGCGCCATACAAGAAGCCGGAGCCGTAAAAAGCAATAAGATAAAGAAAGGTGCCACTTCCGATTTTATGGAAATTGAACGCCAAAGAGGAATTTCTGTGGCCACTTCTGTATTGGCTTTTAATTACAAAGGAAAAAAAATTAATATTTTAGACACACCGGGGCACAAAGATTTTGCGGAGGATACCTTTAGGACATTAACTGCCGTTGACAGCGTTATTGTTGTGATAGACGTTGCAAAAGGCGTTGAAGAACAAACAGAAAAACTGGTTGAAGTGTGCCGAATGCGCAAAATCCCCATCATTGTTTTTATCAATAAAATGGATCGCGAAGGAAAAGACGCTTTCGATTTGCTGGATGAAGTGGAACAAAAATTGGGACTGACCGTGACGCCTTTAAGTTTTCCTATTGGAATGGGCTACGATTTTAAAGGCATCTACAATATCTACGAAAAAAAAATAAACCTGTTTTCAGGTGATTCTAAACAAAGCGTCTCGAAAGGCGTTGAATTGACCGATATTTCTACGCCTGAACTGGACAAAATTATTGGCGAGAAATCAGCGAATACTTTGCGCGAAGAATTGGAAATTTTAAGAGAAGTGTATCCTGAATTTGATAAAAACGACTATTTAAACAGCAAATTGCAGCCTGTATTTTTTGGTTCAGCTTTAAATAATTTTGGGGTGAAGGAATTGCTTGACTGCTTTATTGATATTGCACCGTCACCACAACCAAAAATGGCCGATACCCGCTTGGTGGATTCCAAAGAAGAAACGCTTACCGGTTTTGTTTTTAAAATCCACGCCAATATGGATCCCAATCACCGAAACAGACTGGCATTCGTTAAAATTGTATCGGGAACATTCAAACGAAATGTACCTTATTTGCATGTCAGACTCAATAAAAAATTCAAATTCTCAAGTCCGAATGCCTTTTTTGCCGAAAAGAAGGAAATTGTTGAGGAATCATTTCCCGGAGATATTGTAGGACTTCCAGATACCGGAAACTTTAAAATCGGCGATACGCTCACCGCTGGCGAAGTGCTGAACTTTAAAGGTGTTCCAAGTTTCTCTCCAGAGCATTTCCGTTACGTAAACAATGCCGATCCCATGAAATCGAAACAATTATACAAAGGTTTGGACCAATTGATGGATGAAGGCGTTGCGCAGTTATTTACCTTAGAACTAAATGGCCGAAAAGTTATTGGAACTGTTGGTGCCTTGCAATATGAAGTGATCCAATACCGACTGGAACATGAATATGGCGCAACATGCAGTTACGAAAATTTACATGTACACAAGGCATGCTGGGTGGAACCCGTCGATCCGAAGAGTGAGGAATTTAAAGATTTTAAACGGGTAAAGCAACGTTATCTGGCGCATGACAAACAAGGACAACTGGTGTTTTTGGCCGACTCCGCATTTTCCATCCAAATGACCCAGGAAAAATATCCAAACGTTAAGCTGCACTTTACCAGTGAATTTTAAAATATTTTTCTGCTTAATCGGTTAAAAAATCTGGCGTCATAAAAAATGCTAAGTTCCCCTGAAGAATAATACGGTGCTGATGGTTTTAATCATGATTTCTAAATCCAACACTAAATTTCGTTCTTTAATATAATAAAGGTCGTACATTAATTTTTTATGCTGATCATCTACGGAACGTGCATAGGGATACTTAACCTGTGCCCATCCTGTCAATCCCGGTTTTACCACGTGGCGAATGGCATAAAATGCAAGTTCCTTTTCCAATAACTCCACAAATTCCGGGCGTTCGGGGCGAGGACCAATCAAACTCATTTCTCCTTTTAACACATTGATAAACTGTGGAACCTCATCTAACCTCATTTTTCTGAGAATTCTGCCGAAAGGAGTCACCCTGCTGTCATTTATTTTCGCCCATTCCGCACCATTTTGCTCCGCATTTGCAACCATGGTCCTAAATTTAATGATCCTGAATTCCTTTCCCTTTTTACCAACTCTAGCCTGGGTATATAACAACGGGCCTTTATTAAAAAACAGATTTCCTATAAAAACAAAGGGAATTAACAAAACTAAAACTAAAATTCCAATGAATGAAAAACACACATCCAACATACGTCTGAATGCCGAATATAAATTGTTTTGATGGTTTTTGCTGTAAGTAAAATGACTGAAAAAATCCGTGGTCAATCTTGTTTCTGATATGCGATGTGTTTCCTCTTCAATAAAATTATCTATACTCCTGATCACCATCCCTTTTTCAAACATCATAATAAGCTGTTTGTTTATGGCGGGCGTAATGAATTTGTTGTTGCTTGAACATAGGATGATTTCATTAACGCCTCCATTTTCGACAATCTGTTCCAAATTGGCCTCAGAAATAGCAATAAAGTTTGGCGCTTCAACACTTTTCAATGGGGCATCAGACACATACCCCACAATACTGTTTGCTCCCTTATTTTTAATAACAGCCAATAATTCCTGAACTTGACTGCTCTCTGCAATCAACAAAATATTTTTTAAAAATCGAGGCGAAAATATCAATTGAATATAAAGTATTCTATTGATTAAAATAGCCATAAACAAGGTCATAGAAAAATAGACCAGCTGCAATCTGTTCTCAGGCAGTTGCGGTGAAATTACAGGCGTAAAAAAATAAAAAAGGGTTGAAAACAAAACGGTTATTCCTATACTTCTAACCGTCAAATACCTGTTACTGGATACCTTTAAATTATACAGCTCAAAAATTTCACCAAATACCCATAAGTAAGTGACTAAAATTAAAATCCATAATTTGATGTTCGGACTTGAAAAGTCAAAATAGTCGAATTTAAAAAAAAGGCTAAGTAGGTAAAGTCCAAAAAGCGAAAAAATAGCATCAAGCGCACGTAAATAAAGTTTCCGCTCAGAAATATCGAAATGTGATTTGTTGTAGGGCATTTAAAAAAATTTTC
>NZ_JBFFKM010000104.1:0-3241 GCF_041555395.1 Lutibacter sp. | reverse complement strand
TTGATAAAAAAAGTAACAAAAAAATCTAGTCTGATGATCTTTTTCTGTAAAATAAATTCTTCCCGAGCGCCGGCTGGCCCTATCGCTAAAAATGTATCCCATACATTTTCTTAACGCTCTGTCCTTATCCACATCACCCAGACCGCCTTTTCCCTGCTTCACCTGCATCGAGGCTCTTTGGGTTGCAACGTCAGCCCCGCTAAAAAAACATTTATTTTACAACGAAAAATATCATAGGACGGTTCTTATTTAATTTGTTTTCAAATTATATTTCGAACTTGACCTTTTAACTTTTAATATTTAATATTTAACTTCTAACTTCTTTAAGCCCAACGCACCACCTGGCCCTATCGCTAAAAATGTCCACTGGACATTTTTTTAACGCTCAGTCCCCCTTTTGGGGGCTAGGGGGCTATACTTCTCCAAATACCATTTCACTGTTTTCAGTAATCCGGTTTCAAAATTTTCATCGGCTTTCCAGCCCAATTCATTTTCAATTTTAGTGGCATCGATGGCATACCTGAAATCGTGGCCTGCGCGATCTTCCACATAGGTGATCTGGTTTTTATAACTCTTGTTTTTTAAGGGTGCTAAGGTATCTAATATTTCACAAATTTTTTGGGCAATATGGTTATTATTCCGCTCATTTTTTCCGCCAATATTATACACTTCTCCGTATTTTCCTTTTTGAAACGCAAGGTCCAGCCCTTTACAATGATCAAGTACATACAACCAATCCCTGATGTTTTTTCCGTCGCCATAAATAGGAATTTGTTCTCCTGCCAACGCTTTTCTGATGACGGTAGGAATTAATTTTTCATCGTGCTGTTTTGGTCCGTAATTGTTTGAACAATTCGTGATTATCGTATTCATTCCATAGGTATGATGGTAACTTCGAACAATCATGTCGCTGCCTGCTTTTGATGCGCTATACGGCGAATTTGGGGCATAAGGCGTTTGCTCTGTAAACAAACCTGTTTCTCCCAACGTTCCGTAAACCTCATCGGTTGAAACGTGTAAAAAACGACTGTTTTCAAAACCATTTTTATACACAAACGGTTTTTCCATCCAATATTTATAAGCCACATCCAATACCGTAAAGGTTCCTTTTACATTGGTTTCAATAAATACATCGGGATGCAGGATTGAATTGTCCACGTGAGATTCTGCTGCCAAATGGAAAACACCTTTAATGATATGGTGCTGAAAAATACGCTCAACCAGCGCCCTGTCGCAAATATCCCCTTTAATAAATGTAAAGTTTTTGGCATTTTTAATTGATTTTAAATTCTCTACATCACCGGCATAAGTGAGTAAATCCAGTACCACAATTTGATAATCGGGATATTTGTCGATCAAATATTCAACTAAATTTGATCCTATAAATCCGGCTCCGCCTGTTATTAACAGTGATTTCATATTTTTTACTTATTTCATGTTTTTACACACCCCTAACCCCTCTCAAGAGGGGAATTAATTGTGGTGAATTTTAACTTTTTACTTTTAATATCTAATATTTAACTTCTAACTTTGATACACATTCCCTTAAAGCATCTTCCCAATAAGGGATTTCCAGGTTAAACGTATGTTGTATTTTTTCGGTATTCATCAAACTGAATTTTGGTCTTTTCGCTTTGGTTTTAAATTCACTTGAATTTATGGGCAAAACCTTACAGCTTTGCTGTGCGATTTTCATAATTGCTGAAGCAAAATCAAACCAGCTGCACTGGCCTTTGTTTGCATAGTGATAAATTTGAATGCCTTCACTCTCGATTTTCGGAATTATTTGCAAAATGGCCTGGGCCAAATCCTTCGCATATGTTGGCGATCCTATTTGATCAAAAACCACAGAGATGCTTTCTTTTTCTTTGCTTAACCTTAACATTGTTTTTACAAAATTATGACCATATTCTGAATACACCCAGGAAGTTCTGATAATAATTGAATTCTTTGGATTTATTTTTAACAATGCTTCTTCCCCTTTTAATTTGGTGCTGCCGTAAACATTTTGCGGATTTGTGGAATCTCCTTCTGAATATGGAATGCTTGATTCTCCATCAAACACGTAATCCGTTGAAATGTGTATTAATTTTAAGGAATGCTTTTTTGCTGCTAATGCCAAGTTTTTAACGGCCAAATGATTTACTAAATTTGCCATTTCGGATTCATCTTCAGCTTTATCCACATTGGTATATGCGGCGCAATTAACAATGACATCCACCTTATTTTTTGAAATAAAGCCTTCTACTTCTTCAAAACTGACAATATTTAAAAGATTTTTATCGGCAAAAAAGAAACTGTAACCAGAGAAATTTGGCGCTAATCCTGCTATTTCCAATCCCAATTGTCCGTTTGCTCCTGTGATTAATACATTCATCTTTCCCTTAAATTTTTTCAAACAAATCGGCCTTGTTAAAAGCAGGCTGAACCTTATCTTTTTCAGAAATAATCAGTTCACTTAAAGGCAATTTCCAATCGATTTGCAGCTCAGGATCATTATAAATGATGCCTCTTTCTGATTCTTTATGATAGTAATTATCAACTTTATAACTAAATATAGCCTCTTTACTTAAAACGACATAGCCATGCGCAAATCCGGCAGGGACAAAAAGCTGGTGTTTATTTTCACCGCTCAGTTCAACAGCCACATACTGACCGAAAGTATCGGAGCCCCTTCTGATGTCTACCGCAATATCCAATACTTTTCCTGAAATGACCCGCACCAATTTGGATTGTGCATATGGAGGGAGCTGGTAATGCAATCCTCTTAAAACGCCTTTGGTAGATTTTGCTTGGTTGTCCTGACAGAAATGAATGGGTTTTCCCAAGTGTTTTTCAAAAATTTCTTTATTGAAGGATTCGAAAAAGTAACCTCGATCGTCTTTGAAGACTGTTGGTTCACCTATAATGACATCGGGGATGTTTGTTTTTATAAATTTCATTTGGTATTCGATATTTTTTTGATAATTTATATAGAATGCTTTTAATCATTCTTCTATATATAAATTACTATTCCTTATTGTTTTATTGCTATAATTTTCTTTTTCCTGTTAGTGATTGTTTATGAACTAAAAAAATGCTTAAACTTCAACAATTTCTACTTTTACTTTTTTTCATTGATAAAAAAAGTAACAAAAAAATCTAGTCTGATGATCTTTTTCTGTAAAATAAATTCTTCCCGAGCGCCGGCTGGCCCTATCGCTAAAAATGTATCCCATACATTTTCTTAACGCTCTGTCCT
>NZ_JBFFKM010000103.1:0-3327 GCF_041555395.1 Lutibacter sp. | reverse complement strand
TTTCCATTAATTTGCTCAATATTTGTAATAAGAAGTATCTTTAAGAAATCTCAAAAATTAATTCAAATGAATATCGAAGAATTCAGAGACTATTGTTTGTCAAAGAAATATGTAACCGAATGTTTTCCTTTCGATAATGTTACATTAGTTTTTAAGGTAGCGGGAAAAATGTTTGCATTGGCGAGTTTAGAGAAGCATCCTGTAACCGTAAATTTAAAATGTGATCCCCAAAAAGCCTTGCAATTGCGCGAGGAACATGACGAAATTTCTCCCGGTTATCATATGAGCAAAATACATTGGAATACGGTTACCATTGATGGCGGCTTATCGAATAAATTAATCAGGGAATTAACGGATGATTCTTACAATTTAGTGGTAAAAGGAATGTCTAAAAAGCAGCAAAAAGATTTCGGGTTGGAAAGTTAGAAAGTTTGAAGGTTATTTTTTAAATTGGCTAATTGCCTCATTTTTAATTTCAGTCTTTTTTCTTTGCTATCTATTCCTTTTTCTTTCTTATAATAATTCCCCCTTCGGGGGCTAGGGGGCAAACTGTTTTCTCCTATAATCTGAAGGCGTTACGCCTTTTATGGCTTTAAATTTCCGATTAAAATTCGCCAGATTATTAAATCCGGACTTATATGAAATTTCGGTGATGTTCAAATCGTTGTTTTTGGTCAGCAGTTTACAAGCATTTCCAATTCTGATATCAATTAAAAAATTCACAAAAGTCTTGTTGGTTCGTTGTTTAAAATACCTGCAAAATGCATTGGGTGTCATATTTGCAATATCTGCAACATTATCCAAGGTAACTTCTCTGTGAAAATTAGTCATGGTGTATTGAAATATATCGCTCATTCGTTTCCCTTCATCACCATCATATTTTTTGAGATTAATTAATGATGACAATGTTTGTTTTTCAGCTTCGGAAATTAAAGATAAAATAGATAAAAAAGAAGTAAACTGTTTGTATTTTGAATTAGTATCAATTTTTGTCAATAAAAAAGAAAGTTCCGGTTTGTTGGAAAGTACTTCAAAACCTAAAACGGCATCATAAAAAAATGCGTTGAAATGTTCAAATTCGGGTAAATTAAAAAAATGGTCTCCATAGGAATTTTTTGAAAAGAACAAGGATATCATAAAAGTTTCTTGTTCAAAGGCAGCATCTCTTTTAAATATATGCGGTAAATTTTCGCCAATGACAAAAATGTCATTTTTTTTAAATTCGCCCACACAATCACCAATAATATAAGTGCCTTCACCTTCAACAAATATACTTATCTGTATTTCTTCATGTTGGTGCAATTTTTCATAAAAAGACTCACCATCGTATTTTTGAATGTATAAAGTTACATTTTCAGGTTTCGGAATTTTAAATGGCAATACCTTCATATCTGCTAATATGCGTCTAAATTAGTCTATTATTTTTGATTAAATGAGAAATATAAGGTAAAATACTATTATGAATAGATAAAAAAAAAGCTAGTGTCGAAACTTAGAAAGTATTATTTTGGTAGGAAAGTTGGAAAGCTAGAAGGTTGAAGTAAATTTCAAAAATAACAAAGCTTAATCCATACAATTAAAATTTTTAATTATGAGTATACAATGGAGTGGCGTAATGCCTGCAGTTACAACAAAATTTACAGATGAAGACACATTGGATTTGGTAAATTTTGAAGTAAATATTAAAGCGCAATTGGCAGCAGGAGTCAATGGAATTATCCTTGGAGGCACTTTAGGCGAAGCGAGTACCCTTACTGCTGATGAAAAAAGAATTCTGATAAAAAAAACGGTAGAAATTGTAAAAGGCAAAGTTCCTGTAATTATCAATATTGCTGAACAATCTACCAATTGCGCCATTGAAGCGGTTCGCAAAGCTGAAGAATATGGGGCAAACGGATTAATGTTGTTGCCGCCTATGCGTTACAAAGCCGATGCCAGAGAAACGGTAACCTACTTTAAAAAAATCGCCAAGAGCACTTTACTGCCGATTATGATTTATAACAATCCAGTCGATTATGGTATTGAAGTTACCCTGGATATGTTTGAAGAATTGGCAGCGTGCAAAAATATTCAGGCTGTAAAAGAATCTACACGCGATATTTCAAATGTGACCAGAATGAAAATGCGTTTTGGAGACCGTTTTAAAATTTTATGTGGCGTTGATACCTTGGCATTAGAGAGTTTGTTGATGGGCGCTGATGGCTGGGTAGCTGGATTGGTTTGTGCTTTTCCTGCGGAAACCACCGCCATTTATAAATTGGCAAAAGCAGGAAAAACAAAAGAAGCCATTGCTATTTACAGTTGGTTTTTGCCTTTATTAGAGTTGGATATAAATACTAAATTGGTACAAAATATTAAATTGGCGGAAGTTGCCACTGGAATTGGTACAGAAAATGTGCGGGAACCTCGTTTGCCGTTGGTTGGTGAAGAAAGGGCGAAAGTATTGGCAATTATTGAAAAAGCTTTAAAAAACAGACCGGTTATCAATTAAAAAGACTTCAAGTCTGGAATTAATAAATGAAATTAAAAATTGTTTTGAGGTGTTTTTGATTAACTTACTAATCATCTAACATACCAAAATACTAAAATACAAAAGATGATTACAGGAAAAAATTACATTGGAAATCTATTGGCATCAACAGGGAAAGTAACGTTTAAAACATTCAATCCGTTAGCAAATAAGGAGAATGAAGTTGTTTTTTCTGAAGCTTCTGAGGAAGAAATTGAGATGGCGATTGAATTGGCTTCGGAAGCATTTAAATTATTCCAAAGTATTTCAGGAGTCAAAAAAAGTGAATTTTTAAATCAAATCGCCAATGAAATTGAAGCGCTGGGCGATGAGCTGATTAAAACCTATTGTTCAGAATCTGGTTTGCCTGAAGGCAGGGCAATTGGCGAAAGAGGAAGAACCATTTTTCAGTTGCGTTCTTTTGCCAATTTGGTAAAAGAAGGCTCTTGGGTAGAAGCAACTATTGATGCCGAAGACCCAAATAGACAACCAATTCCAAAAGTAGATATTCGTAAAATGTTAATTCCTATCGGGCCAGTTGTCGTTTTTGGCGCGAGCAATTTTCCGTTGGCATATTCAACTGCTGGCGGAGACACGGCTGCAGCATTAGCTGCCGGTTGCCCGGTTATTGTAAAGTCTCACCCAATGCACGCAGGAACTGGAGAATTGGTGGCGTCGGCAATTATAAATGCTGCCGAAAAAACAGGAATGCCAAATGGCGTATTTTCAAATTTAAACAGCAGCGGAATTGAGGTCGGCGTTAAATTGGTGAAACATCCACAGGTAAAGGCGGTAGGTTTTACAGGAAGCATTGGGGG
>NZ_JBFFKM010000102.1:0-3455 GCF_041555395.1 Lutibacter sp. | reverse complement strand
CATATACAGTATTCTAAAGAAGTATTATCAGCTGATTATACAGTTTTTCCTTCAAGTATTGAAACAGCGTACACGCCTATTGTTTATATTGAACCTTTACAAGGCATAAACATAAAGGCTTTAGGGTATAACATAAGTACGGATCCACTTATGCGAAAAGCAATAGAAAATGCCAGGGATTCTAATAAAACGATGCTAACCGATAGGGTAACGCTGATTCAGGAAGGCGACCCTGAAACTAGTCCAGGGTTTGTAATGTATTCACCAGTTTATAGGAAAAACGCACCTGTAAATACTATTGAAGAACGAAGAGTTGCTATTAAAGGCTGGGCCGCCAGCTCTTTTCGGATGATAAACTTTATGAATGATGTATTTGATCAACCCAATTCAGAGGGTCATAAACAACTTCATCTAAAGGTATATGATGGTGATAGCATTTCAAGTGAATCTCTTTTGTATGATAATGAATACACCCTAAATAAAAACAGTGTTGAATTAATATCAAACACTTTATTATTACCTATTGATTTGAACGGAAAAAAATGGACTTTGCAATTTATACAACCAAAAATAACACCTTCTTTTGTCAGTGCGCCGTTTCTTGTGTTGGCAGGTGGTATTATAATTAGTTTATTGTCAGGTTTAATAGCGTTCTTTTTGATTAATACCGCATTCTTTGCGAAAAGTATGGCTAAAAAATTAACAATTGATTTATCTGGTAAAAATAAGGAATTAGTTACTATAAACGAACTACTGCAAGAAAGCTATTCTGAATTAAAAATTGCCAAGGAAAAAGCAGAAGAAAGTGAAGAAAGGTTAAAACTAATCGCTAATAACTTGGTAAATGGTATGATATACCAAGTAGTTATGATCGATGAAAACAGAAGGAAATTCACCTATCTAAGTGATGCTGTTCAACAATTATACGGATGTACAGTAATTGAAGCCAAAGAAAACCCAGATTTGATTTATGGAAAGATATATAAAGATGACGTTTATGATTTAATTAAGAAAGAAAAAGAAGCCTTAAAAAAAATGTCCGTTTTTAAATCGGAAGTTAGGGTAGTCAATCCTGATGGAACAATCAGATGGTCATATTATGTGTCCAGGCCTCGTGTTATGGAAGGATTGGTATACTGGGATGGCATTGAAATTGATATTACTGAGCAGAAAAATGTTGAAAATGAATTATTGATTGCTAAGGAAAAAGCCGAAGTAAGCAGTCGTTTGAAATCAGCATTTCTAGCCAATATGAGTCACGAAATCAGAACACCAATGAATGCTATTTTAGGCTTTTCTGAACTATTGGAACAACAGAAATTAACAGTCGAAAGGCAAAAGAAATATTTTGAAATCATTAAGAAAAGCGGAAAAAGATTACTTGATGTCATCAACGACATCATTGATATTTCAAAAGTAGAGTCAGGCCAAATGGAAGTTTTAATTTCAGAGTTTAATATTTTGGAACAAATAAAGGAAGTTCATGCCTTTTTCAACCCTGAAGCAATGGGGAAAGGAATATTGCTAAATATAAAAAATTTATTGCCGTCAAATGAAATCACGATTAAGTCAGACAACCATAAAATAAACGCAATACTTGTTAATTTAGTTAAAAATGCAATTAAGTATTGTGATCAGGGAACTATTGAAATTGGCGTTGAAATGAAAGAATCGATTCTTGAGTTTTATGTAAAAGATACAGGTCTGGGTATTGATAAGGATAGACAAGATGCTATTTTTGATCGATTTGTTCAAGCCGATATAGAGGATGAAAGAGCGTTGCAGGGGTCGGGTTTAGGCTTGTCGATTTGTAAAGCTTATGTTGAGATGCTTGGAGGTGAAATTTGGGTTGAGAGTGAGCCTGGAAAGGGATCAATTTTTTATTTTACAATTCCTGCTGAAATTCAAATTACAGGAGATAAATCGAGGGATCAAAATGTTATTGCCAAAACAAGGAGTGAAAACATCATAAATAAACTTAAAGTACTTGTTGCTGAAGATGATGAAAGTTCTTCAGTTTTTATTTCACTTATTGTGGATGAATTTAGTAAAGAAATACTTTTTGCCGGAAATGGTGCAGAAGCAGTTGAAATTTGTCGAAATAATCCAGATATTGACTTGGTGTTAATGGATGTTAAAATGCCCGTAATGGATGGGTATGAGGCTACCACGATCATAAGGCAATTTAATAAAGACGTCATTATTATTGCTCAAACGGCTTTTGCGCTGTTAGGTACTAAAGAGAAGTTAATAGCCGTTGGTTGCAATGATTATATTACCAAACCAATCAATAGCGATGAATTAATTGAGATGATAAAAAAAAACATAAGTAAATTAAATACCCATTAATTTAAATATTGGTTACGTTTTTATTTAGCACGAAAATTAGTACTGTCGAATTCCGGTGGATAATTTTTTGAACTTTATAAGTTCACAACTAAAATTTGTTAATAGGCGGTTATTAAAAAAAACGGTACACTGAAATCATAAAAAAAAAGGCTGAAGTTTTTAAACTTCAGCCTTTTTAAAGACAGTTCATTTATATTTTATTTAATGCCAGTTTCCCAAACTTGGCTTGTCCTGGACGCGACAAATTCCTGCCATTCATCCATGGCATTTTCCCAACTGCCCTCTCCATTTATTTCTTCATACGTTTTTTTAATGCCTTCATCATCTTCATCTAATTCTGCCCAATTTTTAAATGGCCATACAATTGCAACATCTCTTCCATTACTTTCACTAAATTCGTTGTTATAAACAGCAACATTGCCATCGCCTTTTTTCTCCATAGCCTCTTTTACTTTAGTCATAAATGCTTTAAAGCGGTAATAATCTCCCCGGTTTATATCTAAAAACCAAATAGTTTCATATTTATTTGGTTCATTATTTGAACTGTATGATAATTTATCATTATACCTCCAATATTCACTTCTTCCATACTTGGCTACGGTAGGAGTAACGTTTTTTGTCCAATGGTCCGTATGAGCGCCTTCTCCCGGGCTGTTATCTAAGTCAGAATACATATTTGGGCCCATATACCATACATACCAACCAGATTCTTCCCCTGTTATTATATTATCAAGATTGGCTTTATAAGGTCCCTCCTTATGATATAAATTATTGTGTTCAGTGATGGCCTTGACAAACGCTTTTTCCATACCAATTTTTGGCATCATGTACTCAAGATTAACCATTCCATAGGTCTTTCTTTCTTTTTCCTGCGCAATTCCAATGGAAGTTAACAGCAGTGCTCCAACAAGCATTAAAGTCATAAAAATGTTTTTGATTTTCATAATAAATAAATTTTAGTTAGTAAATAAAATATATATCAAAATAGTTGATATCAAAAAGATTATAGGGGTTAATAAATGGGATTGTAAAAATAAAATTATAGCAATTTAGAAGCTTAGTTTGAAATCAAACTTCTGAAATAATTGTTTAAATATTGTCATATT
>NZ_JBFFKM010000101.1:0-3684 GCF_041555395.1 Lutibacter sp. | reverse complement strand
TCGAAATTGAAACTATGAAAATAAGGGTGTTTTGATAATTTTCCTCACGCAAATAGAAAAAGGACCTAAGTTAAATACCTAAGTCCTTGATTTCTATGTAGCGTGATCCAGAATTGAACTGGAGACCTCCGGGTTATGAATCCGACGCTCTAACCAACTGAGCTACCACGCCATTTATTAAGGGTGCAAATATAAAAAATAAAACTTGCGCAGAACAAAATTATCCAGTTAATTTTTAAAATATAATTTTTTTTAAAAAGAAAATATATATATATTGTGCTTTTTAAAAATAGACTATGATTGCAAAAATAAAATTTGAAATTGAATTCCAAATACACGCTTCTCCTCATATGTTATACCAATATTTTGGTACCCCTTCCGGTCTCTCAGAATGGTTTGCGGATAATGTAAATTCCAGAGGAGAAATATATACTTTTATCTGGAACGGATCAGAAGAACAAGCCAAAGTGCTTCAGGAACGTCCTGATGAAAAAATTAAATTTAGGTGGCTTGATGACGGCGATGATAAAACGTTCTTCGAGTTTAAGATTGAAGTGGATGAAATCACTAAAGATGTTTCCCTAATTGTTACCGATTTTGCAGAAGAAGATGAAATAGAAGATTCTAAAATGTTTTGGAAAAATCAAATTGACGAACTTAAACGCACTATTGGCGCTTAAAATATAAATGAATTTAAAAAAAAACCTTGAAGATCTTCAAGGTTTTTTTATGTAGTTTTGTCCCTAAATATTTAAGATATGATCAATTTTAATGGCCGCATGCTTGATAAATCAAAAGCGATATTACATTCAGGTAATAGGGCTTTTAACTATGGAGATGCACTATTTGAAACGCTAAAAATTGTGAATTCAAAAATTAATTTTTTAGAAGACCACTATTTTAGGTTGATGGCTTCCATGAGAATGTTGCGCATGGAGATTCCCTTGAATTTTACCATGGAATTTTTTGAAAGCGAATTGCTAAAAACCGCGGTACAAAATAATTTGGAAAGTGCAAGGATGAGACTTACCGTTTTTAGAAAAGATGGCGGACTTTACAATCCAATCAGCAACCAAATTGACTATATAATAGAAACTTCGCCATTAATAAGTTTGGTAAAAGAAAAATATTCAGTTGATATATTTAAAGATTATTACTTGAATTCCGATATGTTATCGACCATTAAAACAACAAATAAAATAACCAATGTGCTGGCCAGTATTTACGCCTCGGAAAATGGGTTTGACAATTGTATTTTAGTGAACGAAAAAAAACATGTTGCTGAAGCAATAAACGGAAATATTTTCGTGGTAAAAGGAAATATCATAAAAACCCCTCCAATTACTGATGGATGTATTAAAGGAATCATAAGAAAAAAAATACTTGAAATGGTTTCAAAAAGTGACGAATATACCATCGAAGAAGTCGAAATTTCACCTTTTGAATTACAAAAAGCCGATGAGGTTTTTATCACAAACACTATTGCGGGCATTCAGCCTGTAACCCAGTTTAAAAAATGTAATTATAGTATCAAAGTATCCAAAGAATTAACCTTGATGTTAAGCAAGTTAATTTAATGCCGGATTTTTGGGCGCATTTGCCCATATTTGGTATTCACCGCCAAATTCCATTAATTGATTTTTCCACAGAGTAGCAATGTTTACCTGCAATAAATTGGGATATTTATTTTCTGTGACAACCCAGGAAGATTCATTTAACTCATCTTTTAACTGATCTACAGACCATCCTGAATAGCCTAAGAAAAACCGAATGTCGGTAGTTTTCAAAAGATTGTTATCCAGTAATTCGGTTAAAGTTTCAAAATCTCCACCCCAATAAATATTTTTGTCTATTTGAATGCTTTTAGGAATTAAATCTGGTGAATTATGAATAAAATAAAGATTTTCTTGTTCAACAGGTCCGCCATTGTAAATTTTGAAATCACAATTTATTTCAGGAATTAAATCATTTAATACAAATTTAGAGGGTCTGTTTAAAATAAATCCAACACATCCGTTTTCTCCATGTTCGGTTAAATAAATGACTGATCTGTTAAATGCTTTATCATTTAATATGGAAGGTTCCGCAACCAGTAATCGGCCTTTTGATGGATTTTTTATGAACATAGTAGTAGTTATGAAATACTAAATATAACAAAATTTATCAATAAAAAAAACTCTCTAAGTTTTTTTTAGAGAGTTTTGTGTTATAAGAAAGAATTCTTATATATTAGTTTACAGCATCACTTAAGCCAGCTCCAGCTTTAAATTTCACAACATTTTTTGCTGCAATTTTAATAGTTTTTCCTGTTTGAGGATTTCTTCCATCTCTTGCTGCTCTTTTAGAGACAGACCAAGTTCCCCATCCAACTAAAGCTACTTTATCTCCTTTTTTAAGAGCGCCTGTTACGTTTCCTGTTAATGATTCTAAAGCTGCTTTTGCCGCTGCTTTTGTGATTCCGGCATCTGCTGCCATTGCATCAATTAAATCTGATTTGTTCATAAATTTAGATATTAAATTAATTGGTTAAACATATTTTGCTACTAATAGCTTAACAAAGTTATACGGAATAAGGGTTTGTGCAAGTTTTTGCTAAAGAAAGTGACATTTTTGTTAATAAATAACGCTAAATGTTAATAACATCAATGATTATTGGAGAAATATATCTGAAGCCCTTTAAAATATGGAGTTTATTGCATAAATGCATTTTCATTAAATTGGAAACCATTTAACAAACTTTTACTGTCCATTTGTTTTTTGCCGGCGAGCTGTAAACTTTCAATAATAATGTATCCGTTGCTTAAGGCGACTTTAATATCGTTTTTGGAAGTGATTACGGTTCCTGTTTTATGTTGATGTGGTGCGGATTCCTTTTTTACGTTATAAATTTTAACCTTAATTTCTTTATCATTATTAATGAGTGTTGTCCAGGCAGCTGGGTATGGATTTAAACCTCGTATTAAATTGTAAGTATTGGTTAAAGTGTCGTTCCAATTTATTTTGCACGTTTCATTATATATTTTTGGCGCTGATTTTTCTTCAATTTCCGGTTGTTTGATGGTTTTAACAGTCCCTTTTTCAATTTGCTGAACCGTTTTTACGACCAATCTGCTGCCAACTTCCATTAACTTATCGTGTAATTCACCTAAAGTTTCATCATCTCCAATGTTAACTTCTTCCTGTAAAATAATGTTTCCGGTATCAATTTTTTCATCAATAAAAAAAGTGGAGACCCCAGTTTTGGTTTCACCGTTAATGATGGCCCAATTAATGGGCGCTGCTCCCCTGTAATTTGGCAAAAGAGATGCATGAAGATTAAATGTGCCATATTCTGGAAGCTGCCATACATCTTTTGGCAGCATTCTAAACGCGACAACAATTTGCAAATTGGCATTTAAACTTTTTAATTGGGTAATAAATTCTTCACTTTTTAAATTGCTGGGCTGCAAAACAACTAGGTTTTGTTCCAATGCGTATTTTTTTACAGGAGATTGTTGAATTTTTCGGCCTCTTCCTGCTGGTTTATCAGGCGCGGTTACCACGCCAACCACGTTGAATTTTGCTTTTATAAGTGCGTCTAAGGTCGCAACGGCAAAATCTGGAGTTCCCATAAATACAATGCGTAAATCTCTCATTAAAAAGTGCGTTTAAATTTATTTTGCGAAGTTATCGTTATTTTATTTT
>NZ_JBFFKM010000100.1:0-4695 GCF_041555395.1 Lutibacter sp. | reverse complement strand
TTTTTATCATGCCATGAACCAATTTGGAACGTGCAGTATTTATGGTGTAATAATGTGAGTAAGAACATTAGATTGTGTTTAAAAACTGGAGAAATCATTAACGTATAAAATAACCAAAACATGCGGTTATCCCGAAAAAAAGTGATAAACAGTACGTTTTGTACTGATATAACACGTTGTTCCATATAAGGAAATGAAAAATAAAATAATTGCTATATCCCTAATATTTCTTTTTAATTCTTGTTCAATGCGTTATACGGAATATATTATGAATTTGACAGATTCAGATTTCGATAATAAAAAGTTAAAAACTCAAGGTTATTTCTATAATGAATTTGATAAAGAAATTTATTTACACCATAAAGATAAATATGGTTATGACAGCATTGATTATTCGAAAAAACATACTATTAAACATATTCAACCAATACTCCTTTCTCCGGATAATGAGGTGTTTCGTAATGGTGAACGTGATTCATCTCACGGTATTAAATCTAATCTTTTTTACGACAATTCGCAATTCATGAAAGATTGTGACCTCTCATATGAAAATTCAGTACAAAATGCAATGGCAATATTCGAGTGTTCATTATTGAAAAACAAACCAAGAAGATATTCTGAAAACAAATTATATAAAGCAGACCGATTCATAACAAAAGGAGATACAATTATAATTCAACATTATTCATATAGATATAGAACTCTTTATATATATGAAAAAAAAGGAATAATACTTAATGACTCTACTTTTACTTTAGATTCACGTTATGATTATGCAACTAAAAAAACAAAATCTATAAATGAATTTTATAAATTTAAATCAGTTGACAATTTATGGGTTAACTATAATTGATTGATAATAGGATCAAATTACATGGTACAACACCTCATAAAATTTATGCTTACATTTAAACTAAATAACGAACCGACAAACATTCAACTAACGACTTACTACGTCCGAAAAATCTCCGATTTTCCAGTCGCACAAATCTTATAAAAAACCGTTGTACGTAATTAGAGATAACAACTCCTTAAATAAAACGAAACATAAAAGTTACATTTAATAAAATACTTAAATCAAACATTTAAACTTTAGAAATGAAAAACAAAAGGTTAATCATCATCCTAACAGGAATAGCTTTTCTATTGTTAATTCCATTTGTAGCTATGCAATTCACTAATGAAGTGAACTGGACGAGTTCAGACTTTGTAATAATGGGAATTTTATTGACTGGAACAGGCTTGCTATGTGAAATTATAATGAGAAAAGTAAAAACTATCAAAAACAGAATTATTATCTGTGGTCTTATTTTGTTTGTTTTCTTTCTTGTTTGGATAGAACTTGCAGTCGGAGTTTTTGGAACTCCATTTGCTGGGAGTTAATAAAATAAAAACTACTGGCAACACTGCATATTATTTATGCTCAAATTTGAACTAGTACAAACCGACAAACATTCAACAAGCGATTTGCTTCACTGGAGAAATCATCGATTTTATGTCGCACAAAACATAACCCTAAACCGTTGTAATTAATTGTCGAAAACAGAAAAATATAACAATATGATTTTAAAACTTAGTTCATTAATCGCCTTTGGAGTTGCCATAATTGGATTGTTATTTCTAGTTCACCATCAACACATTATTTCTGATAATCCTGTTGTAATTATTATTCAAATATCTTCCTTTGGACTCATGATTTGGGCACGAATAATATTTGGTGCCAGAAGTTTTCATGCAACAGCAAATACCACAAAAGGAAAACTTGTTACAAATGGACCTTATAAATATTTTAGGCATCCAATATATGCTGCAGTTATTTTTTTATTTTCTGCCTCATTAATAGCATTCCCATTTAAAGAGACAGTTGTAGGAGTGTTTTTAATTATTGCCGGGCTATTTGTGAGATTGTTGCTTGAAGAAAAATCTTTAAATGAAACATACGAAGAGTATGAGTCATACTCTAAACGAACTAAGAGACTGATTCCTTTTATATTTTAATAGTATTCCAAAAGTCAGAATAACCTGCTAAAAACAAAACCCTGTTAATTATTAACAGGGTTTGTTTTATAAAGGCACAAGGCCTATTTAGAAAAACAGGGGTTTGAAAATTACACTTAAATTGTTGCCAAAACTTCTGCCTGCGCATAATCGTGCATTCCCTGACCGGCTTTTCTTCCATCGCCCATTGCAAGAATAACGGTAGCGCCACCTCTTACGATATCGCCTCCGGCAAAAAGACCTGGAATTGAAGTCATCATATTTTCATCAACCTTAATGGTGTTCCATTTCGTTGTTTCAAGGTCGGGCATGCTTTGTTGCACAATTGGGTTTGGAGAAACACCAACAGCGATTACAACGCTGTCAACATCAATATCATATTCAGAACCTTCAATAGGCGCCGGGCGTCTTCTGCCGGAAGCATCAGGCTCACCCAATTCCATTTTTTGCACCCTCATTTTATTGACTTTACCTTTTTCATCAGCAAAATATTCAATTGGAGAGGTAAGGTTAATAAATTCTATTCCTTCTTCAATGGCATGTTTTATTTCTTCTGCTCTTGCGGGCATTTCTTCCATAGAACGTCTGTAAACAATAATAGCTCTTTCGGCACCCATACGTTTTGCGGTTCTTACGGAGTCCATTGCGGTATTTCCGCCACCTACAATCACCACATTTTTTCCGGAATGAACAGGGGTATCAAAATTTACATCGGCTCCGCCCATTAAATTTACACGGGTCAAAAACTCATTGGCACTTTGAATTCCACTAAAGTTTTCACCGGGGATATTCATGAAATTTGGCAATCCTGCACCACTTGCAATAAAAAAGGCAACATATCCTTCTTCTTTCAAATCATTAATTGATGCTGTTTTTCCCACAATAAAATTGGTCACAAATTTAACCCCCATATTTTTGATGGTGTTAATTTCATAGTCAACAATTGATTTTGGAAGTCTAAATTCAGGAATTCCATATTTTAAAACACCTCCAAGATC
This sequence comes from Lutibacter sp., assembly GCF_041555395.1. Taxonomy (GTDB): domain Bacteria; phylum Bacteroidota; class Bacteroidia; order Flavobacteriales; family Flavobacteriaceae; genus Lutibacter. Next base: position 1,699 of record NZ_JBFFKM010000100.1, on the reverse strand, counting down.
GTGTAAGGCTTCAAAAACGGTTACATCATATCCAAACTTTGCCAATTCGCCGGCAACAGTTAATCCTGCCGGTCCTGATCCTATTACAGCCATTTTTATTCCGTTTGGCTCAGCCAAAGCCGGAATGGTTTGGTCTCCATGTTCACGGGCATAATCTGCAACAAATCTTTCAAGATAGCCAATTGCGGCACCTTCTTTACTTAGTTTTTTAACATAAAAACATTGGGCTTCACATTGTATTTCCTGAGGGCAAACTCTACCGCAAATTGCTGGTAAAGAGTTATTTTCTTTAAGAACTTCTGCAGCTCCAAGAACGTCACCCGCTTCAAGATACTTAATAAATTTTGGGATGTTGGTACCAACAGGGCATCCAACAATACAAGTTGGAACAACACAATCAAGGCAACGGTGAGCCTCGTTTACCGCCATTTCTAGCGTTATGCCTTTATTTACTTCAATATTGCTTTTATTTCTAACCGTAGGTTCCGATTCGGGCATTAGAACTCTGTCAATACCTGTTCGCTCTTTGGCTTTTATTTCTTTACGTAACTTATCGCGCCATTCGGTCTTGCGTTCGCTTTTGTAATATTCTTCGTTTAATTCTGATTCCATTTTACGAATTATTTAAATAGGGGTAAAAATTTTGACTGATATTTTAAACTGACGCTACTTCTAATGATTTTATGTACTCATCATAGTTTTCTGATTCTTTATCTTTATAAGCACCTAACCTACTTAGCATTTCATCAAAATTAACTTCATGAGCATCAAACTCAGGTCCGTGAATACATACAAACTCCGTTTTTCCACCCACAGAAACCCTACAGGCACCGCACATTCCAGTACCGTCAACCATAATGGTGTTTAAACTTGCAAGTGTATGAATATTGTATTTTTTTGTTGTTAAAGCAGCGAATTTCATCATAACGGCCGGACCAATAACAATTGCCTGATTGACTTTTTCTCTTAGAATGACTTCTTCCATTCCCTGAGTGACCAAACCTTTCGTACCTTTTGAACCATCATCGGTCATGATAATAAGTTCATCCGAGTATTCTCTCATTTCATTTTCAAGAATAACAAGGTCTTTATTTCTTGCAGCAATAACAGTTATCACTCTGTTGCCTGCCAATTTCATCGCCTGTACAATTGGAAAAAGAGGTGCGACGCCAACACCGCCTCCAGCACACAATACGGTTCCTACATTAGAAATATGAGTGGCTTGTCCAAGAGGTCCTACCACATCTAATATAAAATCACCAACATTCATGTCACAAAGTTTATGAGATGAAACACCAACTCTTTGAACAATTATGGTAATTGTGCCTTTTTCTACATCGGCATCAGAAATTGTTAAGGGGATTCTTTCGCCATTTTTATCGATTCTTAGGATGATAAAATGACCTGCTCTACGACTTTTGGCAATATAAGGGGCTTCTATAACCAGTTTTGCCACATTTTCTGAAAGAAATTTTTTTTCTATAATTTTAAACATAATTAATTTAAAAATCGTTAAGTTTTTTAGAGAAATGCGTAACACTTTACATGTAATTTTCTTACACTATTTCATTTTACAAATTTATTAATAATAATTGAAAAAATCACGTTAATTTCTGTTAATATTATTGAATTAATAAACAATTAGGCTTTTTGGTATTGATATTATTATGATATTTATCATATAATGAGTAATTAATAA
>NZ_JBFFKM010000099.1:0-4742 GCF_041555395.1 Lutibacter sp. | reverse complement strand
TCTCAATTTCCTTAAAAATATTTTTTAATGATGGCGGATGCGCAACACCATCATTTACAGAAAAACACAACCCGTGAGCCTGCCCTTCTCCGTGATAAGGGTCCTGGCCAATAATTACGACTTTTATTTCCTTAAAAGAGCATAAATTAAACGCTTCAAAAATTTTATCTGGTCCCGGATAACAATTATTTATGGCATACTCTTCTTTTACATAACTTATAAGTTGCTCAAAATAAGGCTTTTCAAACTCCGCTTGCAATATCTGTTTCCAACTGTCGGTAATTTTTAAATTCACTGCTTATATTTGTCTTTAATTTATACTTTTGTCTAACTTTTCAAAAGTAACGCAATTTATGAATAGTATTTCAGAAAAAACATTAACAGATTTAGAATTTTTTACTGTTTTAAAAAAGGTAAGCAGTTATTGTATTTCTGAATTAGGAAAGGAAGCTTCCCTACAAATAAGGCCTTTAAAATCTAAAGAAATACTTCTTCCGGAATTGCTAAAAGTAAATGAATATTTTTCTTCCCTGGAAAATGACAACCGAATTCCAAGTCATTATTTTGATGATATTCAGAAGGAAATTCATCTCTTAAAAATTGAAAATAGCTACCTTGAACCTGCTTCTTTTTTAAAAATAACAAACAACGCCACTACAGTTATTGAATTGCTTAAGTTTTTTAATAAATTTAAGATGATCTATCCCTCACTTTTTAAATTTTCAGAAGAAATTGGAACCCAAAAAGAACTGGTTGAAAACATAAACGCAATTATTACGCCTTTTGCTGAAGTGCACGAAAATGCCTCAGTTTTGTTAAAACAATTACGCGGCGAAATTAATTCAATTCGTTCCAAAATTGGCACAAGTTTTAATAAAGCCTTAAATCATTGCAATTCTGCTGGTTATTTAGATGAAATACGCGAATCCGTTATCGACAATCAGCGTGTTTTAGCTGTGCAGGCGATGCATCGAAAAAAAGTGAAAGGTAGTTTGCTGGGAACTTCAAAAACAGGAAGCATTGTATTTATTGCTCCGGAAACCACGTTGCAATTTGCCAGGGAATTACAAAACCTGTCGTATGATGAGCACCAGGAAATTGTAAGAATCCTAAAAGAACTGACAAATTCAACACGAGAATTTATTCCCGATTTAATTGAATATCAAAAATATCTCATAGAACTGGATGTAATTGGGGCAAAAGCAAAATATGCAACAACAATTAACGCCTGTTTGCCTAAAATTTCTTCAGAAAAGAAGGTTTTTTTAAAAGATGCCTTTCACCCTATTTTGTTGTTGAATAATCAAGAAAAAGGATTGGGAACCTATCCGCAAACATTGGAATTAAATCCCCATCAGCAAATAATTGTGATTTCCGGCCCTAATGCCGGCGGAAAAAGTATTACGCTTAAAACCATTGGTTTACTGCAGGTGATGTTACAAAGCGGATTGTTAATCCCTGTTCATTTTCGATCGGAAACTTGCTTTTTTGAAAATATATTAACTGATATTGGTGACAACCAATCCATTGAAAATCAATTGAGCACTTATAGCTATCGTTTAAAAAACATGCGGGATTTTTTACGCAAATGCAATGATCGAACACTGTTTTTAATTGATGAATTCGGAACCGGAAGCGACCCCGAATTGGGCGGCGCACTGGCAGAAATATTTTTGGAAGAATTTTACGAAAAAAAGGCATTCGGAATTATCACAACGCATTATGCCAATTTAAAAGTTTTGGCAAGTGAATTGGAAAATGTTGTAAATGCCAGCATGCAATTTGACGAAAAAACACTGCTGCCTTTGTTTAAATTGTTTATTGGGCAGGCAGGAAGTTCATTTACTTTTGAAGTTGCGCAAAAAAACGGAATTCCGTTTAGTTTAATCAACAAGGCAAAAAAAAGGGTGAAAGTTGAAAAAGTAAGGTTAGACAAAACCATTTCAAAATTACAGCAAGAGCGAAATATATTGCAAAAAACTTCTGAAACACTAGAAAAAGAAAAATCAATAGCAATTGAAAAATCTGATAATTTATCGGAAAAGCAGAAAAAAATTCAAGAGAAATTAGAAAACTTTCAGGAATTATACGACAGCAATCAGAAAATGCTTGCCTACGGAAGAAAAATTAATGAGCTGGTCAACAAATATTTTCAAACAAACAATAAAAAAGAACTCACCACAGCGTTTAACAACTGGCTCGCTAATGAGAAAACAAAATTTTTGAAAAAGAATTTGGTAAAACCGGTCACAAAAACAGAAAAACAAAAGGTGAAGGTTGAAAAACAAAAGGAGGAAGAAAAACTTAAAACCACAGAAACTGAAGTGATGGTTGAAGTTGTAAAAGTAAGAGAAATTCAACAGAAGGAAGCCATAAAAACGGCAAAACAAAAATCGGATTACGTTTTTAAAATCAATGATAAAATAAAAATTACCGGATCAAATTCAACCGGAACTATTGAAAAAATAGAAAAAAATAATGCTTTTATAAATTACGGTTTTTTTACTACAAAAACAACATTAAGCAAACTTGAATTGGTGGAGTCTGCAAAAAAAACAAATAGATAAACAATTAAATAATGTTAAATGTTGAATTTTAGTATTTGGTAAGTTTGCCGCATTGGAATTTCAACTAAACAAATAAACAGTTAAACCCTTAAACCCTTAAACAATAAAACGTTTACTCACTTCCATAACGCTCCATTTCCCTGTCGTAAAATGCTGTGGCTTCTTCAATTAAACCGGAAACGATTTCGGCAAGTTCCTCTTCATCATCTCCCTGCAAATCTTCAAACCATTCAATTTCATCATCCACCAAATTGATAACAAATCTCGGAAACTCGGTATGCACCACAAAAATTGCATCCATATGATCAGTATTGTCTCCCAATAAAAATTTAGGTAAGTTCATGTTTTTCTCGTATTAATTTTTTTGATAAATAGTTAAATCTTAAAAACAACATAATTGCTGAACTTGTTAAAGCAGTCAACAAGCCAATCCAGATGCCAATGGTACCCAAATCTAAAATTTTGCCCAAATAAATACATACCGGAAATCCAATAATCCAATAGGCAATAAACGTCAGCACAGAAGGTACATTTACATCTTGTAATCCACGTAAAGCGCCTAAAATAACAGCTTGAACGCCATCAGATAACTGAAAAATCGCTGCAACAATCAAAAGGCTAGACGCAATTCCAATAACTTCTAAATTATCGGTAAACATCCAAGGCAAAATGTCTTTCAACATAATAAATCCAACTGTAAATATAGACATTACAATCAATATTAAAAAGAAGTTTGAAAAAGCGATACGACGCAATTCCAAATAATTACCCAGCCCTTTTTGATTTCCGACTCTAATGGTTGCTGCCGCGCCAATTCCAACCGCAATCATAAAAGTAGTTGAAGACATTTTTAATGCAATTTGATTTGCTGCCTGTGGAAATGCGCCAAATGTACCTGCCAATAAAACAGATGCCGAAAACAATCCTACTTCAAAAAGCATTTGCAAAGCTGTTGGCAAACCTAATTTTGTAATTTTTATAAATATGCTGCTTTTAAGTTCGCTAAACTTTAGTCGGTTCATATAAACCGCAAATTTTTGTTTATGCTTCAAAACAAGAAAAAGGAAAATCACCATCACTATTCTGGAAATCAATGTTCCCAACGCCGCACCTACCAATTCCAGTCTTGGAAAAATCCACAAACCATAAATTAACATAAAGTTTAAAAACACATTTACAACATTGGTAATTATAGTGGCATACATGGAATATTTTGTTTCAGACAACCCGTCTGCAAACTGCTTAAATCCCTGAAAAATCATAAGCGGAAGCATAGATAAGGCCACAATTTCATAATATGGAATTGCCAAAATCACCACTTCTTCCGGTTGGTCTAAATGATACAAAACAGGTTTCAACAAAAACAACATGATAACCATTGCGATTCCCAAAACAATTGATAAAATGATACCATGCTGAAAAATTCCCCGTCCCTTTTCCACATCACCTTCTCCATCCGACTCTGCTATTAACGGCGTAATAGCTAAAGAAAAACCAATTCCAATGGAAAGGGCAATAAAAACCAAACTATTGCCAAGTGAAGATGCTGCCAATTCAACAGGTCCCAACCTTCCCACCATAATATCATCAATTAACCCAACCAATAAATGCCCCAAAGATCCCACCATAATTGGGGTGGCCAATTTTAGGTTTTTATTAAACTCCGACGTGTAATCTTTAAGGTTCAATTGAATTCGTTTTAATTTGCGAAGATAAAAAATTAATCAGCAATAATTGCCTGAAAGTTAACCATCATCAAAAAACCGCAAAAGTAAAACCTTCCATAAAATTCATATCCCCAAACCAATAAACATTTTTAAACTTTAAAAAAATATAGGTAAAATTCAAAAAAAAAATCTTATTTTAAATGAGGCTTAAATTTGGGCGTTCCCTTTCAGCTCGCGATTTTTGCTATATCTTTTTTTTCATTTCACTCCAAAAAAAGGATGCCGTTTCAATCACTAACGCAAATTAATTTGCGAATCACGATTTTTGACCTGCCCAGGCAGGTTTATGATTTTTGCCATAAACCAGTTAATAGCTCGAGCGCTTTTTTCCCCTTCACCTTTAATGAACTTTTAACTTTTAACTATTAACTTTCAGACTTTTTTAACTTAACTTTGATACTTAAAATTAAAAACAAAAATTATGACTAAAATAACATTAAAGGGCAAT
>NZ_JBFFKM010000098.1:0-4845 GCF_041555395.1 Lutibacter sp. | reverse complement strand
GTTTTCTGTTCATTTTCTTTACTCATTATTTTTATTATTTTTTATTGGTATTCGTGAATCTCCTTCGTCGATTTGAATGCCCACCCTTCGACTGCGCTCAGGGCAAGTGAAAACGGAACCAAAAGAAATGGCGCTTTCTCGTCAGGTATTTTTTGAGTACGGTTAAAAATATTAATTTAAAGCTATCAAGTCTCTTTTACTTTTTTTCATTGATAAAAAAAGTAACAAAAAAATCTAGTCTGATGATCTTTTTCTGTAAAATTATCCAATTTTTTTAACATCATCACCCAGACCGCCTCACCCAACGCTTAGCCTGCCGCGAGGCTCTTTGGGTTGCAACGTCAGCCAACGCTAAAAAATTAAATATTTTAAAACGAAAAAAATCATAGGACGCGTTCTTTTAGTTTTAAGTTGTCGGTTGTGAGTTGGTTGAATTTTGGATTTTGGATGGCATTCGAAACTATTACATTGCACGATCTTACTGCTTAAACCAAGAGATTGCTTCGTCGACTATTCCAACGCACCGGCTGGCCCTATTGCTAAAAATGTTTACTAAACATTTTCTTTACGCTCTGTCCTGCAAAGACGTTTATATATGGAATTAGGGATAATGCCGATATTAATCAATAAAAATAGTGCGTAAATAGTTAGGGATCACGTGATTTAAAACCTTGACCTTTTAACTTTAGACTTTCAGCTTTAATCTTTGAGCTTTGAGCTTTGACCTTTCAACTTTCAGCTTTCAACTACCTAAGAGTTGCCCCAACATTTTTTTCGAAGGTGTTTTGGATTTTTTGCATGACTTTGTCTATTTGCACATCGGTCAGGGTTTTGGTTTCGTCCTGAAGAAAGAAACTTACCGCATAGGATTTTTTTCCTTCTTCCAAGTTTTCGCCTTCATACACATCAAATAAATCGACTTCTTTCAAGAGACTTTTTTCGGCCTGAAAAGCCAGGTTGTATAATTCACCAAAGGTGATTTCTTTATCGAGCAACAATGCAAAGTCTCGTTTCACTGAAGGGAATTTAGGCATTTCTGCCACTTTAATTTGTGATTTACCGGTAAGTTTCCCCATATTTTCCCAATTGAAATCGGCAAAAAGCACTTCTTGTTTGATCCCGAATTCTTTTAAAACTGATCGTTTTACCAAACCCAGTTCCGCCAGTTTTACCTTTCCTGAATTTAAAGAGATTCCTTCAGAAAACACATCACTTTTCACCGGTGCAATTTTTATGTTTTGGATACCCAATCGCTGCAATAATGACTGCGCAACTCCTTTCAGATAAAAGAAATCTGAAGGTTTTTGAGGCAAATTCCAATAATCTTTGGTTCTGTTTCCGGTCACAAACATTGTTAAATGTTTTTGTTCTTCATACCCGCTTTCAAAGTGGTGGTAAGATTTTCCAAATTCAAAGAATTTTAAGGCATTGTTTTTTCTGTTCAGGTTGTAAACAACTGATTCTAACCCGCTGAATAACAAAGACTGGCGCATCACCCCCAAGTCGTTGCTTAAAGGATTTAAAATAGCCACATTGTGTTCCTCCTTAAGCGTTTCCGACAACGAAACATAATCGGCTTTGGTTAAAGAATTTGCCATCGTTTCATTAAATCCCTGTGAAATTAACTGATTCGCTACCACGTTTTCAACTTTAATGCCTTCAAATTCCGAAAATGAAATTGAGGTATTCAGTTTGTGTGAAAATTCGACATTGTTATAGCCGTAAACACGCAGTATTTCTTCAATAACATCCGCTTCTCTCGTCACATCTACCCTATAAGAAGGAATGCTTAATCCGAGTCCGGCCTCCGTTACACTATTAAATTTTATTTCTAAAGATGCCAATATGTCTTTAACCGTTTCTCTTGGGATTTTGGCACCAATCAAACGATCCATTTTTTCATAAGCCAAAAAGATCTGAAAATCTTCGAATTTTACCGGATACATATCCACTATTTCAGAAGATACTTTTCCACCGGCAATTTCCACAATTAAATTGGCTGCCCGTTTTAACGCATATTTGGTGATGTTTGGGTCTATTCCCCTTTCAAATCGGAAAGAAGCATCGGTATTGAGTGCATGTCTTTTCGCGGTTTTCCTAATAGATACCGGATTAAAATACGCGCTCTCCAAAAACAGCGACGTGGTATTTTCCGATACTCCTGAATTCAATCCGCCAAAAACACCCGCCATACACATCGGTTCTTCATTGCCGTTGCAAATCATTAAATCCTCTTCGTGCAATTCGCGTTCCACCCCATCCAAGGTCGTAAATTTGGTACCGGTCGGTAGCGTTTTCACGATTACCTTATTGCCTTTCACGGCAACAGCATCAAAAGCATGCAAGGGCTGGCCCAATTCATGAAGCACATAATTGGTGACATCCACCACATTATTTATGGGTTTTACCCCAATGGCTTTCAATTTATTTTGAAGCCACGAAGGTGATTCTTTTATGGTAATGTCGGAAATGGTCACGCCCACATATCGCGGCGCTTTTTCAATATCTTCCACCTCCACGTCAATTTTCAAGGTTCTATCGTCTACCCTAAAATTAGTCACGGAAGGAGAAATCAATTCCAATGAAATCTGGCGTTGCAACAATCCGGCACGTAAATCCCTTGCGGTTCCAAAATGGCTCATGGCATCTGCCCTGTTTGGTGTCAATCCGATTTCAAATACCTGATCCGATTCCACTTCAAATACGTTGGCTACAGAAGTTCCTGCAATAAGGGTGTCTTCCAACACCATAATGCCATCGTGGTCGGTTCCAATGCCTAATTCGTCTTCGGCGCAAATCATACCGTGACTTTCTTCCCCTCTGATTTTGCCTTTTTTAATCACGAATCCTTCGCCTTTGTCATCATACAACATCGTGCCGATGGTTGCTACAGGAACGGTTTGTCCGACAGCCACATTGGGTGCGCCGCAAACAATTTGCAAAGGTTCTCCAGTTCCTATATCCACCGTTGTTAATTTTAACCGGTCTGCATTCGGGTGCTGGATGCAGGTTAACACTTTACCAACCACCACACCGGCCAAACTTCCTTTTATGGATTCAACGGTTTCTATTCCTTCTACTTCAAGGCCTAAATCGGTTAACAATTCTGCTGTTTTTTCAGCCTCCCATTCTATCTTCAAAAATTGTTTTAACCAATTGTATGATATTTTCATATGTTATTATTTATTGTTTTTAATGGGTCATATGGAATTCGCATAGATTCATTGGTACTGCATTGCAGTTCCGTTATGCTTATTTCATAAGTGTTTTACTTTTTTAACGAAAGGCAAAGATAAATAATACAATTCAGTTGTTTGGTTTCATGTTAAATTTTTTACAAAAGATAGTTTTTTGGTTATTTGTTGTTGGCAAATAATATAAACGTCCACTTCTTATCAGCAATCGTCATGCTAAACCTGCCTACCGGCAGGCTGGCCTGGTTACTCACTTTTCCTTTTTATTTGGTTTTAAAAGTGTTCATAAAACTACGATTTGAGTATCTGTCGATGGTTTCTTTTCTTTTTCCATTGATGAAAAAGAAACAAAAAATCTAGTCTGATGATCTTTTTCTGTAAAATGAATTGAAATTTTTTTATCCTCAGCATCCAGACCGCTTATCATGTTTTCAGTACTTCGCGTTTCGCTCAGTAGCGTACATTTCTTAAGCTCTTTGGATTGCAGCGTCAGCCAACGCTAAAAATTTCAATATTTTACAACGAAAAAAATCATAGGACGGGTTCTTTTTAGGTTTGAGTTATGGGTTGGTTGCGTTTATGAATTATGAATGTTGAATTTTGGATTATGAATTTTGGATTGTTGTATGGTATTCGAAACTATTTTTTTCCCCGCCCTAAAGGGTGAAATAATTTCTATGATTTTTTTACTGAAAACTGAGGACTTTTAACTTTTTAATTGGCTCATTGACTCATTCGCTAATTGACTTAATTATTTAAATTTTCAACTCTTGAAATTTAATTTACAATTTCTTTAACAGTTCTCTCAAGAACTAAGTTGTATCATTGTTAAATAGATTATTAGAAAAATATATAACCAATACTTAAAAGATAAAAAGCAGTTGGTTTTAAAAGATAATATTGATTGATTGATTTGTTTTATTGTTCTTAAAGGGTTTCCGAAAAGTTAAATTAAGAAATGAAATTAAAGCTGTAGTTGGCAAAATAATTCATCTCAAAAAATTAACTTCTCCGAAACCCTTTTTTGTTAGCTTATATTTACCCAAAGCGTACTGTCTTTGCTCAATTCCTGATAGGCAACTCTTATAAATCTATTTTCCAGCGCATTTAATTCTGGGTCTTTATCCAACAGCTCCATGGCCATGGTTCTTGCTGTTTTCAGGATGGTTGCATCTTTAACGATGTCGGCAATTTTCAGGTTCAGCACACCGCTTTGCTGGGTTCCCATTAAATTCCCAGGACCTCTTAATTTTAAATCCACTTCCGCAATTTTGAATCCGTCGTTGGTTTCTACCATCGTCTTTAACCTTACTTTTGCATCGCTCGATAATTTAAAATCCGACATGAGGATACAATAACTTTGTTCGGCGCCACGTCCAACCCTTCCGCGCAGCTGATGCAATTGTGACAAGCCAAAACGCTCGGCGCTTTCAATCACCATGACACTTGCATTTGGAATGTCCACCCCCACTTCAATGACCGTAGTCGCCACCATAATTTGTGTTTCCCTTTTTTTAAAACGCTCCATTTCATAGGCTTTATCTTCCGCCCGCATTTGTCCGTGCACAATACTGATCTGATAGTTCGGTTTGGGAAATTCGCGCGTAATGCTTTCATAGCCATCCATTAAATCTTTATAATCCATCGCTTC
>NZ_JBFFKM010000097.1:0-4874 GCF_041555395.1 Lutibacter sp. | reverse complement strand
GTATTCTTTCTTGCCTACTTTTGCTCATTTTTATTTATCATAGCTTATTTACATCACATTATAATAATTTCGCATAAAAGATAACTACACTTCAATTAGTTTCTCTAAAAATATGCGTAATGTAGTAATTCTATGATTTTTTTTAATTTAAGTATCTAAATTATTTAAAAAATATTTAAAATTATCAACATAAAACTCATAATGAAACATAGGAAACGAATAACACTTTTTTTTCATATCTATTATTCTTTCATCATCTTGATTTAACGCCAGTACTAGCGACTTATCCATACTTTCGTTTGAGGTTGTATCTATTAAGAAGCCAAGTTCTCCTTCCTTTAGGAATTTCTTTATATTACTTGTTGAGTTTGTTAAAACTGGTGTCCCGCATGAAATAGACTCTACAAATTTAGTTGGAAAACCAGCTGTGTTAATTAAATTGTTTTCTCTTATAAAAATTGAAAAATCCGCTTCCTTAATCAACTCTATAGACTCTAAATGAGATTTACGACCTTTAAAAACGATATTATTAATAACATTTGAAGGAATTGAGTTTAGCCCAAAACTAAATAAATAATCTTGCTTAGTGATGCCAACAATTGTAAGTTGAAAATCTTTAACATTATTTTTTATTTTTGAAAGCGAAATTATGACTGAATCCAATTTGTCTTTTTGTCCATTACCTGGTGAGCCAACATAAATTAGTTTACGTATTTTTTTTTCTTCAAAAGGTAGTTGTTTCCATTTTGTTGAGCTTTTATCAACAAGAGGGGGGATTTCAATACAATTAACAGTTTGATAAAAACTGTTAAGATATTCACTTATTGCAATTATTCCATTAACTTTTTTTTGAAGATAATTCATTCTTAAATATGAATCAAAGCCTTTTATTATTTTAAATAAAAAATTTCCTTCAGGTTGATACCACTCTGTTACATCAGCTATCAATTTAATATTATTCTTTTTACAAAACTTTTTTAATTTCCATAAGGTTATAGCAGGGTAATTATATGCAACAATAATTTGCACATTTTCTTTTAATTCATTAGTAACTATATTTTTTACAAATTTAAGACTAGTGATAAATTGAAGCCAATCCTTTTTTGAGTTAGGATAATTTTGTTTCCAAGAATTAAACTGAAATCCATCAATATTAATAATTTCTTTTGAAATATTCATGTTTTTTCTTTCGTTGTCTATACCAATATAAGAAACCTTATAACCTAATTTAGAAAACAACTTACCATTAGTTAAAACCCGCTGGGCAGCAGCATTTTTATCCGGAAGTTCAAATCCACCAACATATAAAACATTTTTACTGTTTTTCATGAAATTTAAGAGATTTGTTTAGACCACACCACTCTATTAACATAATCGGTATAAGATATAATAATTCTCACTACTTTATCACTCACATTTGGCATAGAATAATCTTGTACTGGCAATAAAGTTCTGCTTTCACTTCTTTTTTGAGTTTCAATAATTTTTAAAGCCTGCATAATCCGCTCTGGATTTAAACCTACCATCATTACGGACGCTTCTTCCATAGCTTCAGGACGTTCGTGTGCTTCCCTAATATTTAAGGCTGGAAAATTCATAATGGAAGATTCTTCAGAAATTGTACCACTATCTGATAAAACAGCTTTTGCATTTTTTTGTAAATGATTATAATCATGAAAACCAAGAGGTTTCATTAATTGAATTAACTTATGAAAGCTAACGCCAGTTTCATTTATTTTATTTCTGGTACGTGGGTGTGTTGAAACTATGATTGGTAATTGATATTTTTCAGCTATTGCATTTAAAGATTCAACTAACTTTAAAAAATTATCAGAATTGATATTTTCTTCTCTGTGAGCAGAAACAACAAAATACTTTTCTTTTTGTAAATTCAATCTAGACAAAACATCTGAATTATCTATTTGAGAACTATATGCATGCACAACTTCATAAATTGGAGAACCTGTTTTTATAATTCTATCTGCTGGCAATCCCTCACGTAACAAATATTCCCTTGCAATGTCACTATAAGTTAAATTAACATCAGAAATATGATCAACTATTTTTCTATTTGTTTCTTCAGGCACACGTTGGTCAAAACAACGATTTCCTGCTTCCATATGAAAAATTGGTATTTTTCTTTTTTTTGCTGCAATAGCGCATAAACAAGAATTTGTATCCCCTAATACTAAGAAAGCATCCGGGTTTACCTCTTCTAAAACTGGATCAATATTTATTAATATTTGACCAGCTGTAGTTGTTGCATTACCTCCGGCAGCATTTAAAAAATAATCTGGTTTTCTCAATCCTAAATCTTTAAAAAACACTTCATTCAATTCGTAGTCATAATTTTGACCTGTATGCACCAATATATGTTCTATACTTTCAGTAGCGTCTAATTTTAATAATACTCTTGAGAGTCTAATAATCTCTGGGCGTGTTCCTACAACTGTTAATACTTTTAGTTTTTTCATTGGTGATTAGTGATTGGTGATTCGTTAACAAATTATGAATTACTATTAAAATTTTACACTTCCTCAAAATAAGTGTCTGCATCCTCTTCATTGTACGGCTCATTTATCCAAAAATTTGTATACAGTACTTCATCCCCTATATTTTTAATATTATGTGTGTACCAAATTGGCATATCAACATAAGCTGGTTCATCACCATCTAAGTAAAAATCTAACACCTCATCAGTCCCTATTCTTCGTAATTGAATTAAAGCCTTTCCTTTAATTACAGCAAATCGCTCTATTTTTCGTGTATGGAAATGATTTCCCCTTGTTATATCTGGAACGGTGGTTGAAAAGGACACTTGTCCTCCAATACCTAAACGGATAATTTCAACAAATGAACCACGAGGATCTGTATGTTGTGTAAATTTTACTGGAAAATGGTTTTTTACATCCATATAACAACGATAGGTGTTAAATAAATTTAACACAAAATTATTTTCTAACATAGGTATTTCACCTTTGTCTTGGTATTGGTCTTTAAATTTTTGTAAATATGCTAAAATCTCAGTTACTTTAGCTACTGAAGTATGAGGGACTTGGTATAATGATTCACTCTTATTCTCTCTAATTTTATTAATTATTTCTCCTGCCAACTCACTCACATAAATCAATTTTAACTCCCCATCAACTTGAACTACTGGCTTTTCTCCATTGGCAATTTTATGTGAAAACGTTGCAACTACTGAATTATAATTTGGCTGACCAAAAGGTCCAAAAACATTTGGTATTACTAAGCCTGTAAACTTACCACCATTCGAATTTGCCCATCTCTCCAATAATATTCTTCCATCCTTTTTAGATTTCCCATACAAATTATCTCTATCTTCTTGTGAAGATGATGAAAATAATACATGTGCTTTACTCTTAGTTCTTTCAAGTGATGAAATAAGCTGCTTCACTAAATCCATATTGGTATTGTAAAGCGCTTGCATATCCTCATGCCTATTCATAGCAGCTAAATGTACAATGACATCACATTGCTGTACAAACGTATCTAATTTAATTTCGTTTGAAAAAAAACTTATATTATATTCAATACTTTCAAATTCTTGAGGTAACAAATTTATGGAATTGAATAAGTGACTTCCTACAAAACCTTCTTGACCTGTAATTCCTATTTTTAACATCTAAAAATTTTATAATTTAAATTATACATTCTCAAAATAATTTTGAGGGTATTTATATTCATCTTTTATTTTTCCCAATAAATAATCAGCCATCACAAGTAGCTTTGATGATTCCTCTAATGCCTGTATGTTAGAAACATATCCTTTAGGAACATGTAATATATCTAATGTTTTTGAACTTAAAATAAATTCTTGAGGATTTAAATTTCGGGTTGGGCTCTCCCAGTTGTCAATTTTTATTAATAAAATTTTAAAGCTACCAATAACGGCACTGAACCAACGTTGCTCTATTTTATGACCTTGCCAAGCTCTAATAATTGATGTGTTTTTATTTTCTATAAAATAAATTCTTTTAATTGAACTTAGATCAAAGTTATTATTAAAAGTTAAGTTTCCTCTATTATCAGAATATATATCTCCTTTAATTATTGTTGGCTCCATTATTAAGGCATTTAAAATATTATTCTATTGCTTCTTGAATGATTGGTAATTTTAGTAACATTTTTTTTACGCCTTCCACATCTTGTTGTATCGTATTATGAGAATGGTAATCTTCTATTTCGGCTATATTTTGCTCTCCTTCTGAAAAGTAACGTGCATAATTTAAATCTCTGTTATCAGCTGGCACACGATAAAATTCTCCCATATCTTCCGCTTTTACCATTTCTTCTCTTGTACATAAGGTCTCATACAATTTTTCACCGTGACGTGTTCCAATTATTTTAATTTCATTGGTTGCATTGCATAATTCTTTTATAGCTTGTGCTAAGTCTCCAATAGTACTTGCAGGGGCTTTATTCACAAATAAATCACCCGAATTTCCGTGCTCAAAAGCAAATAAAACCAACTCAACGGCTTCGTCTAATGACATTAAAAAACGTGTCATATTTGGGTCGGTAATTGTTAATGGCTGCCCTTCTTTAATTTGTTTTAGAAATAAAGGAATAACAGAACCTCGTGATGCCATTACATTACCATAACGTGTTAAACAAACGGTAGTATCGGTTAAATTACGTGAAGCGGCAATGGCTACTTTTTCCATTAAGGCCTTTGAAATACCCATTGCATTAATTGGGTAGGCTGCCTTATCTGTACTTAAACAAATTACTTTTTTTACTTTATTAACTCCTGCAGCATCAATTACATTTTGCGTACCAAACACATTGGTTTTGGTAGCTTCAATAGGGAAAAACTCACAAGAAGGCACTTGCTTTAAGGCAGCTGCATG
>NZ_JBFFKM010000096.1:0-4905 GCF_041555395.1 Lutibacter sp. | reverse complement strand
TTGCAATGAATTTAAACAAAAACGCTGAGGCAAAAATTAGTTTTGAGCGCGCCATAAAATTGTTTCCCGAATTTGTGTTGGCAAAAAGCAAGCTTGAAACTTTGAATGCTGAGAAAAAGGAGTAATTTTTAACCTATAAGTCATAAAGTTTGGAGAGCCTAAAGTGCCTTTTCGCTTTTGCCTTATTGTTTACTGTTTAATCGTGTAATTCGTAATTGGCTAATTAACTAATTGCCTTTTTTTGTCTTGCGGTTTTTTCTATTACTATTGCCTATTGCCTTTTAACTTTTCAGCCAAATAAGGTGCGGTATAAGAATTTTTGCATTTTATGAGATCTTCCGGTGTTCCCTGAAAAATAAGTTCACCCCCAAGTTTTCCGCCTTCTTTGCCCAAATCAATCACGTAATCGGCGCATTTTATTAAATCGATATTGTGTTCAATCACAATAATGGAATGTCCGTTTTCAATTAAGGCATTAAAGGATTTCAACAGCTTTTTAATATCATGAAAATGCAGGCCTGTTGTAGGTTCATCAAATATAAAAAGCGATTTATCCTGTCGCGTTCCTTTCACTAAAAAGGAAGCCAGTTTAATCCGCTGCGCTTCACCTCCTGAAAGGGTAGAGGACGATTGTCCCAAAGTAACATAGCCCAGTCCAACATCTTGTAAAGGCTTTAATTTTTTGGCAATTTTTGTTTCATTATGTTTTGTAAAAAAGGTTACAGCATCATCAATGGTACTGTTTAAAACATCATTTATGGATTTTCCCTGATAGATAACCTGCAACACTTCTTTCTTGAATCGTTTTCCTTTACAGGCTTCACATTCTAAATGAACATCGGCCATAAATTGCATTTCAATAGTTACTTCACCGTCACCTTTACATGCTTCACATCTGCCGCCTTCTACATTAAAAGAAAAATGTTTTGGCTGGTAGTTTCTGATTTTTGATAATTTTTCCGAAGCAAATAATGTTCGAATGTCATCAAAAGCTTTTACATAGGTTACCGGATTTGAGCGACTTGAGCGACCTATTGGATTCTGGTTGATAAACTCAATATTTTCTAAGGTATTTACGGCACCTTTTAATTCGGTAAACTGTCCAACTTTTTCTCCGTAACCGCCCAATTGTTTTTGAATAGCCGGATATAATATTTTGCCGACCAAAGTGCTTTTTCCACTTCCTGAAACTCCGGTAACCACCGTTAAACTGTTTAATGGAAAAGTAACATTGATATTTTTTAAATTGTGTTCACGGGCACCAATAACTTCAATGGTTTTGTTGGATTTTCTTCGGACCTTGGGTACTTCAATTTTTAACTGATGATTTAAATATTTTGCAGTCAATGAATCGGATTTTAAGATTGCTGAATAATTTCCTTCAGCCACAATCTCACCACCTAAAGTTCCTGCTTCAGGTCCTATATCAATAATAAAATCGGCGGCTTTCATAATGTCTTCATCATGTTCAACCACAATAACGGTATTTCCCAAATTGCGCAAATCCTTCAACACTTTGATCAGCCGTTCCGTATCTTTTGGATGCAATCCGATGCTTGGCTCATCTAAAATATACATAGAACCAACCAAACTGCTTCCCAGAGAAGTAGCCAGGTTAATACGCTGACTTTCACCACCAGACAAGGTTGTGGAAGTTCTGTTTAGGGTTAAATAACTTAAGCCCACATCATTCAAAAATTGCAATCTGTTGTTGATTTCAACGAGCAATCGTTTGGCAATTTGCTGGTCGTAAACATTTAAGGCAATATTTTTAAAGAAATCGGCCAGTTCATTCAATGGTAAATCGACCAATTCACTAATGTTTTTGTTAGCAATCTTAATATTGTTGGTTTCATGCCTTAGTCGCTTTCCGTTACAAACCGCACATTTTGTTTTTCCGCGATAGCGGGAAAGCATTACCCGATATTGAATTTTATAGCTTTTTTCTTCCAACTGATTGAAAAAAAACTGGATGCCTCTAAAGGATTTGTTTCCATTCCAAATTAGTGATTTTTGTTCCTCTGAAAGTTGAAACCAAGGTTTATGAATAGGGATATCAAATTTATAAGCGTTATCAATCAAATCGTTTTTGTATGGTGCAAAGGAATCTGATTTCCAAGGAAAAATTGCATCTTCATAAATAGATAAGGAGGTGTTTGGAATAACCAAATCATCATCAATACCAATAACATTTCCGAAACCGTCGCAGGCCGGACAAGCACCATAAGGATTGTTAAAACTGAACAGATGCGTGTTTGGCTCTAAAAATTGGATGTCGTCCAATTCAAACTTATTGTTAAAAACTGTTTGTTTTTTGGCTTTTACATCTTCAATAATACATTCTCCACTTCCTTCAAAAAAAGCTGTTTGTACAGCATCACCCAATCGGTTATAAAAATCTTCATTATCCTGAACCACAATTCTGTCAATCACCAAATAAAAATCGTGTTCGATCTCCGAGTCAACATCTTCAATTCTAATAACTTCGCCCTTGTATTTTATTCTTGAATAGCCTTGCTGCG
The DNA here is from genome assembly GCF_041555395.1 of Lutibacter sp. GTDB lineage: Bacteria > Bacteroidota > Bacteroidia > Flavobacteriales > Flavobacteriaceae > Lutibacter. Next base: position 2,383 of record NZ_JBFFKM010000096.1, on the reverse strand, counting down.
CCAAAATTTTCAAGGTTTGCAAAAGACTCCTTTCTTTCGGAATATGCACGGGAGCCAACAGCAATAATTTCGTATTTATTTCTAAACTTTTAATGTAATTGATGACATCGGTTACGGTCTGTTTTTTTACTTCATTTCCAGAAACAGGGGAATAGGTTTTACCGATTCTGGCAAATAACAGTTTTAAATAGTCGTAAACTTCTGTTGAAGTACCAACGGTTGAACGAGGATTGGTGGAATTTACCTTTTGTTCAATGGCAATGGCGGGTGAAATGCCTTTTATATAATCAACATTAGGCTTGTTCAATCTTCCTAAAAACTGACGCGCATAAGACGATAAACTTTCTACATATCGGCGCTGGCCTTCGGCGAATAAAGTATCAAAAGCAAGGCTCGATTTACCTGAACCAGAAAGTCCGGTAATCACCACCAACTTATTTCTTGGAATGGCAACATCAATATTTTTTAAATTATGAAGTTTTGCTCCTTTAATGAGTATATTTTCCTTCGGACTTAGTGCAGCAATATTTTGAGTCATTTTCCTAAAAAACTGAATAATTGCAAAGGTACTTACAAAATTTTAAAATGAACCAAAAGCGTATTTGTATTCCTTAAAAAATCAGCAAAATAAATAGTTCAGTTTTAGCGTTTGCATTAAATTTTAATTTTATTCAAAAAAAATTGTATTTCTTAAAATAAATGCTCATATTTGTTATATAAATCAATAAAAAAACGCTTATTCCACAACTTTACTTTTTATAAAATTAGATAAATACACAATTAACAAACCCCTTAATGTATTTAAATTATGGAAAGTAAAACTATTCTTGACAGCGTTCTTGTCAACAATTACATCAATGGAAATGAAAAATCGTTAGAGGTTTTAATAATTCGTCATAAGCAACGAATTTTTAGCTTTATTATGTCTAAGGTCTCAGACAGGGAAGTCGCCGAAGATGTTTTTCAAGACACATTTATTAAAGTTATAAACACCTTAAAAAGAGGTGCTTATAATGAAGAAGGTAAGTTTTTACCTTGGGTGATGCGTATCGCGCATAACTTAATTATAGATCATTTCAGACGAAATAAAAGACTGCCTAAATTTAACAACACTGACGATTTTGATATTTTTGATGTGTTGAGCGATGAAATGTTATCTGTGGAAAATCAGATTATTAAAAATCAAATTTTAGATGACGTACGAAAATTGGTTGAGGAATTGCCCGAAGACCAAAAAGAAGTGTTGCTAATGCGCATGTATAAAGACATGAGCTTTAAGGAAATAGCAGAAAATACCGATGTGAGCATCAATACCGCATTGGGCAGAATGCGCTACGCTTTAATAAATTTAAGAAAATTAATTGAGAAGCACAATATTATTTTAGTAAACTAAACAAGAACACAATAAAGGTAAAGTTTTATCGTTTAAGTAGTATAAACCAACTATTTATGATGAAACTTTACTCTAAAAAGTCTCCGATGATGGAGCAGCCAAGACCTGAAATAATTCAATATTTGCTATACTACTCTAATCAAATGAGGGTAGTAAAAACCAACGAAAACAATTATATTGAATTACATTTGAATTAATGTTTTTTTTAACCCATTTTTTAACCAAAAATGGGTTTTTTATTTTAAAACAGATTTTCTTCCTATATTTTTTGTGATGATATCTTTTTCTAAATTAAGACCTCTTGCAGGAGAATATTCCCGTCCATAATAAATAATTTGTAAATGCAATTTATTCCATAGTTCTTCAGGGAATAATCTTTTGGCATCTTTTTCGGTCTGAACTACATTTTTCCCATTGGTTAAATTCCACCGATACATTAAACGATGAATATGGGTATCTACGGGAAAAGTAGGAATACCAAAAGCCTGGCACATGACCACACTCGCTGTTTTATGTCCAACTGCAGGAAATTCCTCTAAAGCTGCAAAATTTTGAGGTACTTGTCCGCCATGCTTTTCAATTAGTATTTTTGACAACCCGTAAATTCCCTTAGCTTTCATAGGCGATAAACCAACAGGTTTAATTATTTCCCGAATTTCTTCTACCGAAAGTTTTACCATATCATAGGGATTGTCGGCTTTAGCAAATAATTTTGGCGTAATTTTATTGACACCAACATCGGTACTTTGCGCCGATAACAAAACAGCAATTAATAGCGTATAAGGATCTTTATGGTGCAGCGGTATTTGCGGATTCGGATATAATTTTTCGAGCGTATCAATTACAAATTGAACTTTTTCGGCTTTGGTCATTTTTAGTATCTTTACAAAAAGCTAAAATACAAATTATGACAACATTAAAAATAGGCGATGCCGCACCAAATTTTGAAGCACTTGACCAACAGGGAAATACCATAAAACTTTCTGATTA
>NZ_JBFFKM010000095.1:0-4947 GCF_041555395.1 Lutibacter sp. | reverse complement strand
GCTTCAACTACATTTTCAACAATTTTATACAATTTATCCGACGGACGAATTCTAAAATCTATTTTAAAAGTACAAGAATCTCCTTTTTGGGCTTTTTCTCCCTTAATGTCATTTATAAACATTTGGGTCACTTCCATTTCTTTGGCCCCGGTGGTAGGCCCTGTAATTAAAATGGTATCGCCAACTGCAATGTCATAAGCTTCAATTTTAAATTCGGCAATTTTGGATTTGGGAAAATAATGCATTCCTTTGCCCACATATACTTTTTTTTGTGTCGCGTGGCTTCCGGATCCATTGCTCCATTCCCCTAATTTTTGTCCCAAATAATAACCGCTCCAAAATCCGCGATTGTACACTTTTTCCAATTCCAGCATCCATGAAATCACCTTTTCTTTGCTGTAAGTTCCTTCTTCAATACTGTCAATGGCGTCGCGGTAACATTTAATTACACTCGCTACGTATTCAGGAGCTCTTCCCCTACCTTCAATTTTTAACACTTTTACGCCGGCATCTTCAATTTGATCCAAAAAATCTATGGTACATAAGTCTTTTGGCGACATAATATACTCATTGTCCAATTCCATTTCAAATCCGGTTTCCTGATCAATAACCGTATACTTTTTTCGGCAATTTTGTTTGCATGCACCTCTATTTGCTGATGAATTTGAAGAATGCAAACTCATATAACATTTTCCTGAAACTGCCATGCACAATGCCCCATGGCCAAAAATTTCAATTTCCAACAAATTTCCTGAAGGTCCGCGCACGTCTTCTTTCACAATTTGCTCGGTAATTTTTTTAACCTGGCGCAAGCTCAATTCGCGACTCAACACCATCGTATCGGCGAACATGGCATAAAATTTCACGGTTTCAATATTGGTAACATTTATTTGGGTTGAAATATGAACTTCCATTCCAATAGCCCTTGCGGTTGCAATAACCGCCTGATCCATTGCAATAACCGCTGTAATATCTGCCTCCTTTGCTTTTTGAAGCAAGGTTTTAACAATTGATAAATCATGATCGTAAATAATGGTGTTTAAAGTAAGATACGTTCTTACATTTTTTGCTTTACATCGCGTTGCTATTTCCTTAAGATCATCTATGGTGAAATTTATGGAAGCCCTTGCGCGCATATTTAACTGCTCAACACCAAAGTAAATTGAATCGGCGCCATTGTCCAATGCGGCCTGCAACGATTCAAAACTTCCGGCGGGAGCCATCAATTCAATTTTTCCTGTAGTAGTCATGCTGTTTTTGATTTTTTGCAAAATTACATTATTTATGATAACTATTTCAGTTACAAATCTTTTATCATTTTTTTAACAGAAAAATATTTATCTGTTAATTTTCAATAATTTAGTGCTTGTTTCTTACATTTTTTTATAAAATTTGCAACTGTATTAAAATAAAAATATAAAAAGATGAAAGTAGCTGTTGTAGGCGCTACCGGAATGGTAGGAGACGTCATGTTGCAAGTGTTGGCGGAACGGAATTTTCCAATTACCGAATTATTGTTGGTGGCTTCAGAGCGTTCTGTTGGGAAGAAAATAGAATATAAAGGAAAAAAATATACGGTGATAGGAATGCAGGATGCCGTTGATGCGCGTCCGGATATCGCTTTATTTTCTGCAGGAGGAACTACTTCTGAATTATGGGCTCCAAAATTTGCTGAAGTTGGAACTACTGTTGTTGATAATTCTTCTGCCTGGAGAATGGATCCCTCCAAAAAATTAATAGTTCCTGAGATTAATGGCAATGAATTGACCAAAGAAGATAAAATTATTGCAAATCCAAACTGTTCAACAATTCAGTTGGTCATGGCTTTGGCCCCTTTGCACAAAAAATACAAAATGAAACGTTTGGTAATTTCAACCTACCAATCTGTTTCCGGCACTGGCATAAAAGCAGTGCAACAACTTGAAAATGAATCGAAAGGTATAAAAGGTGAAATGGCATATCATTATCCAATCAATAGAAATGCAATTCCGCAGTGTGATGTTTTTTTAGAAAACGGCTACACCAAAGAAGAAATGAAATTGGTTAAAGAACCTAAGAAAATATTAAATGATGACTCTTTTACCGTTACAGCAACTGCTGTGCGTATCCCAACTTCCGGCGGACACTCTGAAGCGGTGAACGTTCAGTTTGAAAATGATTTCGATTTAAGCGAAGTTCGAAAATTGTTAAGTGAAACCCCCGGAGTTATCGTTCAGGATAATTTAGACACCAATACTTATCCAATGCCAATTTACGCCCACAATAAAGATGAAGTTTTTGTTGGCAGAATAAGAAGGGATGAATCACAACCAAACACCTTAAATATGTGGATTGTGGCCGACAATCTTCGTAAAGGTGCCGCAACAAACACCATTCAAATTGCAGAATATCTGATTGCAAATAAATTGCTTTAGGTAAAGAAATATTATATTTTGAAGAAAAAAGGGAGCTAAGAGCTCCCTTTTTTACTTAGTATAGCGAACCATTCCTATTGCTTCTTTTTGAGCAAATTCTTTAAAGCATTTTTAACAATACTGTCTTTTATTTTATTTATGGGTTCTTTAATAGGTGTTATGGTTTTTGTGGTATCAACACGCTCGGTTTTAACGGTATCGACTTTGGTTTTTCCCGGTATTAAATTGCCTAAAGCTTCTGTCGCCTGGTTAATCAGTTTTCCTTTTTGCATTTCTACCAATTGAGTAACTAAGTTGGTTGTGGCCTTACTGATGTCGGTTGAAACTTTCGGATTTGTAAAACTTCCAGTTAAATTAGCATTTACAGGAAAATTTTCGATTTTTGCTGCATCTGCAGGTGTTAATTTTGAAATTAAATTATTGACTTCTGTTCCTAAATATTTTACAGGAACATCAAATTTTAAATTATAAGCCATGCTTTGATCAAAACCATGTGAGCCTCCAACTTCAATATTGATGTCCTGATATTTAAGCGTAAAAGGATTAATTTCTACTTTTCCGTCTTTAAAAGACAATGCCATTTTTAGCTGGTCCAAATTTAATTTTTCAAGGTCTATAAATTTTATATTTGAACTTAGAGAAGAAAGCATTGGTGAATTGGCAGGATTTAATTTAGAGTCCAACAATTGACCAATTAAATTTCCAGAAATGGATTTAAGATTGGGTGTCATATTATCGTTTAAATTTCCCGATAATTTTATGGTAGAGTTTAACTTCCCTAGAACAGCATTTGCAAGTGGGGCAATTGCTTTTAACATCGCTAGCTGCGTAAAAGATTCTGAAATGTTCAAGGAATTTAAGCCTAAATCCATGTCGAATTTTGGCGTTTTTTCTTTGGTTGATACCATTCCGCTTAAGGCTATTTGTCCGCCAAAAACATTCATTTTTAAATTGCTTAATGCAACAGTTTCATCTTTAATAACCAAATTCCCCGAAACTTCTTTTAAATTCAAATTATCATAAACCACCGTTGTTGCTTTGGCGTTGATAGTAACATCTAAAAACGCAGGAATTTTGAGCGCTTCTTTGGTCACGCTAGTTGCGGTAGTATCGGTTTTTGTTTCCATAAAATCGGCAACTTCAAATTGTCTGGAACTCATGTTGAAATTCCCTTTCAATACTTGATTTTTAAAAATAAATCCATAAAAATTATCCAAACTTCCTGTTACAAGAAAATCTGAATTTCCAGTTTCCCCATCAAATTTATTCAAACGAATGTCCTTTGGATTGAAGGCAATGGCGGCTTGTTTAATTTTAAATGGTTTTACCATTTCCTCGCTTTCATAATTGAAATCTGTTACTGTAATGGTTCCTGTATTTTGAATGTTTTGATATTGACTTGCTTCAACCGATTTCATATCAAAACGCGTTACAACATCGGCCTTTAAAATACCAGTTAACGGTTTTTCTAATTTTACAGGATAGGCTTTGGCAACATTTGCCAAATTCACAATTCCCTTAATCTCGGCATTTATCAATGGGTTTTCATTGATATTTTGAATGGTTGCTTTTGCATTAAACACATCCTGATCGATGGTAAATGATAACTTGTTGAGGTTTATATAAGTGTCATTAAATATTCCTGTTTTGTTTACAATACGGGAATCTATCACAATATTTTTTACCGATTTCGGCAAATCAGGGTATTGAAACGAAGCATTTTCAGAGGCAATTTCAACATCAAATGCAGGAATGGTATTGTTTGCATAAGTACCTTTTATAATTCCATTTACCTTAAAATCCCCTGAAGTTTTTATGCCATCCAACTTTCCTAAATACATTTCAGGAATTAAACCCAAAAAGTTTTTAAAAGAAGAAACCGGCGTTTTAAATTTCATATCATACACTTGTCCAGAGTCTGTTATCTGAATAAATCCGTCAAATGCAATTGGAAGCAAATTAACCAAAGCCTCATTTTCCTTAAAAGTATATTTAAAATTTTCCAAATCCAATCCCAGTAAAGCATCAAGTGACAATACCACGTTTTTTAAATAGTTTGTCTTGTCAATGGAAACGGCCAGTTTGGCGGTAGATTTGGTGTCTAAATCCAGAATTTTACTCTTAAAATTACCACTTCCTTCGTGATTAATGCTGTCAAGAATCACGCTCATTTTAGAAGCTTCATCAAAATAAGTAAAACGAAGATTTTTTATGTCATAATGCTGAAAATTAAGTGCAAAATCATTATTTTTAATACTGTCCCTTTCATTTTTATCTTTTTAGGCAATGTCATAATTTGCTAAACCATCTTTATTAAAAACGACATTCACTCTTGTATTTTCAATGCTAAAAGCATCAATACTCATGGGTTCTCCTTTTCCTTTAAAAAGTTCTTTTATGCTCATTTTAAGGGAGAACGTTTTAGAATAAAACAACGTGTCATTTTCAAAAGGAGCTTTGTTAACAATACTTAAATCGTCAATTATAATGGTGGCTTTCGGAAAGTTTTTAAGTAAACTCAAATCAACGTCGT
>NZ_JBFFKM010000094.1:0-5144 GCF_041555395.1 Lutibacter sp. | reverse complement strand
CAATTGGAAGCAAATTAACCAAAGCCTCATTTTCCTTAAAAGTATATTTAAAATTTTCCAAATCCAATCCCAGTAAAGCATCAAGTGACAATACCACGTTTTTTAAATAGTTTGTCTTGCCAATGGAAACGGCCAGTTTGGCGGTAGATTTGGTGTCTAAATCCAGAATTTTATTCTTAAAATCGCCGCTGCCTTCGTGATTGACGCTGTCCAAAATAACGCTTATTTTAGAAGCTTCGTCAAAATAAGTAAAACGAAGATTTTTTATGTCATAATGCTGAAAATTAAGGACAAAGTCATTATTTCCAAGACTGTCTCTTTCATTTTTGTCTTTTATGGCAATGTCATAATTTGCCAGACCGTCTTTATTAAAAATAACATTCACCTTTGCATTTTCACTACTAAAAGCATCGATACTCTTTGGTTCTCCTTTTCCTTTAAAAAGCTCTTTAATGCTCATTTTAAGGGTGAAAGTTTCAGAATAGAACAACGTATCATTTTCAAAAGGAGCTTTGTTAACAATACTTAAATCGTCAATTATAATGGTGGCTTTCGGAAAGTTTTTAAGTAAACTCAAATCAACCTCATCAAAGACCACAACCGCATCAATATTTTTATTGATTGAATTTAGCACCACTTCCTCAATTTTTCCTTTAAAAATAAAAGGCGTAGCTACAAGGATGAGAGCAAAAATCAATAAAATGATTCCAATTATTTTAAATGCTTTTTTCATAATTAATTTATATTTTTTTAATAAAATTTAGTTTTGTTTTTTGATGCAGTTTGCTGGTCACATATGATGCAAAATACAGCTGCATTTCAACAAGTAAAGGTAATCTTTAAAATAGAAAAAAATGGATTTCATTGAACTTTAGGCTTTTCAGGGTTTAAACAAATTAACGTATCAACGGCTAAACAAATAAACGTATCAACGACTAAACAAATAAACAAAAAGAAAAGCCGCAAAATATGCGACTTTTCTTGTTGGGATTTATTTGCCAACCTGTATAGTTATTTTAGGACGGGTCAAAATGCTAAAAACTCAAAACAAAAGAACCGTCCTATGATGTTTTTTGTCGTAAAATATTGAATTTTTTAGCGTTGGCTGACGATGCAACCCAAAGAGCCTTGCGGCTGTTTAAGGGCAGGGGAAGGCTGTCTGGGTGGGGCGAAGCGTACAGAAAACAGCTAGTAGCTGTTTTTAGCGATCGAGCCAGCCGGCGCAAGGCGAAAATTCAATTTATTTTACAGAAAAAGATCATCAGACTAGCCTTTTTTTGTTACTTTTTTTATCAATGAAATGGGCATAACGCAAACACGATACAATCACCTATGAAAATATGCGCATTACATATGACCAAAAAAACAATAAATATTTACATATGAAAAAAAGTAAAAAGATAAAATGAATGAAGTTAAAATTCCTTAGTTGTAATTAAAAAGACCATCATATCACCCTTCTTCCTGCCTAATTACCAAAATAGCCAATTTAGCATTTTTTAACGAGCACAACACCAGTCAAAACAGGGGCTCATGGGAGTCAAAAGGGAGGATACTCCGTACATACTCCATACATAGTGTTATAGTAGTGTTATAGTGACTATAACATTACCCCCTAAAATAAGTAAAGAAATTGAACTTTAGGCTTTTCAAAATTTAAACAAATAAACGTATCAACGACTAAACGAATGAACAAAAAAAAAAGCCGCAAAATATGCGGCCTTTCTTTTTGGGGTTTTCTCGGGATTTATTTTGAAACCTTTAAAACATCTGCTATAATTTTTTCTAAATCATGTTTTGGCAGTGCACCCTGAGCCATTTGTGGTTCTGAATCTTTTGGAACAAACAACATAGAAGGAATACTTCTGATGCCAAATGCTGCAGCCAATTCCTGTTCAACTTCAGTATCCACTTTATAAATGTTTAATTTCCCTTTGTATTCATCGCTTAATTCCTCCAAAACCGGCGCGACCATTTTACAAGGTCCACACCAATCTGCATAAAAGTCAATAATGCAAGGTACTTCACCTTCAAACTTCCACTCTTTATTTTTTTCGAAATTAAAAACCTTTTCTAAAAAAGTTTCTTTTGTCAATAATTCTGTCATTTTTTTTAAATTTAATATGAATAGTTCCGCAATTTTAATGCCAACTTATTAGACTGCAAAGGACATCATTTCTTACAAAATTTACGTAACTTTTGTTACCTCTGTAATTATTACTGTACTTTAACGACTTAATAAACTAACCTTTAACTAAACATTATTTATTATGAATTCAAAATTAACAATGATTTTACGCATCTTATTAGGGTTAATCTTAGTAATATTTGGCGCTAACAAGTTCCTGGGTTTTATGCCCGCAATGGAAATGCCTGCTCCCGCAGGAAATTTAATGAGCGCTATGATGGCATCCGGTTATATGCTTAAATTGGTTGGAGCAACCGAAGTTGTTGTTGGGTTGCTGCTTCTTATTAAAAAATGGGTACCTTTCGCTTTGGTGGTTTTGGCTCCAATTTCTGTAAATATTATCTTTTTTCATTTGTTTTTAGCGCCTGCAGGCATAGCACCAGCAGCTGTAGTGACATTGTTAAACATTGTTTTAATTTATGATAATTGGAGTAAATTAAAAATACTGTTTTAATTTTAAATGAGTTGATTAGCTTTAATAGAAAGGCATCGCTAAAAGGTTATGCCTTTTTATTTATATTTGTTAAAAAATAAACCAAAATGAAACCTGTTTTTATATTAACCCTGATTGGTATTTTTATCATTTCCTGCAAAAATTCCGAATCTCAAAAAAACGTTGCAACATTGAATTACCCAACCACAAAAAAAGTTGATACCGTAACCAATTATTTCGGCACAGAGGTTAAAGATCCATATCGTTGGCTGGAAGATGATAGGTCTGAAGAAACCGCTGCATGGGTTAAGGCTGAAAATAAAGTGACTTTTGATTATTTATCGAAAATTCCTTACCGCAAAGGATTAAAAAACCGCTTGGAAAAATTATGGAATTATGAAAAAATTGGCGCCCCTTTTAAAGAAGGCGACTATCATTATTTTTATAAAAATAACGGATTGCAAAATCAGTATGTGCTGTATCGCCAAAAAAATGAGGAAACTCCTGAAGTATTCTTAGATCCCAATACTTTCTCTGAAGATGGAACAACATCTCTGGGTGGTTTATCTTTTTCAAAAGATGGAAGTATAGTTGCTTATGCTATTTCTGAAGGCGGATCGGACTGGCGGAAAATTATTGTGATGGATGCACTTACCAAAGAAATTAAAGAAGATACCATAATTGATGTAAAATTTAGCGGTATTTCGTGGAAAGAAAATGAAGGTTTTTATTATTCAAGTTATGAAAAACCTGAAGGAAGCGAACTTTCAGCAAAAACAGATCAACACAGATTGTTTTATCATCAACTTGGAACTTCACAAAAAAAAGACCCTGTTGTTTTTGGTGACAAAGTAAAGCGTCGTTATATCAACGGAACTGTAACCGAAGATGGGAAATATTTAGAAATTAGAGCTTCAATTTCAACCTCTGGGAATGAGTTGTATATTCAAGATTTGTCGAAGCAAAACAGTCCGATTGTTACTGCTATAAATAATTTTGATTCCGAAACAACCGTTTTAGATAGCCAAGGTGAAACTTTGCTGCTTGTTACCAATCTAAATGCACCAAACAAGCGCGTGGTTAAAGTGAATGCCAAAAATCCAGTACCTGAAAATTGGGTAGACGTTATTTCCGAAACTAAAAATGTGTTATCGACTTCAACGGCAAGCAGATATATTTTTGCAGAATATATGGTTGATGCCGTTTCGCAAGTAAAACAATACGATTACGACGGAAAATTAATTCGCGAGATTGAATTGCCGGGTATTGGAACCTCCAGTGGATTTAGTGATAAAAAAGAGGCAACTGTTATTTATTATTCTTTTTCAAATTATATAAATCCGGGTTCAATTTATTCCTTTGAACCTTCAAAAGGGATTTCAAAATTGTATAACAAACCGGCCATCGATTTTAATCCAGAGAATTTCGATACAAAACAAGTTTTTTACAATTCAAAAGACGGCACTAAAATTCCGATGATTATTTCTTATAAAAAAGGGACGGAATTAAACGGTAAAAACCCTACTATTTTATATGGTTATGGCGGATTTAACATCAGTATAACACCAAGTTTCAGTATTCCAAACGCGGTTTGGATGGAACAAGGAGGGATTTACGCCGTTCCCAATATTAGAGGTGGCGGCGAATATGGAGAAGATTGGCACAATGCAGGCACAAAGATGAAAAAACAAAATGTTTTCGATGATTTTATTGCGGCTGCTGAATATTTAATTGAAAGCAACTACACTTCTTCAAATTATTTGGCAATTAGCGGACGATCAAACGGCGGTCTATTGGTAGGCGCTGTGATGACACAACGACCAGAGTTGATGAAAGTTGCTTTGCCAGCGGTAGGCGTTTTGGATATGTTGCGTTATCATACATTTACTGCTGGTGCGGGTTGGGCTTATGATTACGGTACTTCTGAAGATTCAAAAGAAATGTTCGACTATTTAAAAGGGTATTCACCCGTCCATAATGTAAAAGCAGACATTATATACCCTGCAACTTTAATCACAACAGGAGATCACGATGACAGGGTTGTACCGGCGCATTCGTTTAAATTTGCCGCTGAATTGCAGGAAAAACAAACAGGAAATAGCCCAACATTAATTCGTATTGAAACCAAAGCCGGACACGGAGCCGGAACGTCCGTTTCCAAAACCATTGAACAATATGCCGATATTTTTGGATTTACCTTATTCAATATGGGTTTTAAGGAATTGCCGAATGGGTTATAAATTGATTATTTAATTGATTTTGAATGTTAGATTTTGGATTGCAAAATGTAAAAATCAACTTTTCAATATACTAACTAGTTAATAGGCATATTGGCTAATTAACTTTTAACAATTCCCCCTTAGGGGGCTAGGGGGCTTTTGCGTATCTTTGCAAAATCTTGTTTTAAACAAATCCTATGCAATTTAAAAACTTACAGTTAAATAAACCTATTTTAAGAGCTATCGCAGAAAAAGGCTATGAAATTCCTACGCCTATTCAGGTGCAAACCATTCCTTTGCTATT
>NZ_JBFFKM010000093.1:0-5510 GCF_041555395.1 Lutibacter sp. | reverse complement strand
TTGTCGAAGGGAAACAATTACACGGTTAAACAAATAAACAGTATTTTTGCTTATTATGAACAGCTCCATTATAAACGACACCATTATTGCTTTAGCCACCTCATCGGGTGTTGGCGCTATTGCCGTTATTCGCTTATCGGGTGAAGATTCGATAAAAACGGTAAATCAGTTTTTTCAATCAAAATATGGAATAAAAGATTTAAACAAGGTAAAATCGCACACCATTCATTTGGGAAATATTGTGGACGGCAATCGTGTGATCGATGAAGTTTTGATTTCAGTATTTAAAAATCCGCGTTCCTATACCGGTGAAAATGTAGTGGAAATCAGCTGTCACGGCTCCGTTTATATTCAACAGGAAATCATTCAATTGTTCCTTAAAAATGGCGCTAGAAATGCCAATGCCGGAGAATTTACGCTGCGCGCTTTTTTAAACGGAAAAATGGACCTGACCCAGGCCGAAGCTGTTGCCGATTTAATTTCCTCAAATTCCGCAGCTTCGCACCAAGTGGCTTTACAACAAATGCGCGGCGGATTTAGCAATGAAATTAAAAATTTGCGTGAGCAACTGCTGAATTTTGCAAGTTTAATTGAATTGGAACTCGATTTTGCTGAAGAAGATGTGGAATTTGCAGACAGGGCTGAATTTAACCGACTTGTCGATAAAATAAGTGCGATTTTAAAACGGCTGATTGATTCCTTTGCTTTGGGAAATGTGTTAAAAAACGGAATTCCGGTGGCGATTGTTGGCGAACCAAATGTTGGGAAATCGACTTTGTTAAATGCCTTATTAAATGAGGAAAAAGCAATTGTAAGCCATATTGCCGGAACCACAAGAGATGCCATAGAAGATGAAATTTCCATTGATGGTGTTGCTTATCGATTTGTGGATACTGCCGGAATAAGGACCACCGAAGATGTTGTTGAAATTTTGGGAATTCAAAAAACATTCGAAAAAATTGAACAGTCGCAACTGGTTATTTACGTTTTCGATCTGGAAAAAATTAAAACCAATCAACTTAGCCTTTCAGGCATTCTTTCTGAAATTAAAAAGATAACAGACAACTATCCGAACAAGCAACTATTAATTATTGCGAATAAAGTGGATGTTGCCGATGCCGAACTTATAGGCAAAACTACCGAAGTTTTTCAAAATGCTTCGCTCCTGTTTTTATCGGCAAAGGAAAAAACTGGAATTCATGAGTTAACCTCCACCCTAACCCATTTGGCCAATAAAGGCGCTTTAAGTAACAACGAAACCATTGTGAGTAATTCGCGCCATTTTGAAGCTTTAAACAATGCTCTTAACGCAATTAAAGAAGTCCAAAAAGGTATTGATAACAAGATCAGTTCCGATTTGTTCGCCATTGACATTCGTCGGGCACTTTTCCATTTGGGTGAAATTACTGGTGAAGTGACTACGGAAGATTTATTGGGGAATATTTTTGCTAATTTCTGTATCGGAAAGTAACCACTACAAAATAACCATACAACAAACCACACAAGCCCTATAATACAAGGCTTTTTTATTGCTTTCAAATATAGGTTTATTTCATGTTAATAGTTGTTTGGAGGGATTGGGAACTATGGGTGGAGGTTTACATACCCCAAATGAAAATATGGATATAACACATTTCAAAGATTTAACCAAGAGAGCGGGAATATTGATTTATAGACTGATAAACACTAAATTATCATGTAATTTCATTAATATCAATAGGAAAACCTCATAAACCAAAAGTAAAAAATTGAGATTCCAATTATTCAAAAACAAAAAATAATAGCGCTATCTTTGGTTGATAGTCCTGTAATAAATTTATACTAATTGAATAAAATTATAATTATATGAAGTATTATTTCTTTTTTATATTGGCATTTGCAACCATTCATTTGCAAGCTCAAAATCAGTTTGATTTATCATACTATTTACCGCAAAACATAACTTATAATGCAAAAATTCCAACACCTGAAAGTGTGATTGGACATAAAGTTGGTGAGTGGCATGTAACCCACGATAAACTGGTTACCTATTTAAAAATTTTAAGTCAGGCTTCTGATAGGATAACTATTGAAGATCGTGGTAAAACATATGAAGGAAGACCATTGATATTACTTACAATAACATCTCCTGAAAATCATAAAAACATTGAAAATATTCGATTAAAACATTTAGGATTGACAGAATCAGCAAATAGCATTCAATTAAATGTGGAGTCTATGCCTTTAGTTGTTTATCAAGGACTTTCAATACATGGAAATGAATCAAGCGGATCTAATTCAAGTATGTTATTGGTCTATCATTTGGCTGCCGCAGAAGGTTCGGAAATTGCAGCGTTACTAAAAAACACAATCATCTTAATAGACCCCTCTCTAAATCCTGATGGATTGCAGAGATTTTCTTATTGGGCAAACACCAACAAAAGTGACTACTTAAATAGTGACCCAAACGATAGGGAATTTCACGAAGTATGGCCTGGCGCAAGAACAAATCACTATTGGTTTGATATGAATAGAGATTGGTTACCTGTTCAGTTACCCGAATCAAGAGCGCGCATAGAAACCTATAACAGGTGGATGCCTAATATTTTGACGGATCATCATGAAATGGGCAGTAATTCAACTTTCTTTTTTCAGCCGGGAGTACAATCAAGAGTTCATCCGTTAACACCAAAAGCAAATCAGGAACTTACAAAAGAAATTGGAAAATATCATGCGAAAGCACTTGACAACATAGGTTCGTTATATTTTACTGAAGAACGGTATGATGATTATTATTACGGAAAGGGTTCCACCTTTCCTGATATTAATGGAGGTATAGGTATTTTATTTGAACAAGCAAGTTCACGTGGTCACGCGCAAGAAACTATAAACGGGGTATTAACTTTTCCATTTACTATTCGAAATCAATTTAAAACGGCACTATCAACTTTGGAAGCAGCTAAAGAAATGCGTGTGAAATTATTGAATTACCAAAAAGATTTTTATTTAAATGTTAAAAACGAAAATTTAAAAAATACGGTTAAAGCTATTGTTTTTGGAGATGAAAAAGATGCTGCTAAAACATATCATTTAGCTGAAATATTAAATATACATCGCATTAAATTTAATAAACTAAAAAATGACATAGACGTTAATGGAATACATTATAACAAAGAAACAAGTTTTATCATTCCTACAAACCAGACAAAAAGCACCTTAATAAAAGCCATGTTTGAAAAGCGAACTACGTTTACTGATAGTTTATTTTATGATATCTCCGCATGGACATTTCCTTTAGCTTTTAATTTAGATTATGCTGAGTTAAAATCGACCAATAATATTGGTGAACCGGTTGAAAATTTAGAACTTAAAAAGGGAGCAGTAGATTCAAAAAGTACTTATGCTTATGTTATGCCTTGGAACGAATACTACACTCCGAAAGCGCTAAATAAAATTCTTCAAAAAGGAATACGTGCAAAACTTGGAATGAAGCCCTTTTCAGTAGATGAAAAAACATATGATTACGGGACTATTTTAATTCCTGTTCAAAATCAGAATTTAAATGAAAATGAACTTTATAATTTTCTAAAAGAGGTAGCAAACAGCAGTAATCTTTCTATAACAGGAGTTAATACAGGATACACTAAAGGAATAAATTTAGGAAGTACTCAATTTAAAACTATTAAAAAACCAAAGGTTGGCTTATTCGTTGGCAATGGTATTTCTTCTTATGATGCCGGTGAAATCTGGCATTTGTTTGATCAACGTTATCAAATGAATATTACTAAATTGGATACTGATTATTTAAGAACTGTAGATTTTTCAAAATATACAGCTATTATTGTTCCAAACACAGCATTGAAACCTGATGGAAGCACAGAATTGAAACTTGATGGAGGCACCCTAAATAAATTATTATCCTGGGTTAAAAACGGAGGAACCATCATTGGTTTTAAAAATTCCGTAAAATGGTTAACAAACAATAATTTTATTAAATTGGAATATGATAGCGCTAAAGTGGATGCCAAAAACATCACCTTTGAACAAAAAGATGATTTTAAAGAAGCCCAAGAAATTGGTGGCGCGATTTTCGAAACAAAATTAGATAGATCCCACCCCATAAATTTTGGTTTTAAAAATGATAAATTAGCCATGTTCAGAGATACAGAAATATTTATAAAACCAGATAGCCTTAGTTTTAACAATCCAATGAAATACACATCAAACCCACTATTAAGTGGCTATATTTCAAAACCCAATTTAGAGGTATTAAAAAACACGGTGCCTTTTCAGATAAAACATTCAGGTAAAGGCAGCGTGGTTGTATTTACTGATAATACAAATTTTAGAGGATTTTGGTATGGGACAAATAAGCTATTAATGAATGCTGTATTTTTCTCAAAACCCATGTAATCTTGTTTTTTTTTAATAAATTTAAATTAAGACTTAATTAAAACAAAATGGGTCTAATAAATACACCTTTGACAATTTAAAACCATTGTCAATCATGGTATTATGTTTCTTGTAACCAACGACTTTCTTTTAATCAATTGGAACCATTCTAATTAATCTGGAATTTGAATTTATTTACCAAACCGGATCATCATTCTTGTTTGCCAAAAAGTTTAAATCTCTTAAATAATACAACCATGCTAAACGCATGAATACTTTTTTTTGTAATTTTAGAAATATTCGATTTGAAAACTTTAACTAAAAAAAACAAATCTTATGAAAAATTTATTGATCTATGGTATTGCAACGGTCATTTTCTTCGCCCTGGATATGGTTTGGCTGGGCCTGATTGCCAAAAATTTCTACCGGGAAAAATTAGGATTTATCCTCGCGCCTGATGTTAACTGGTGGGCGGCCATTATTTTTTACCTGATTTATATTGGAGGGATCTTACATTTTGCCATTTTACCGGCCATGAGGGAACACAGATGGCAAACTGCACTTATTCAGGGTGCGGTTCTTGGTTTTCTTTGCTATGCTACTTACGACCTGACCAATATGGCCACCATAAAAAACTGGCCGTTGAAAGTAGTTGTGGTCGACATTATTTGGGGTATGGTTTTAACAGGCAGCTGCGCACTCATTTCTTATATGGCAGCCACCAAATTATTGCAGTAAATTAATTGGCTGGTCCTATAGAAAGAATAACAATGTTTATGCATCCTATTAAAAATTGGCATGTATAAACTCCATTGAAACACAAAACAAGGAAAATTAAATACAGGGATTAATTAATTTTAAATAACTAAGGATCAATAAAATAACTTATTGTTATTTATTTGGAAAAATTTGTAAATGCAATCAGTGTAATTTACACTATTGATAATTTATTGCTATTTTATTTTTTAATAACATATTTTTTACTACTTTAGATTTTCAATATGACAATATTTAAACAATTATTTCAGAAGTTTGATTTCAAACTAAGCTTCTAAATTGCTATAATTTTATTTTTACAATCCCATTTATTAACCCCTATAATCTTTTTGATATCAACTATTTTGATATATATTTTATTT
>NZ_JBFFKM010000092.1:0-5520 GCF_041555395.1 Lutibacter sp. | reverse complement strand
TTGATAAAAAAAGTAACAAAAAAATCTAGTCTGATGATCTTTTTCTGTAAAATAAATTCTTCCCGAGCGCCGGCTGGCCCTATCGCTAAAAATGTATCCCATACATTTTCTTAACGCTCTGTCCTTATCCACATCACCCAGCCCGCCTTCCCTGCCGCTTCACCTACCACTAGGCTCTTTGGGTTGCATCGTTGGCCAACGCTAAAAAAATTAACTATTTTAAGACGAAAAAAATCATAGGACGGTTCTTCTTTGATTTGTTTATAAATTATGTTCATAACTTATTTTAATACTTTAGCTTTAAGCTTTCAACTTTTACACACCCCTGGCCCCTCTCAAGAGGGGAGTTAATCGTGGTGAGTTTTAAATTTTAACTTCCGACTTCGGTCTGCGGTCTTCGGACATTTCACCTTTAGCCTTTGAACTTTTAGCTTTTAGCTTTTTACCTTCTACCTTGTGACGCTAATTTGAGCAAGTAGGAACCGTATTCATTATTTTTATATTGAGCAGCCAAAGCGAGTAACTGTCCTTTAGAAATATACCCTTTTTCAAAGGCAATTTCTTCAATACAAGCCACTTTTAAGCCTTGTCGTTTTTCTATGGTTTGAATAAAATTGGATGCTTCCAGCAACGAATCTTGCGTACCGGTATCTAACCATGCATAACCGCGACCCATCATGGCCATTTTTAACTTCTCTCTTTGCAAATAGGTTTGATTTACTGTTGTAATTTCCAATTCTCCCCGAGCACTTGGCTTCGTGTTTTTTGCTATTTCAACCACGCTGTTTGGATAAAAATACAAGCCTACCACCGCATAATTGCTTTTTGGTTCTAATGGTTTTTCTTCAATGCCAAGCACATTCCCATTTTTATCAAATTCTGCAACCCCATATCTTTGGGGATCTTGTACATAATATCCAAAGATTGAGGCTTTATTTTCAACTGAAACGGTTTGAACCGCATCGCTTAACAATTTTTCAATCCCGGCACCATAAAAAATATTGTCGCCTAAAATCAGACAAACATCATCGTTTCCAATAAATTCTTCTCCCAAAATAAAAGCCTGGGCCAATCCGTCAGGCGAAGGCTGTTCTATATATGAAAACTGCATTCCAATTTCAGATCCATCTCCCAAAAGGTTTTTGAAGTTTGGCAAATCCTGCGGTGTGGAAATGATGAGCACTTCGGTGATTCCCGAAAGCATTAAAACAGAGAGCGGATAGTATATCATCGGCTTGTCGTAAATGGCCAACAGTTGTTTGGAAGTTCCCTTTGTAATTGGGTATAATCGCGTTCCTGAGCCGCCTGCTAATATAATTCCCTTCATTTGTGATATTTATTATTCTATTTTTTAACTATGCTGCTAAATTAACTATTTAATATTAAATTTCAGCTTACAATTCACAAAGACAACAACTATTTTTTGAATGGTAAAACATGATAGATCCCAAGTAGGACAGCCCACCTAGCAAGCCGTCGACACCCTCATTTGATCATAAATATTATGAGTAAGATGAGTGAAATAATAAACAAACGGTTCGTTTTATATAACAAATGGTATGTTTTATGAAATAAATGGTATATTTTTTGGATTATTCAAAAGTGTTTTATACATTTATTTTTTTAATTCAAAAAAGTAAGCTAACCACTAAAATTATTTGATTATGAAATCAGTATCAATCATGGAGTTAATCACTCCTGAAGCCATCAAAAGCTTTGCAAGAAAAAATTACAAAACCTATTTGGCGCATTGTGAGTCAAGAAAATTAAAACCGATGTTATTTCACGAATTTCTACAAAATTATGCTGTTTAATTTTCTACCATTCGCACTTCTGCGCTTCTAAATTTAATATCTAAATTTTTCTAAATAACTGCAGGTGGTTTTTTTGCATGGGTTGCCAATAAGGAAATTGCTTACACAAATATTGTCACAAAAAGCTTTATAAATTAAAAAGCCTGGAAATCATCATATTATATGGCTTTTTAGACCTATACTGAATTAACTTCGAAAGATTGAAATAATTCAGCTGAATTCTTCCTTAAAAGCTTATGGCAAAGCTAATTATGAATTTAATGACCGTATAGATCACGGGAAATTATGAAATAACATTTACAAGCAAAGACAGAATAATACAAGCATTGGACTCAGAATTGGAGTTTAGAGAGTTTGAAAAATAATTACCCAATTGTACTTGGAGTATATATCATAAAAAAAGGCTCTCAAATGAGTGAAAGCCTTTAGTTTTTCTTAATTTATTCTCTTATAATAATATTTGCCAGTATCAATTATATAAAATCCTATTCTACAACTTCTGCTGTAGGGGCATTTTTCTTAACAGATGCAATTCCGTTTTCCATTCCGCTTTTCGCTGCATACATTTCACTTGTGCCAATAACTTGTCCATTGGTTGCCTTTAAGTTAAAGTATGACTGCCCACTTTTGGATTCAAGACGGTCAAATTTATCATCTAGCTGAGAATTTTTTCTCACAGATTCAATCCCGTTGACACAACTTGCTTTAGCCTTATAACCTTCACTTGCTAAAATAGCTTGTCCGTTTGCCGCTTTAAGTCTAAATCTAAACTCCCCTTTTTTGTCTGTGTAAATTTCAAATTTTGCCATAATTTTAATTTTTATAATCATAAAGATAAAAAAATAATTTATATGTTGCAATTTTTTTCATATTGGTATCATAGCGACATCGAATGTAGGGAAATATATGACAAGTAGCGCCTTAAATTGGTATTTACAGTAATTCTTAATAGCATAATTACAGATTGTAAAGACGATAAAAGCTAAAAATTTGGACAAAAAGCTATTATTCAGAACCCCGTACCGATTTGAAAACTGTTTTCGGTTTGAAGTTCCGACACCAAAGCACTATTATCCGCGCCACTCACTCTATTACGTGGCAATTTTTTAGGGTATTGGATAGTCTCAAATAACAGGGATTAGGGTAGTAGGGTTTAGGATTTAGTTATTATTTTTCGATTGACAGATTACCGCTTTCTGTGATGGTATAACTTTTCTTACAGTTAGGACACTCATAAACCCAATAATTGTATATTGTATCGGGTGATGTTATAATGATGTCGATTTTCTCGTTGGTCTTAGTTGATATATTTGTTACTGCAACTAAGGAGGCGTTGATGCGGTTTCCACAGTTGGGGCAGTCAAGTTCTTTGATTGGTGTTTTCACAAGTTTACTTGTTTTATAATTATTTCAAATCAAATTACTTACAACTTACCACGGTTTTGTATTATGATTTGTGCGCCGTAGCAATATTTTTATTGAATGTTATTTTTTATAGTTCAAGGTCTTTTTTGGTACGAGGATAATTAAACATAAAATCGAGTGCATTATCGTATGGTACATTAGCGAGGTCAGCCATAAGTTCAATAGTAAATTCGGTTGATTTATTATTTTTCTCACAGAAGTTCCAAGCATTAAGGAGCATTTGTTTAGTAGCGAGTTTCATAGATTTTTTCATAGTTTTTCAATTTTTTTTATATGTTTAGGTTTCACCCAATTTTAAACACAACAACGTTCCGAATTACTTCGAGTTCCGATAAAAATAATTTAGTAATGCTGCAATTTTTTTTATTAGGTACATAGCGCAACGAATTTAAAATAAATAAATGACGTACAGCCCCTTAAATTGGTATTTATAGTAATTCTTAATAGCAATTATAATTGCAGCAACAAACGACAATAAAAAAGATAAAAGTTTGGTTAAATTTTAAGGAATATTACCTTTCCCGTGAGTAAATTTTTACCAACGTGGTAGTGCGAAAGTGGTTCTATTGGTTGGTTATTTATATCAACAGTAACGCCTTTTTCGAGCAAAGACCTTCCGACAACAGATATGTCCAACCATTTGATGACAGTTTCTATCAAGGGGCAATTTATCTCTCATTCTGAGAGTTAGTTAGGGTTCATGACTACAAATAAAATGATGTAATTTTTTTCAAATTAGTTACATTGCTTTAACAAATATAAAAAAAAATTAAAAAGTAAAGCACTTAAATCGGTATTCATAATAATTCTTAATAGCAATTTTGTTAATTATAAATTATCTGATTAATTTTATGAATAAATCAGCATAAAATGACCTCATCATTAGAAAAATTCGGGCAGTTTGTACGCCAACAACGGCAGAAAAACGGGTGGACTCAGTTGGAGCTTTCTGTGAAGGTATTTGGCAGTCCTCGCTATCAGTTTATAGGGCATTTAGAGCGGAATAAGTTGGCGGGAATTACATTCTCTACCGCAGATAAAATTATGCTAGCCTTAGGCTCAGAATTGGAGTTTCGGGAATATGAGAAATAATTTTCCTGTTAGACTTGGCGGATATATAATATAAAAAAGGCTCTCAAATTTTACATCAATTCTTACCATATACTTCTATATAAAAAATCATCATCAACCGTTAAGTTTATGACAACAATTATTATGAAATTGAGGAATATCATTTCACCCCTAATAATCCTTATCTAATTTCGCGTTAAGATTAATGGAATATTGCCAATGAAAGAAAGTAAAAAGGGGTTGATTAACGCCTTTTTATCTTAATGAATGCACCGTCTATCCCCACAGATTTGACGGTGTTTTTTATGTAACAAAGGCATTCGATTGGATGAAATCTCGTCAATATTTTCCTTACTATTTTAACACCGTTTTGCTAAAATCCTAAGCAATCAGTTGAGGTGGGGTGGCTTTTATGGCATAAACTACATTAATATGTAGTTGCGAAAGCTTCATTTGCCCCTTAAATTTGATATAACAAAACATTAGGAAAATATTTAACTTAAAATATAAGATTATGAGAACTACAAATGATTTAACACCGACAGAATTAAGAGATGGAGCGTACTTTTCAAAATTCAAAAAATGTAAACGAGTTTCGTGGTATGGACATAGACATTTCAGTTATTAAAAAAATGCTGCCGAACTTATTTTATGAAGATGTACTTACAATTATTTGAATTAATTTATAAAGTACTACTAACTAACACTTCATATAAGCCATTTCATTAAGTTGATTTGGCTTTTTTATTTTGAATCCAAAATATAATCTGCCAAATCATAGTTTGGAATCTCACTTTATTGCCGATAGTTGGAGCTTTCTATGAAGGTGTACAAAATAGTAAAAGACTTGAATTTACAGGGCGTTTAGAGCGTGGCAATCTATCAGGGATACATTCTACTACCGCAGATAAAATTATGCACGCATTAGGCTCTGAATTGGAGTTTCGGGAGTTTGAGAGTTTTCAAGCCCAACACCTATAGCAGGTGGAATCTTTTATTTAGTCTCATTATTAATTGCAACTAACTGTTTTTCATATTGTTGAAATATGTAACTTTAGTTACGTATTTAAAAACATTTTGCTTCAACTCCATTCTGTTTTTTTATAAAGTAAATACTTAACTTTAAATGTTAACATTATGAATAAAATCAAACTCTCAGTAATCGTTATGTTATGCTCTTTAAATATATTGTTTGCGCAAGAACCAAATA
>NZ_JBFFKM010000091.1:0-5901 GCF_041555395.1 Lutibacter sp. | reverse complement strand
GTTGGATTGGGTTGAAGATTCATTGTCCAAAAGAAAAACACACCCCTACCCCTCTCAAGAGGGGAATTTATTGTGGTAATTTTTTTCTTTTGACTTTGAGTTTTTTACTTTGAGCTTTCTGCTTTTACTTTTAGGCTTTGAGCTTTCATCTTTAGACTTTAAGCTTTTAATTTATTTTTCAAAAGGATGTTTTGCCAATGGTTTTAACACAAAGGGATGGTAATCTCCTTTTGGGCCGATGGGTTGCGCATGACGGATACTGTGCACAATTTCAATGGCCTGGCGAGGTGCTTCGAGTCCGTAACCTTTGCCTGCAATGATCTCCTGATAAGAAACAGTGTGCAAATCGGTAAAGCCGCCACTGAATTCCAATTCTTCTCCTTCTATGGTGATGGAACGGTAAGTGGTTTGTCCTTTTGCTTTTACTTCATCGGGTAAGGTGTCTGCGTTTATAGATAAAAACCAGCGAACCCTTGCTTTTTCAAATTCCAGATAACCGGCTGAACGGTCGTGTGTGTTTATGTGCACGATGTTTTGTTTGAGGTCGCCAAAGATCCAGGACAACATATCGAAAAAGTGAACGCCGATGTTGGTGGCGATGCCACCTGATTTAGATACATCTCCTTTCCATGAGGTGTAATACCAATGACCGCGCGAGGTTAAATAGGTTAAATCCACATCGTACACTTTGTCTTTTGGTCCGGCAGCTATTTTTTCCCTTAAAGCGATGATGCTTGGATGTACGCGCAATTGCAGAATATTGTATACTTTTTTCCCTGTCTCTTTCTCCATATTGGACAATGCATCCATGTTCCAGGGGTTGAGTACCAATGGCTTTTCGCAAATGGCATCGGCACCCTGCCTTAAGGAAAAGCGAATGTGCGCATCGTGCAGGTAATTTGGTGTGCAAATGCTTACATAATCCAACGGAATGTTTTTCTCGAATTTTAGTTTGGAGATATGCCGGTCGAAACGTTCAAATTCCGTAAAAAAGTCGGCTTTTGGAAAATAGCTGTCCATAATGCCTACGCTGTCGAATTTATCTAAAGCGGCTATTAAAGTGTTATTGGTTTCTTTAATGGCTTTCATGTGGCGTGGCGCAATGTAGCCACTTGCTCCTATAAGTGCGAAATTTTTCATTTTTTTAATGTCTTGCTGTCTGCAGTTCTTTTTTTGTCTTGCGGTGGTTGAGTCTTGCAGTCTCGCTTCGCTCTTTTATTGTCGTGCGGTCTTGCAGTCTTGCGGTTATTTATTATTTTCTGTTTGTATTTCTAAGGTATTGCATAAATTTTCCAATACTATTCATTAGTTGATTGGCATCTAATCTCTTTTCATTAGCAGTGCCAATATTTATTTGCTTCGTGTTTGCTAAATCTTTCGCAAGATAATACTTCGTGTTGAATTGACATATGGGGGTTTTGTAATATTATAGTTGTTTAAAGGATTTGAGTTTTTTGGTTAAGTTGTTTTATTCTTTTTTTTCATTGCCAAAAAAAGAACCAAAAAAGGCTAGTCTGATGTTCTTTTTCTGTAAAATGAATTCTCCTAGCGCGCCACCTGGCGCGTTCACTAAAAACAGCTGCTAGCTGTTTTCTTTACGTTCCGCCCTAGACCGCTTGGCATATTTTCAGTACTTCGCTATTCGCTCAGTAGCGTGATTACCTTAAGCTCTTTGGATTGCACCGCCGGCCAACGCTAAAAATTTCAATATTTTACGACGAAAAAAATCATAGGACGCTTCTTCTTTGATTTGTTTTCAATTTATGTTTAGAACTTATTTTTTAACTTTTGAGCTTAGAGCTTTTAACTTTTAATGCCAACGCGCCACCTGGCCCTATCGCTAAAAATGTTCCCTCAACATTTTTTTAACGCTCTGTCCTGACGAAAAAAATCATAGGACAGTTTCTTTTGTTTTGGTTTAATGAGAATGATTTAGGATTTTTGAGGTGTGAGAAGGTGAATTTATACCTCGTCATGCTGAAATGGGTTCATAATAACGTTGAACTTCCCTGATTAGTGTTGACCTTTTTTTGACTTTCAGCTTTAAACTTCTCACTTTAAAGATAGAACGCGCTTATTTACCAATCTGATAATACTCAAAACCTTTTTCTTTCAGATTAAAAACATTGTATTGGTTTCGGCCATCAAAAATGACAGGTGTTTTCAATTGTTTTTTAATTTCATCAAAATCCGGTGAGCGGAATTCTTTCCATTCCGTCAGCAATATCATAGCGTCTGCATTTTCCAAGGCCTTGTATTTTGAATTTACATAAGAAACATTTTCGAGCCCTTTTAAATAAAAGTCTTTGGCTTCTTCCATGGCTTTTGGATCGTAAGCCTGAATTTTAGCCCCTCTTTTTACCAGTTCTTTAATTACGTATAAGGCCGGTGCTTCACGCATATCATCGGTGCCGGGTTTAAAAGCCAATCCCCAAAGCCCAAAGGTAAATCCTTTTAAAGTTTCTCCATAACGCTTGATCACTTTGTTGGCAATTACCAATTTTTGGGCATCGTTCACTTCTTCTACCGAAGTTATTAATTTTGCGTCATAATGGTATTCAGAAGCTATTTTCTTTAATGCTTTTACATCCTTCGGGAAACAAGAACCTCCATAACCGCAACCCGGATAAATAAATCCATACCCTATTCTGCTGTCGGAACCAATCCCAATTCGTACCTGATTTGCATCGGCACCCACTTTTTCGCAAATATTGGCAATTTCATTCATAAAAGAAATCTTTGTGGCCAGCATGGCATTTGCCGCATATTTGGTCATTTCAGCAGACCGGACGTCCATCACAATAAAACGTTCGTGCGACATGGAAAACGGCGCATATAATTGTTTCATTTTATCTATGGCAAAGGTGCTTTCGGCTCCAATAACCACCCTGTCAGGCTTCATAAAATCCTGTATTGCAGCACCTTCTTTTAAAAATTCAGGATTGGAAACCACTTCAAACTCCATGACAACCCCTCTTTTATCCAGTTCCTTTTGAATGGTTGCTTGTACTTTGTCGGCCGTTCCTATAGGTACAGTCGACTTATCTACGACCACCAATCGTTTTTGCATGGTTTCTCCTATTGATTTTGCAACTGCCAGCACATATTGAAGATCTGCCGACCCATCATCTCCCATTGGAGTTCCTACTGCTATAAATACTATTTCGGCATCTGTTAAGGCTTCCCCCAGATTTGTATTGAAAAACAGATTTCCGCTTTCCACATTTTTTAAAACCATAGGCTCTAACCCAGGTTCATAAATTGGAATTATTCCTTTATTCAGGTTTTCTATTTTAGTGGCGTCTATATCTACACAAGTTACTTTATTTCCCATTTCTGAAAAACAAGTTCCTGAAACCAATCCTACATATCCTGTGCCTATTACTGCTATGTTCATATTTTGTAATTTTGTCGTGCTGTCGTGCTGTCGTGCGGTTTTTTTGTTTTCGATTATGTCATTGCGAAACTTTTAAAAAAAGCTGTGACAATCTGTTTGTTATTATGTTAACACTGCTACTGTATAAACAGTTTGGCAGTCGGCTTACTTCGGCTCCGCCTCAGGAACCCATCTCGCAATTACGAATTTTAAAATACTTTTGTCCTTTCTTTCCTTTACTTTTTTTCATTGATAAAAAAAATAATAGGGCGGAACGTTAAGAAAATGTTCAGTGAACATTTTTAGTGAACGAGCCAGCCGGTGCGATTGATAGTCTGATGATCTTTTTCTGCAAAATTATTGAATTTTTTTATCTGGTTCATACTTGTAATGTGTTGCATTTCTACATTCCGATAACCATTGCAATTTATCAAATTCTCCATTAACTAAAGCCGCTTTTTTTACTTTTGACCATTTTTTAATTTGCTTTTCAATTTCAAATGCTAAATTAATATCCGTAAACTCAGCATAAAAGACAAGTAATAAAGGTCTTCTCTTAAACGTATAACAATTTGGGTAAAATCCTGATTCATGCTGAAATATTCTATTTTCCAAATTACTTGTAACTCCTGTATAATAGGTGTTATCTGAACATTTTAAAATGTAAACATAAGATAGTTTCATGGTTATTTTACTGTATACTATAATTATTTGGCTCCCCTAAGAATTTGCAATTATAGGTAAGAAATAGCATGCTAGTTTTGCTTTGTGTCAAGTGCACTTCGACTGCGCTCAGTGTGACGTACAATTGATGTTTTGTTATATCTCAAACCTTTTTTCCTTTAAACTTTAAACTTATTACGCTAACCTTCATTCCTTTTCGGAACTTCTAAACTACAACTTCCCATGAACCTTACAGGTAAGCACTCCCTTCACGTCATAAATTATGCCGTTTTTATGGAGGTATTTGTACAAATCCATAGTTAAAAATTCCTTGTGAGATACGGCTAAAACGATGGCATCATAGGCGGTTGCTGGTTGTCCCCTTCGGCTTTGCTCAGGGCTAGGGTTGTTGGAGCCTATAGCGGATATTGGGAAACTGTTATAGGTAGTAAGTCCGTATTCCTTAAGAACTTCGGCTGGATTTGCCCATGGGTCATACACCGTGACTTCCGTGCCAAAATCCTCCAAGTTTTTAATGACATCCACCACTTTGGTATTTCTCACATCCGGACAGTTTTCTTTGAAGGTAATGCCCAATACCAAAATTTTGGCATTTTTTATTTCTTTGTCGTTTTTCACGAAAAGCTTAATCACTTCTGAAGCCACATAATGACCCATACTGTCATTTACCCTTCGCCCTGCCAATATAATTTCGGGATGATATCCTACTTCCTGCGCTTTTTGCGCCAGATAATAAGGGTCTACACCTATGCAATGGCCGCCAACCAAGCCCGGTTTGAAAGGCAAAAAGTTCCATTTGGTTGCAGCTGCTTCCAATACTGCTTGGGTATCTATATTTAAAATATTGAAAATTTTTGCCAGTTCATTCACAAAAGCAATGTTGATGTCGCGTTGTGAATTTTCTATCACTTTTGCAGCTTCGGCCACTTTTATAGAAGGTGCCAAATGGGTGCCAGCGGTGATGACGCTTTTGTACAATTCATTTACTTTGATGCCAATTTCGGGCGTGGAACCTGAAGTGACTTTCAATATTTTTTCAACCGTATGTTCTTTGTCGCCCGGATTGATTCGTTCCGGGGAATAACCCGCAAAAAAGTCGACATTGTAAGTGAATTTTGATATTTTCTCAATAATAGGAATGCACACTTCTTCCGTTGCTCCGGGATATACGGTAGATTCGTAAATGACAATATCACCCTTTTTGATCACTTTCCCCACCGTTTCACTTGCTTTTACAAGAGGCGTAAGATCGGGTTTGTTATTTTTATCGACAGGCGTTGGTACGGTTATGATGTAGTAGTTGCAATTGGATATATCGGATAGTTCTGAAGTGCAGTATAAACCGTTTATTTGTTTAATCGTTGCCCTTCGACTGCGCTCAGGGTGACTGTTTAATTGTTGCCCCTCGACTGCGCTCGGGGTGACGGTTGTTTGATGATTGGGATTTTCATTCCGTAAAACTGCTTTTAATAATTCATCGGAAACTTCCAAGGTACTGTCAATTCCGCTTTTTAATGCTGTAACGCGTTGCTCATTGGTGTCGAAACCAACCACGGGATATTTGGTTGCGAACAATCGTGCCAGTGGGAGTCCGACGTATCCTAAACCTATTATTGCTATTTTTATGCTCATTCTATTTCAATTCGTTTATTAATTACTTGTGAACTAAAACAGCGTGTTTTTAAATCCATCAAGTTATTCTTTTACTTTTTTTCATTGATAAAAAAAGTAACAAAAAAATCTAGTCTGATGATCTTTTTCTGTAAAATAAATTCTTCCCGAGCGCCGGCTGGCCCTATCGCTAAAAATGTATCCCATACATTTTCTTAACGCTCTGTCCT
>NZ_JBFFKM010000090.1:0-6041 GCF_041555395.1 Lutibacter sp. | reverse complement strand
CAAAGGAGAGGTAAATCGGAAACCCCGGGGCAAAGCCGTCGGGAAAATATTTAGATTAAATAAATTTCTTCAAGAGATAAAAAAACAGGTTCCATAATTTTTTTGACTTTGAATAATGTTAAATTCCTGTTTTTATGACAATACTTTTTTCATAACCTCCGCCTTAGAAACGGTTTCCTCCCATTCATTCCCAGGAATGCTGTCTGCCGTAATTCCACCGCCAACATAAATTGATGCCAAATTATTTTCCAATTGCACACAGCGTAAATTCACAAATAAACTGGTACCCTCATTTAGATTAAGTTCGCCTAAATATCCTGAATAATAGGACCTTTCATAGTTCTCGTTCTGCAATATAAAGGCTTCAGCAACTGCTTTTGGCAATCCGCAAACCGCAGGTGTCGGATGAAGTGCGTTAATGAGTTTTTCCAAAGAATTGGTCAATTTTAATTTACCGGAAATATCGGTCCTAATATGCACCAAACTGCCGGCCTGCACCGTAAATGGTTCTGTGACTTCCAATTTTTCAACAGATTCCTTTAAGTTTTCCAAAATAAATTCTGTCACATACTGCTGTTCCTTTTTTTCTTTTATTTGCCAATTAACATTTGTGGTTCCATTGTATTTTTGGGTTCCCGCCAAAGCCATGGTTTTAAAATTGCCCTCAAAACTAGTGAGCAATTTTTCCGGCGTTGCACCCATCCACAATCCTATTTCCGGGTGAAACCACAGATACACAAAAGCATTTTTGTAGATTTTCAGCATTTTTTTAAAAGTGTTCAGCACATTCAAATTCCCATACTGCAGTGTTTCTTTTCGTGACAATACAATTTTTTTGGCTTCTTTGGTTTTTATAAAATCAATGCTTTTTTGAACAAGTGACATATGCTTTTCTTTTAAATCACTTAGTTCCTCAAAGGCCATAAACTGCGGTTGTTCTTTCTCCATTTCATCACTTTCCAACAAATCAGCATCACGAATTGAAGCGCTGAAGTAATTGCACAACTCATAAGGAAATATCACTTTTTTCCCCTTCGAACAAAACGGGGCAAACACAAAAGCTGCTTCATTATACGATTTTAATTCGCGTAGTTCTTTTGTTCGCTGCACAAAAGCCTTTACCGTTTCTTCATCCGGTTTTCTATATGCCACGAAGGGTAATTTTGAGTTCAAAACGCCTTCCATTGTGCTAAAAAAATGTGCTGTATCTGTATTCAATTATTCGTCTTTTAATAGTTGAAGCAACTTATTTTTAATTTCTTTAAAATGCGACCAAACCAACCCATGTCCGGCACCTTCCAAAGTTACCAATTCAAATTGCTTCGAAGGAAATTTTTCTTTTAAATATAAAGAATTTTCATAAGGAACAATCCAATCGGTATCTCCGTGAATACTCAAGATTCCGGAAGGATTATCAATCCAGCTATCTTCAAAATTCCGAAGGTCTTTTTTGTGTGATAATTTTTCTTTTGACGCTGCCATCCAAATATCAGGCAAAAGCCAGCGCGTTGCTTTCCATTGATAAAAGTTCAAAATCCAAGGTAGTGGTTCCACTTTTGAATAAACAGCCGGCGCCAATAAAACAATTTTTTTATACATGTTTTTAGAAGCCAGCACAATTGGTCCGCCATAAGAGTATCCAACCAAAATGGTTTTTCTTTTAGTCAGTCCATTCAATAATTCATCAAGCAATTCCGTTTCAAAAGCAATGGACTCCTGTACATTTCCAGTTTCATCGATTCCATAACCAACTCTTTCATAGGTCATTAAATTTGCTTCCCTGTTTATGTCAACATCAGCACCATACCGTTTAAAATCCAATGCGGAGCCAGGAGATCCGTGAACAAAAACAATGGTTGTCAATGTGGTATCAATTTCTTTTTGAAACGCTAACACACGGTAATGATGACCTTTAAACTGATGCTTTTTTATAAAAACGGCACCATTGTTTTTGGCAAATTCCTTTTGAATTTCAACATCGGATTTGGGAGATGAGAAGCGGTAAAAAAGCACAATTATTGCGCCCAAAATTAAGGCAAAAAGCAGTCCGACTATTTTTAAAACAATCTTCAATTTTTTTGACATCCTTTATTTTTTAGGCAAAATAATATTGGTAAGCCTGCAGTTTGAAATTAATTTCCCCTGGTCATCTTCCACATTAATTTCAATTAAATGTGTGGTTCTGCCTTTATGTATAAATTTTGCAGTTGCGGTTACATTTCCGCTTTTAACGCTTCTTAAATGATTGGCGGAAAAGGAAATCCCCCTCACCATAAATTTATCATTGTCAACAGCCAGCATGGAAGCCGGACTTCCGACGCTTTCGGCCAAAGCCATGGTAGCACCTCCGTTTAAAATGCCGTCAGGTTGAAAAACGCTTGAGTTTACAGGCATTTTAGCCACCAAATAATCCTCGCCGAAATCGGTGTAGGTGATGTGCAACGTTTCATTTAATGTGTTTTTGCATAAAGAATTTAATGCGGCTAATGTTTTTTCTTTTTCGTTCATAAAAAATTTGTCAGTCCGTAAAAATAAGAATTAAAACTTTAAATAGTACATTTGCATTTTAAATGTGTGTATAAAATGGCCTACAAAATTAGAGTACTGTTAGATGTTGAGAAGGATGTAATCAGGGATATTCTTGTTCATGAAACCATTAATTTAGAAGATTTACATTATATTATCGCAAAATCATTTGGCTTTCAAGGACTTGAAATGGCTTCTTTCTACAGAACCAATGAAGATTGGGAACAAGGGGAAGAAATTCCGCTCTTTGACATGTCCGATGACGGCTCGGCATTGTGCATGCGCAAGTGTTTGCTGAAGGATGTTTTAACAAAAGAAGGCGATAACCTTATTTATGTCTATGATTTTCTTTCCATGTGGACGTTTTTTGTTGAATTGTCGAAAATTATGGATCCTGAAGAAAAAGACCTGCCAATAATCATGCTGTCAATTGGAACTAAACCAGACAAAGCGCCCGAAAAAGAATTTATTGCTGAAGATTTATTTGATGATCTGGATAACTTTGACGACGAAACAGATATGGAAAATCTGGATGAATTTGACTATGACAACTATTAAGAGACTGAAAAATTGAGACTAGAGACTGAAAGTTTTCACTTCGGTTCTGCTCAGTGACCGCTTGGAACTTCTCAATGCTACCTAATAATATAGGTGTTTACGTTTTCATAATTTCTTACCACAAAATCGAAACCTACTTTTAAAATATCGCCCATCGTTTTACATTTCTTGAAATTTTTATCGTTGGTGTATTTCATTAAATCCATTTTTAGCTGCTGAACCTTTTCAGGTGTTGAAATTTTGTCGTTTACCATACAATCCAACAAACTGTTTACCCGTGTGTGAGCACCTCTAAATCTTCGTGCAATTGCCGAACGTTCTTCTTTTTTATATTGCTCTATGGATTCTTTCTGAAGGTTTTCTGCAACCATTTTAACAAATGGATAATTTTCTTTAAAATACTGCGGAAAATAGACCTTTAAATTCCCTTCATAACATTGCTGGTCAAAATCCATGGCACGAATTCTATATTCAACCTGATCAAAATCATACGAAGCCACAATTACGTAATTATAGGAACGCATGTCTCCCAACAAACGAATTACACAGCGCTCATTGAATTTTACGAACTCTTTCGAAAGCCTATTTATACCGCTGACCGACACATTTTTAAGATTTTCGTCAATAAACATATCGCCTGGAATGCCTAAAACATGTTCCTCAATCAACGTATCTCTATAAACCAAAAAGTTAATGTTGTTAGGCGACAGAATATGCTCCAATTCGAGTCCGTACACCCTTGACGCATCCGCTTTTTTAATATAAATATAGGTGTGGTTATCATTTAAAATATTCCTGATCTTCACCCTAAAAGGCTTTGAATTTCCAAAAGTGCAATAGTCAATGGCATCAACGTTTAAAAATGAAACAGAGTCCTCGCTCCCGTCGCCATGCAAAATGATATACATGCGTTTCAGGCTTAAATCAATTTCGTCACGCTCGTGATCCGAATAATACACGCGAATCCAAAGGGAATCCTCCCCATTTTTATCAAATACGGAGATTCCTCCTGCAAAGCGAAGCAAATCGTCATAAAAAATCGGAATTTTAATATTCCTGTTGTATTCCGTTAAATACGCATACAACTGATCGTTAATGGGATAACTCGGCTTTTTTCGCGACATTAATTTTTCTTCCTCCATAAAAATATTTGATAAAGTCCAAATTTAGTATATTGCCGTAACAATTATTGTTAATAAACGTCTAATTTTTATACTAAACAACAAAAATTTGGAAACAATTCTCTCCTTAAAAAATCTGCATAAAAAATTTGGCGGTATTCACGCTGTAAATGATTTGTCTTTTGATATCAAAAAAGGCAATGTTTACGGCATTCTGGGCCCTAACGGCAGCGGAAAATCGACCACGCTGGGCATTATTTTAAATGTTGTCAATAAAACCTCCGGAAGTTTTAGCTGGTTCGACGGTAATTTAACAACACATCAGGCTTTAAAAAAAGTGGGTGCCATCATTGAGCGACCTAATTTTTATCCATATATGACCGCCATTCAAAACTTAAAATTGGTTTGTAAAATAAAGGAAATCCCTTTTGCTAAAATTGAAGAAAAACTTAAAATCGTTAATTTATACGAACGAAGAAACAGTAAATTCTCCACCTTTTCTTTAGGAATGAAACAACGTTTGGCCATTGCTTCAGCTTTGTTGAATGACCCCGAAATATTGATTTTGGATGAACCCACCAACGGATTGGATCCACAGGGAATTCATGAAATTAGAGTCATCATAAAAAAAATAGCCCAAAACGGAACCACCATTTTACTGGCATCCCATTTATTGGATGAAGTGGAAAAGGTATGTTCGCACGTGGTAGTCATCAGAGAAGGTGTTAAATTATATTCGGGAACCGTTGATGAAATGGTTGCTTCTCACGGACTTTTTGAACTTAAAGCAGAGACTGACAGTGAAAAATTAGTGGAATTACTTACAAAATTTGATGGAATCGCATCCATCAAAACAGAAGATGACAAAATAATTGCCACTTTAAACAAAGTAGTTTCAGCTACAGAAATAAACAGCTATTTGTTCCATAACGGCATTGTATTGTCACATTTGGTTAAACGCAAACCAAGTTTAGAACAACAATTTTTAACGTTAACCAACAAAAATTAAGAGATGCTTCGATTGTTAAATATAGAAATTCATAAATTAAAATACAACAGGGCCAGCAGGGTTTTGATCTTCATTTATTTTATTTTACTCACCTCAATTGCATTAATTGCAGCCATTAAATTTGATATCGGTCCGGTTAAATTTCATTTGGCAGATCAAGGTATTTTCAATTTCCCTTATATCTGGCATTTCAACACCTATATGGCGGCTATTTTTAAATTTTTCCTGTTGCTCGTTATCGTTTCCATGATGGCCAACGAATACAGCAACAAAACATTAAAACAAAATTTGATTGATGGTTTAAGCAAGCAGGAATTTGTGCTCTCCAAATTTTATACCGTGGTGCTTCTTGCTTTAATTTCAACCCTATTTGTGTTTATTGTCTCTCTTATACTCGGTTACAGTTATTCCGATTTTAACGAATTTTCCATCGTAACAACCGATTTAGAATATTTATTTGCATTTTTCGTGAAGCTAGTTGGTTTCTTTTCTTTTGGATTGTTCTTGGGAATTTTAGTAAAACGATCAGCTTTTGCCGTTGGCGCTATGTTGATCTGGGCCATGATTGAAGGCTTTACCAAAGGAATGCTGTACTGGAAATTTGAAGAAAGCGTTGCCAATGTCATGCAGTTTTTCCCTTTGGAAGCCATGAGCAATTTAATAAAAGAACCTTTTACACGTTTAGGTGCCGTTAAAACGGTGGCAAAACAAGTGGGTGAAGATTTGTCAAAAGATTTTTCAGTACAGCCCAATGACCTTATTATTGTCATGGTTTGGACGGCAATTTTTATATATCTTTCTTATGTATTGCTTAAAAAGAGAGATTT
>NZ_JBFFKM010000089.1:0-6157 GCF_041555395.1 Lutibacter sp. | reverse complement strand
TAATGCTTTTTCAGTTTTTTGATATTGATAAAATGTAATGAAAATAATAATGAAAATCGTTGACAAAAGAATTAATCCTTCATTTATATCTCCTAAAATAATATATAAAAAACCACAAGTAATAAGGAGTAAAAACATAGGCTCTTTGACTACTTCAATCGCAATACCAATAACATTTTTAGGTTTTTCGAAAGGCAATTCGTTGTAGCCAAAAGAGGAGAGTCTTTCGTTTACCTCGTTTGTATTTAAACCATTTATCATTTCTGCAACTTATATTTTATTGTGATTGTTTGTTATTTATCTGGTTGCTCCTCAGTGCTTGCCGCTAACGGGTTTGAAAATGAAAAGTTGCGGGTTTAAAAACGTACTCTTCAGATGTTTAAAATTAATGTTTTTTTGTGTTATAAAGATCATATTTATAATAATTGAGCTATTTTTTATATGCATTGTTACCTGACGATTTACACGTGAGGGATTCTCGTAATGTGTGAAGTAAAATAAACAAATAGCACTAAATGAGGATGTGTCATCGCAGTAGTGCTATTTGTGGTATATGCAAGGGTTGATTGCCGGAATTGGGGTTTGA
Source organism: Lutibacter sp. (assembly GCF_041555395.1). Taxonomy (GTDB): domain Bacteria; phylum Bacteroidota; class Bacteroidia; order Flavobacteriales; family Flavobacteriaceae; genus Lutibacter. Next base: position 5,571 of record NZ_JBFFKM010000089.1, on the reverse strand, counting down.
ATAAATTACTATCATTAAAAGTGTATTTTTCCTTTTTTCTAAATGCCCTTGCAGATATATTTTATGGAACAAAATGAAGAGAATTCCGAACTCCTTATTATCTGCTAAACATTCTGTTTTGTTGAAACTATTCTTGTGGAAACGGATTAAAGCTTAGATTAATTTTGAAATAAAATATTCTTGTCTTTTGTCAATAGTTAATATGATAACAATCATATAGTAACATATGGTAATTTGATAACAATCATACAGCAATTTGATAAAGATCATTTTGGAGAAGGTATTGATGATGTAATTTTGGCGTATTAATTTAGTTCATTGATTTAGGATATAAAATATAAATCTTCATTACTGAAAAGTATTGAGGATATATGAAGGGTTACAGACATTTGTTAATTTAAACTTTCTTTGGTGTTGTTTTAGAAATGGAGTGATGCTAAGGATTCGTTAAAAGTTACCAGATATACTAAATTCTTCAGGAAACAGGAAGCTTCGGCTTCCTGTTTTTCATAAAAACAGATCTTCATTACTGAAAAGTATTGAGGATTTATGAAGGGTTATAGACATTTGCTAATTTAAACTTTCTTTGGTGTAGTTTTAGAAATGGAGTGATGCTAAGGATCCGTTAAAAGTTACCAGATATACTAAATTCTTCAGGAAACAGGAAGCTTCGGCTTCCTGTTTTTTTTTAAGTATAATATTAAACTTTCCAGGATCTCAAAAATTTACCATAGCTGAATTTGCTTAAAAAATATGATGAATGGGTGTAAAAGAGGAAAAGCGAAATTATTCTTTTACATCAGCAGGGATTTAAAACGCAAAGGCAAAGAATAAAGACTGACTTTTCAGGAAGCTTTTATTGCGCGGAATTGGAAACTGTATTTTTTTTAGTGTGATGTGAGACGTGAGATGAGAAACGAAATTTAAGAATTTGTAGTTTTCATTTAGGTAATGAAAAATACTGGTGGAAATGGGGGAGTCTCTGTTTTTAGTACTTAATTGGTTTGTGGATTTTCTGTTTGATTGTACTCCCTCGTTGGCAACAGTTTTTATATTTCTTTGATGCTGCAGAAGACCGAAATATTCAGCTTTTAATATTTAAATGCTTTTTGATAAAATTAATTACTATTTTTGCCAGCGTAGGTCAGCGGACCTACAAATTATCCACGCAAATTTATCACCTCAGCAATGAGGTGATTTTTTTTAAGATTATGTAAATTGAAATACAAAAATATTTTGGATTTACTGTTTTTTAATCGTCTTAATATCGTAGCAGTTTAAACATAGTGTATTTGTAAAAACAATTAATGATTGCCTATTTATTTAGAAACAAAACCAATTACAAAGCCAATACCACTTATCTTTGTACAAATAACTAATACCGCTTAAATCAATGTCTGTACTATTAGAATTTGCCATGTTTCCTACCGATAAGGGTGAGAGCGTAAGTCCTTACGTGAGTAAGGTGATAAAAATGATACGCGAAAGTGGCGTTACTTATCAGCTTACCCCTATGGGTACCATCATAGAGACCGAAACCCTGTCTGAAGCTTTGGCTATTGTGCAACAGTCTTATGATATACTGGAGCCAGATTGTGATCGCGTGTATTCATCACTTAATTTTGATATTCGCAAGGGTAAAAGTAATTGCTTGGCGCAGAAGATCATATCGGTAGAAAATATCATTGGAAAGGTGAATAAATAGCACCATAAACTGTTACTGATTTTCAATTTGATTTATTTGAAACACTAAAATATTTTATCATCAAACTTTAGTTTATGCCATACCAAGAAGTGTTTGTTCTTTTCTGGGAACAAGTAAAAGAAAGTATCCAAGAAGGCCGATTTGCCAAATTAACCATGGCAAAGACTATTGGTAAGCCTAACTTGAAAAATATATTTGTCAGACCTGTCTATTCTGAAGATGGCTTTAAGGTCTTAGTGAAATTGCGCTACCAATCCAGAGAAACCGAGGATGAGGAAAGCGAGCTTACATTAGAAGAGGCTTTTGTGTTTTTGAAATCACATCTCAGAACGTCTTTTTCATCTGTTCTTTTATTTACCACAACAAAGGATGTTACTTTCAAAATTAATAAAAAGGGGGCGGGCAGAATTACCGAGAATTCGCCGACATTTCATGACGTTACGCAAGCTAAGAATGATGTAGAATAGCTGGAGCACCAGCATTGGTTTGCCATGTTACGTGCGTTTATTTATGCCGATTGTTCCTTAAAAGTTAATAACACAATAGTTTAACTATTTGTTGAATGTTTGACGGTTCGTTATTTAGTTTAAATGTAAGCATAAATTTCATGAGGTGTTGGCAATAGTTTATTTCTTATTTCTGTTAATTAATAGTATTATTCCTGAAATCAAAAAACCACCAACACTAAAAAGAAGAAGAAGAGATGACCTCATAACTCCAAAGAATGATTTACTTGTTTCTTTTTGTCTATAAGCTAATTTGTCAATCTGTTTATCATTAATTTTCGAAACTATTTTTACAGATTGTTTTTCATTGATTTCAAATTGTCCAATACTCTTAAATACTATGTCGTTAATAGTATAAGTAATTGTTATTTTATTTTTATTAATTGAATCAATTGTATTTAAACCAATTTCTATAATTTTTGGATTTTCTCCTTTTACAGTTATTGAATAATCGATATCAGATTTTTCAATTCCTTTTAATTTGGTTGATAATTCGAATAAATCATAAATTCCTTTATCTAATTCAATTTTTAGTTCTGATGGAGTTTCAAACTCATTAAAATCCTTTTTAAACTCATTACTAGAATTAAAAATATTTGTTAAAAAATATATTCCGGAAATAAGCGAAATAATTAGAATCGTAAGTAGAGTGTTAGTCTTTTTCATATTTTATTTTTTGTCGGATAATTATTGCCAACGGTTTTGTATGCGAGGATTTTCCGAAGGAAAATCAGATGCTAGCAAAATTGCAACAACCTTTGGTTAAGTCTAAAATAAGCAATGTTTTTTACACATCTTAAGTTTTTTTCTCAGGTGTGTTCTTAATATCATCAAGTTCTATTCAACACAATTTCAAGCAGTTATTTCTTAATAAATTGAGTGTAATGAGCATAGCGTTCAAAAATTTGATTGACATAATTATAGGGCTCTACACCTCTAACGTAACCATACTTTATTATGGAATTATTATAGTTTTTGGGATGGCTCAAGGCTAAGATCATATCTTCAACATTGTCATCCCAAATAGAGGCATCCAAACCTCTTTTGGAAGCTAACTTTTGAGCATCTTTAACATGGTACATTCCGCAATTATAGGAGGCCATCGTAAATTTAGTTCGCTGAATGGGGTCTTCAATTTTGTCGAAATTATTCCAAATTTGGTTAAGGTATCTGACACCCCCGCTAATACTCTGTTTTGGATCGCTGCGATCTTGTACACCTAGTTCTTGGGCAGTTTTAGGCATCAATTGCATAAGCCCTTTGGCATTGGCCCAAGAGCTATTGTTGGGGTCAAATTTTGATTCTTGATAAATTAAGGAAGCTACCAGACGCCAATCCCAATTGATTTTTTCGGCATATTTTTGTATAAGCTCATCGTAAGGACTAATTTCCTCTTTGTTCAAACTGTAGAAGTCACTTTTTACACGTCGTCTAAAATTCTTTTTGTTTTTAAAGTATTTGTTGTAAATAATGTTATAGTCTATCTCCGTTCTAAAGTCCTCTAGCCATAAGTTTATGGCTTTTAATAATTCAGGTGAATTTTTACGCGTCGCCCATCCAATTCGTTGTGAAAAACTAACAGGCACCTCAATATCTAAAACTGGATAATAGGAAGCCATGATCTTGGCTATATTATTATCTGCAATAGTATATTTAATATTCCCTTCGGCGACCTGTTTAATGATTTCATCAGTAGCCATTTGTCCTGAAAGTTCTTTAATAAAAATGTTGCCGCCTAGCTCCTCACTAAGATTTGCAATGCGCTCGCTGTAAGACGAACCTTTACGGATGGAAACCGTGTCCTGTAATAATTCTATGGCATCCTGTATCAACACATTTTCCAATTTGTGCCAATGCATGGTACGCCAATTGTCCGGCTTTTTTTGAACCAATACCTGTTTGGTCAGGTACAAATAGTTTGTAAACGAAATAGATGTTTTGCGGTTTCCGGTAATGGCGAGTCCGTGTGCCAAAATATCACCTTCACCTTGATTGAGTTTGGTAATAAGTTCATCAAGATCTTTAACCACAACCATTTCAAGTTCAAGGTCTAGATGTTTGGCTAATCTTTTAAGTAATTCATACTCATAGCCCATGGGTTGCCCCTTATATAAAAAATAGCTTGTTCCGCTATAAACTGTAAGCGCTTTAAGTTTACCGTCTTTTTTAATAGCCTCTAAATCACGTTTCATTATTGGCCCAATTGAATTCTCCTTTTTGGACTGCTCACAACTGGTGAAAAGAAATAGAAATAATACTAAATAGTGGACTTTAAACAAGGAAGATTTTAATCGCATATGTAAATGTGTCTTTAAGATCCCTTGTAAAATACAAAAAATATGGAACATGCTCTAAATGTTATTTATATTTAAACATGGTTGGGTGGCTAGATTATAAAATTATTGATGATTTATTTGTTAAAAATTGAGTTGAGAGTTTTATCAGGTAAAATATATTTATCACCTAATTCAGCCATAAATAAACCGTCAGTGACAGGGTTGTACTTATTTAGTGTGTTTTTAATTGCAAAACTTAATCTTTTATAGCCATATTATTTCAAAAACTTTAAATAGGAGTCTTTTTAAAAGTAATACCATCCTGAGGAAAACAGGCAATAGGCCCAAAAAATATAAAAAGAAGGTTGGTTAGTTTTTCATAATATCATTCTATCTATTTTATATATGATGGTTAAGGGCCTCAATAATCTCTTTAGACTGCTTTTGGAATAGTTCTTATTGCGATACATATAGATTAAAGATATTAGAAAGGTAGTTCGGCAACCAGTATCTGGCGTCTGAAGAGTTTAAGGCATGGCGAAAGAATTTAATCATCTTATTTCGTGTTATTTAGTTTAAATGTAAGCATAAATTTTATGAGGTGTTGGCATTAGGTTTTATCTCAGTAATTTTTTAACCACTGTAATGCTCCTTTATCTGTCGAAAAAACATTAAATATATATTTATCATTTTTTTCGGCAAGCATTTGATATAACATTGAAATCACAGTCGTTTGAGGATTGTCTACAATTATTGCGGAAATAATAAGATTGAAGTTTTCTAATGATTTATCATTTTCTATTACAATTGTTTTTAAATCATCTATAGAAAATAGAAAATTTGCATTTGTCGCATTAGTTTTAATTTTCAACAATCTGGGATATATTTTATTTTCTTTTGCTGAAATCATATAGTTTACAATTTCTTCCAAAGTTACATCTTCAGTAAATTCATTTTCAAGAATTCCCGTTTGTTGATTAAATTTCGAGATTATCATATTTAAATCATTTTTTTATTTAATAAAATTTAAATTTTTCTGTTCGATATTTTCCTTTTAATATAATTTTCAACTTACTGCCAACGG
>NZ_JBFFKM010000088.1:0-6171 GCF_041555395.1 Lutibacter sp. | reverse complement strand
AAATGAACAAAACATGTTGATGGAGTTCCAAACAATATTTTTTTGTTCACAACGACAGCTTGCTTCACTGCGTTCGCAAAGACACGTTAAAAAACAAGATGAATAAAGTTAAGTCATCTTCAGAAAATCAAAACAAAGAAACCAGCCCTATTACTTTTTTCATCAATGGAAAAAAGTAAAGAACAACTAAATAAAAAATGTGTCAATTACTTTAAGAGTTCAAAAGTGAAATGAATGCTAAGCACACCTGCAAAAAATAAATAAAATTGGTTTTTTAAACAAATTATCTGCAACGAAGCATCATGATAAAAATAAACTGCTATTTTTGTACACCTATGAAAGTTATAGAACAGATAAAACAACCCATTCTTGAAGAAATGGAACTCTTTGAAAGCAAGTTCAAAGACTCCATGGCTACAAAAGTGCCATTGTTAAACAGAATAACACAATATATCGTAAGGCGAAAAGGAAAACAAATGCGTCCTATGTTTGTTTTTCTGGTGGCCAAAATGGTCTCGGGCGGTAGATTTGAAGAACGTACTTACCGCGGCGCCTCTGTCATTGAACTGATTCATACAGCAACCTTGGTACACGACGATGTGGTGGACGAAAGCAACAAACGAAGAGGCTTTTTCTCTGTAAATGCCCTATGGAAAAACAAAATAGCCGTGCTTGTTGGCGATTTTTTATTGTCCAAAGGTTTATTGCTCTCCATTGACAACAACGATTTTGACATATTAAAACTGATTTCGGTGGCGGTAAGGGAAATGAGTGAAGGGGAACTGCTTCAAATTGAAAAAGCACGCCGACTCGACATTACTGAAGCTGTTTATTTTGAAATAATCCGCCAAAAAACAGCCACTTTAATAGCAGCCTGTTGCGGTATTGGTGCGGCTTCTGTGGGAAGTTCTGAAGAAGAAATTCAAAAAATGCGTTTGTTTGGGGAACGCATCGGGATTGCTTTTCAAATTAAAGACGACTTATTTGATTATACTGATGCCAAAATCGGGAAACCGACCGGTATTGATATTAAAGAACAAAAAATGACCTTGCCCCTTATTTATGTGTTGAATAACTGTACCAAAGAGGAGCGCGGCTGGCTGATAAAATCGGTTAAAAAGTTCCACAACGACAAAAAACGTGTAAAAGAAATTATTGCTTTCGTAAAAGAAAAAGGGGGTATTGAATATGCCACGGAGAAAATGAAAGAATACCAGTCCAAAGCTTTGGAACTCCTAGTAAGTTATCCTGATTCACCCTACAAAGACTCACTCATGACCATGGTCAATTACGTCATAGAACGTAAAATTTAATGGGCTTCAGCCAGTTCTAACAACTCTTCCAGGTGTTTTCTTGAATTAGACAATCGGGGAACTTTATGTTGTCCGCCCAGTTTCCCGTTTAATTTTAGCCAATCATAAAACAGTCCTTTTCGTCCGCAGTTAATGATGGGCATCGCCAGGGCCATATTATTATAACGCTTTGCTTCATAATCTGAGTTGATGGCCTTTAACGCATTGTCTAACAATTCCGTAAAATAATTGAGATTTTCAGGAGCGGTTCTAAATTCAATGAGCCATTCATGGCCTCCGCTTTTTTCATCCACCATAAAAATAGGGGCAACAGTAAATTCAGAAACTTCGGCACCGGTTTTTAAGCAGGCTTGTTTTAGGGCAGTTTCGGCATTTTCAATAATCAATTCTTCCCCAAAAACATTGATAAAGTGTTTGGTTCTTCCTGTAATTCTGATTCGGAAAGGGTCTAAAGACATAAATTTTACGGTATCCCCAATTAAATAACGCCACAACCCGCCATTGGTTGTAATGACCATCGCGTAGTTTGTATTAAGTTTTACTTCGGAAAGCGGAATGGCGATTGAGTTTTCTCCATCAAATTTATCCATAGGGATAAATTCGTAAAAAATTCCATAATCAAGCATTAACAGCAAGTCTAATGAATTATTGACATCCTGAATGGCAAAAAAACCTTCGGAAGCATTGTAGGTTTCAAAATATTTAAAATCCGATTTCGGAATGAGTTTTTTAAATTGTTCCCGGTAAGGATTAAAATTTACGCCACCATGAAAATAGACTTCGAGGTTTGGCCAAACTTCCAATATGTTGGTTTTTCCTGTTCTTTCCAAAACATAATTTAGCAATACCAGCATCCATGAAGGCACACCAACCAAACTGGTAATGTCCTCATCAATGGTTTCATCAGCAATGGCTTTCATTTTGCTTTCCCATTCTTCCATTAATGCGGTTTCCAGTTTTGGCGCACTGCTGTAATCGGCCCAAAAGGGCAGATTTTCAATAATAATGGCCGATAAATCACCAAAATAAGAGTTGTTGTCTTCATAAACGGCACTGCTTCCTCCCAAACGCAAACCTTTTCCTGTAAATAGTTGAGCATTAGTATTATTATTGAAATACAGGCCAAGCATGTCTTTTCCTGCTTTGAAATGGCAATCTTCCAAAGCTTCTTCACTTACAGGAATAAACTTGCTTTTTGAATTGGTAGTACCGCTCGATTTTGCAAACCATTTTATAGGCGTGGGCCAAAATACATTTTGTTCCCCTTTTCTGGTTCGTTCAATAAGGGGTTCAATGGATTCATACTGCTGAATGGGAACGTTTTTGGTGAATTCATCATAGGAGGCCATGGATGAAAATTGATATTTTTTCCCAATTTCGGTATCCTGGGCTTTCTCCAATAAATTATAAAGCAATTCTTCCTGAACATCAATCGGATATTTTAAAAATAATTCCATTTGGTGTTTCCGCTTCTTTAAAAACCACGAAATTATTGAATTAACTATTGGATAGGACATATTTTATTAAGTATCTTTAGACCTTAAATTTACTAAAAAATTACGATGCAATACCATACTGTTTTAAAAAAGATGAGGACGGAATTAAATGATGATGTGCACTATTATTTAGAAGTGGAAAATGACTTTCTGAATTTGAACCAGCTGTTGGGACGCCATATTGAAATTCATTTTGAAGGTTATCAGTGTTTGAATTGCGGAATGGAAAAGAAAATATTCAGACAAGGGTTTTGTTATGAATGCTTTTATGAAAGCGCCCAAGTAGGCGACTGGATTATGAAACCTGAATTGAGTACGGCACATTTAGGAATTGGAGACCGTAATTTGGAATATGAAGAAAAAGTGCAATTGCAGCCACACATCGTTTATCTGGCGCTTTCGAGCAATGTAAAAGTGGGGGTAACCCGTAAAACGCAGGTACCGACCAGGTGGATAGACCAAGGCGCGTCAAAAGCCATTGAAATATTGGAAGTGCCTAACCGATATTTGGCGGGAATTACGGAAGTTGCTTTAAAAGACCATGTTGCCGATAAAACGAGCTGGCAAAAAATGTTGAAAAATGAAATAGCGGATTTAGATTTAATTGAAGAAAGGGAAAAATTAAAAAAATACATTCCCAAGGAAGCCCAACCCTATTTTTTGGCGAACAACGGAAAAATTATAAGCATCGAGTATCCTGTGATCAAATATCCCATCAAAATAAAAACATTGAATCTGGAAAACACCCAGGTATTTTCAGGAAAACTGATGGGCATAAAAGGCCAGTATTTATTGTTTGAAGACGGAACAGTATTTAACATCAGAAACAGCGAAGGGTATAAAGTTCAATTGACAATTAAATAACCGCCTAATCCCCAAAGTTCAAAGTTCAAAGCTGAAAGTCTAAAGTCAAAAGTCAAAAGGTCATTTCAAAATATAATTTAAAAACAAATCAAAGAACGAGATTCACGAATACAAAAACCAATAAATGAGGGATGAGTAAATGTTTAACCTTATAGGTTATGATGAAGGATCAAAGGATAAAATAATTTAGACAATCAATCTTTAACATTACAATTAAAAAAACCGCCATAGGATTTGGAGGCGAGCGTCAAATGTTTGAAGAATCCGTAAAAAGAGGACGGAACATAAAAATAGCCAGTGGCTGTTTTTAGTGAAAGGGCCAGATGGCGCATTGGCAAAAAGCTCCTAATTTCTTTTAGGATTCAAAAACCAATTTGACCGGCGAAAATCCAAGGCTTGACTTTTTTGGCTTGGTTTATCCTGAGCGCAGCCGAAGGGTTTTTGTGTCAAGACAAAAATGAACAAAATGATGAAGAAAAAATGAATTTCATTTTACAGAAAAAGATCATCAGAATCCCCATCGCGCCGGCTGGCTCGTCGCTAAAAATGTTCACAGAACATTTTCTTAACGTTCCGCCCTATTTCTTTTTTTGGCAATGGAAAAAAGAACAAAACAAACTAATATTGTTACAACCAATAACCAGTAACCAACAACAATATAAAAATTATGCTTATTTTTGCTATTCAAATAAATAAATATGAAACGCCAGCAACAAAATAGTCTGCCAGACAAAAGAATGATGCCAAGCGTTCAATTTGACAAATAAAAAACAAAAAAAATGAAAGCATATATATTTCCGGGTCAGGGCGCCCAATATACAGGAATGGGATTGGATTTATACAATACATTTCCGTTGGCAAAAAAACTTTTTGAAGAGGCCAATGAAATTTTGGGGTTTCGCATTACAGATATCATGTTTGAAGGTGCTGCAGAAGAATTGCAGCAAACGAAAGTGACACAGCCCGCCATATTTTTGCATTCAGTAATTTTGGCCAAGATTTTAGGAAATGATTTTAAGCCTGAAATGGTGGCTGGGCATTCTTTGGGTGAATTTTCAGCTTTGGTGGCTAATGGGGTTTTGTCTTTTGAGGACGCACTTAAATTGGTTTCAAAAAGAGCGTTGGCCATGCAAAAGGCTTGTGAAATGCAAGTCTCCACCATGGCGGCTGTTTTGGGATTGGATGATGCCATTGTGGAAGAAGTGTGTGCGAGTATTGATGGTGTGGTGGTTGCGGCAAACTACAACTGTCCGGGACAACTGGTAATTTCAGGAGAACTGGAGGCTATTGACAAAGCTTGTGCGGCAATGATTGAAAAAGGGGCAAAGCGTGCGATTAAATTGCCTGTTGGCGGTGCCTTTCACTCTCCTTTAATGGAGCCTGCAAGGGAAGAACTGGCTGAAGCCATTAATAATACAATATTCCATAAACCCACTTGTCCGATTTATCAGAATGTGGTTGCAGAAGCAGTTAAGGATTCAGTTGAAATTAAGGAAAATTTAATTCTCCAATTAACGGCACCTGTACGCTGGACACAAACCATCCAACAAATGATTGCCGATGGCGCAACAGAATTTATTGAAGTCGGTCCGGGAAAAGTATTGCAGGGCTTGGTGCGAAAAATAGACAGATCCGTTAACGCAAGCAGCGCAGAATAGTCTCATTTAGAAGTTTTTAGTTAGAAGTTAAAAATTAAAAGTTGGGAAGTTGAAAATTAAAAAGTAACTAACAACCAAATAACCGTTTAACCAAATAACCGACAACCAACAACTAAGAACTAAAAACTCAAAACTAAAAATCCAAAATCATCTTCAGAAAAATAAAAACAAAGAAACCCGTCCTATGATGTTTTTCGTTGTAAAATAGGTTGTTTTTTTAGCGTTGGCTGACGTAGCAACCCAAAGAGCTTATGATAAGTTCTCAACTGAGCTGAAAGCGAAGAACCCAAAATACCCAAAGCGGTCTGGGTGATGTAGCGTAAAAAATGAGCTAATTTTACAGAAAAAGATAATCAGACTAGCCTTTTTTTGTTCTTTTTTTGGCAATGAAAAAAAGAACAAAACAAAAAAGGAATTTCAATACTTCATAGTAATTAATATTTATGAATAATGGACGATTCCGGACAATATAATAAAATTAAAAGGAAATGCCATTAGTCAATGAGATGGTTAGCCAATTTACAAATACAACTCAATATTCTAAAATACCAACAACTAAAAACCAACAACCAACTAAAGCGTAAGCTGCCATTTCCATGAAGAAATCAAGGCGTCATCTAAAGTGAGTTCAGCTTTCCATCCAAGTTCTTTATTGGCGATGGTAGTGTCAGCATAAGCCGAAGTAATGTCACCTTCTCGTCTGTCTACAAATTTGTAGTTCACTTTTTTACCGGTTACTTTTTCAAAAGTTTGAATAACTTCCAAAACAGAATTCCCTTTTCCGGTCCCTAAGTTAAATACTTCAAATTGCGCTTTGTTTTGGTTGTTTAAGAGCCTTTT
>NZ_JBFFKM010000087.1:0-6188 GCF_041555395.1 Lutibacter sp. | reverse complement strand
TCTTTTGTCAACGATTTTCATTATTATTTTCATTACATTTTATCAATATCAAAAAACTGAAAAAGCATTAAATGCACTTAAAAATCTATCTTCTCCCAGAGCATTAGTTATTCGAGACGGACAAGAAATAAGGATTGCTGGACGGGAAGTAGTACCAGATGATATCGTTATTTTAAATGAAGGCGACAGAATTCCTGCCGATGGAATTTTGGTTGATACATTAAATCTTACTGTAGATGAATCTATATTGACAGGTGAATCTGTTCCTGTCTTAAAATCTGTTCAGAAAGATACCACTAATGCACTTGGACTAGTATATAGCGGAACACTTGTGATACAAGGTAAAGGATATGTTAAAATACTTTCGACAGGAATTCATACGGAGTTTGGGAAAATTGGACGTTCATTATTAAGTATTGAACAGCAAGAAACCCGTATGCAGAAAGAAATGAAATCCCTTATTCGAAATTTGTTTTTTTTGGGAGCTATTATTAGTGTGGTGGTGGTTGTCGCTTTTTATTTTGTAAGAGGCAATTTTATCCATTCACTATTAAATGGTCTTGCTGCTGCAATGGCTATACTTCCTGAAGAGTTTCCTGTAGTACTTACCGTCTTTCTTGCTTTAGGTGCTTGGCGACTATCAAAGAAAAATGTATTAACAAGAAATCCTTCGGCTATTGAAACACTCGGTTCTGCAACAGTTTTATGCAGTGATAAAACAGGAACTATAACACAAAATAAAATGGAAGTTGGTATTGTGTATAACGGGAGTGAAACATTCTCGAAAAATACATTTTTTGACAATCAAAACCAGATTTCAAAAATTTTGAATTTTGCTCATCTTGCTTCACAAGAAAATTCCATAGACCCAATGGAAAAGGCTTTTAAAACTACAAACCAATCATTAAATAAGAATTTAGACACCTCTTTACAATTGCTTAAAGAATACCCATTAAGTAAATCACTATTGGCAATGACCAGAGTGTTAAAAGATAATGCAAATAATAAAATTATATTAGCAACCAAGGGCGCGCCTGAAATCATTTTTAAATTATGTAAATTAAATAATCAAGACACCGAAAAATATTTAAGCATTGTTGAGTCTTTTGCGGAAAAAGGATACCGAGTAATTGCTGTTGCAAATTCAACATTAGAATCTGCTGTTTTACCAGATTTACAAATTGATTTTGAGTTCAAGTTTCAAGGTTTAATTGGTTTGGAAGACCCTATTCGTCCAGAAGTCCCAAAAGCTATCAAAGAATGCAATGATGCTGGTGTAAAAGTAATTATGATTACAGGCGATTTTCCTACCACAGCCAAAAGTATTGCAAAACAAATAGGCATGAAGGTTGATGGCAAATTAATGACTGGCAGCGAATTAAATAAATTAAATGATGATGAACTTAGAATTAGAATTTCGAACATAAATATTTTTGCACGTGTTGTTCCCGAACAAAAACTCCGAATAGTAAGAGCTCTACAAGCTAATAATGAAATTGTTGCTATGACAGGCGATGGTGTAAATGATGCTCCTGCATTAAAAGCAGCCAATATTGGAATAGCAATGGGTAACAAGGGAACAGATGTAGCTAGAGAAGCGTCTTCTCTGGTTTTATTAGATGACAACTTTGCTTCTATTGTATCAGCAATACGTTTAGGAAGAAAAATATTTGACAATCTTCAAAAATCAATGTCATATATTATTGCCATCCATATTCCGATAATTGGATTAACATTGTTGCCTGCTTTTTTCTCCTCATTTCCAATACTATTAATGCCTTTACATATTGTTCTGTTGGAATTGATAATAGACCCTATTTGTTCCGTAGCTTTTGAACACGAACAAGAGGAAAAAAATATAATGAACAGAGAACCCAGAAATCCACAAGAAAAATTTTTTGGAGGAAATAAAATTTTCGCAAGTGTATTACAAGGGTTACTCCTCTTAGGAATGACAATGACAATTTACTTTCTTTCCATTCACGAAGGACATACAAACGAAGAGGTAAGAGCAATTGCATTTTCTTCATTGGTTATTGGTAATATCTTTCTAATTCTTACAAATCTTTCCAAATCAAGAAACTTTATTAAAGTTATTACAGAAAGAAATTGGGCTGTGTGGATTATTCTTTCAATAGCTATTATTATGTTGTTGCTTACTATTTCCATTCCATTTTTACAACAAATTTTCAGCTTCGAATTCCCAGGTTATAGACACTTTGTTTCATCGCTAATTGGTGCAAGTTCCGTTTTACTATTTCTCGAAACATTAAAATATTTGAAGAATAGAAAAACATTCAAACTCATAAATATGCCAGCCGCTAACAATGGCTAAAAAAAATTGCTTAATTCAATAAGATAGAATGGTTCTAAAATATAAAAATACTAAATTTAAACATCGGAAAATTACAGTTTCAAACCCACTACTTTTCCTAGCCTAAACCGTTAGCTGTAATTTGACACAACCACTCTAAACTTTTAGCATCTATATAGTATATAACTAAAAACTTAAATTATGAAAATTAAAATTTTGACTTTACTATTCGTTATAGGATTTGGATTTTTAACAAGTTGTAATAATGATGACGATAATTCTACTCAAGACAAAACAATAAGTGGAACTTGGAATTTAAAAAATGTAAGTGGTGGTTTACAAGGTGTAAATGTTAATTATAGTCGAGGAGATGTTAAATGGAGTTTTAGTCAGACAAATAATACTCTTATTGTAGAGAATAATGTGACAACTGAACCTAAAGTTATATATGCTGGATTTGACAGCGGAACGTATAATTATGAAATTCAACAAGGTGCCAATAATCAAATTTTATTTATAGATGAAATTGAAAGTGGTGGTATAATTTTAAATGAATTTTTTATTTTAGATCAAAATATAATAATGAGTGGTTCTGGAGCAGATGGTTTTGTTTTTAAATTCGAAAGATAAAAACTACAGCTAACATAGTATAAAATTTATGCTCAAATCGGATTTAATACAAACCGACAAACATTCAATAAAAATATTGCTTCGGCGGAAAAATTTCCGATTTTTAAGTCGCACAAATCATTATACGAACACGTTGCTAAAAATAGCGGAATTAAGCAAAAAAGCAGAAAAATTTCTTTAAAAATCAAAAATATAAAACCGACAAATTCCAGATTTTATACTGCTCAAAATGAGAAAAATTGAATCGGTCAGAGTTAAAAAAAGACATAATTAAAATTGAAACGGTCAGATTTTTACAGAACGGAAAATCTTAAAAAAGAAAAATAAAAACAAACCGAGAAATATTTGCCAGTTAGCTGAAATATTCCTTTTCGAAACATATGAAAAACAAAAAAACAATTGTTGTTATTACATTACTTATTATTGCTAGTATCTTCGTAATTGGAGCCGATTGGGCGAGTGAGACTATACATCAACTTTTTCATAGCTACTTTGCCGATATCGCTATTCCATTTGGATATTATTTGCTCCTTGTGCTTCTGGAAGATGAATATAAGTTGATTAAAAAATGGTATGTAAAGGCAATTGCAGTTTTTGTTCTTTGTTCTTTGTCTGAAACCCTTCAATACTTTGGTGTTTATGCCTTGGCGAGAGTATTTGATCCCATTGATTATGTGATGTATGCCTTGGGAGTGGTTTTAGCAGCCTTCACTGATAGGATAATATTTAAGAGAATGTTTAGTTTTTGGTATTAAGCCTTATAAAAAAGGAATACTTCGGCTAACAGTGGTTTTATAATCATTTTTGGATTGAGCAAAAAAGCGAAAATTCTAAAAAAGTAAAAATTGTAACAAACAGAAAAATAAATCAGATTTAGTTTCGATCTAAAAAATAAAATATAAACAAAGAACTGAGTTAAAATCCAAGTCTATTTACACTAATCTCGACACATATTTTTCATCATCATACAAACCCGTTAACCGAGTTGCAATGTCGCAACACCTATGTCGAAATCGTGTTGTATGACGTTGCAATAGCGTTGCAACGGCGTTGCTTGATGTTGCAAATGTGTTGTTCTTAATATTTCGAATCACTCAACAGCTTCATAATGAGGCTCCATCTTTATTGAAGTAACGTTGCAACGGCGTTGCGGTAACGTTGCAACGGCGTTGCAATTGTGTCGTTCTTAATATTTCGAATTACTTAACAGCTTCATAATGAGGCTCCATCTTTATTAAAGCAACGTTTCAATGGCGTTGCAATGCCATTGTTGATTGTTGCAAGGATATTGTAACCTGCTTGATTAATGTTTAAAATATTTATTTACAGTTAAACGTATTTTTAAATAAATAATCTAATGCATCTTTATCCGTAAATATCTTTAGGTTTTTTTTCTTTGATGTAATCACATAGGGCTTTTCAACATCTTGAGGCAACAATTCAAACTTTTCTGTGGAATATACTTGTAATTCGATTTTAAATTGCTTCACTCTTTGATCGTGTTGCCTGTTTTGTTCTGGCTCATAAAATTTCAACTTCGTTAGCTCCATCTGATGTTCCATATTTACATAATTCAAAAAGTTAGTCTTGCTATTATGAACTAATTTCATTTCAACCACGGCATCAAATAAACTTGTAATATTTGCCATTTTTGCTTCTGTAAAACTGTGAATCTTTTTATGGATATAAATAAATACTTCAAACGATTTAAATGTATCACCATATTTTTCAAATAAATTTTTAAGTATAGCCAAATCAGTAAAATGAAAATCTTCTTCAAATTTGTGTTGGCCATTTAAACTTATTAAAATCTTTAGGTTTGCTTCAAATTCAATAAATTGTCGGGTAGTAGTGTTATTTTTAAATTGCTCACTTTCAAAATAGGTGGCATTTCCATTTAGAAATTGCAATGTGTTTTCTGTTGTTGCCAGTTGTTGCTTCTGACCGTTTTGTCTTCCTTTCAGAAAATCTAAACGATTCATATTTTTTACCTGCTCTATGCCATTATCATCCTTTTCTCTTTTTACAAAACTAGCATCTAATACTTTTATCTTTTTATATCGTTCATTAAAATGTCCTAAAGCAATTTTCCGCTGTGCCGCCTTATCCAATCCATAAATACTTTCATTAAAATCATTGAAAAAATGTAAAAAAGGTTGGTCAATTTCTCTTAAAAATAGTCGTTTTAAATAATCATAAAATACATTGATAACTTTTTGTGTCGGTTTTAAGTCTATTTCTGGGTTTTCTGTTTCTGTTTTTTCTATTGAATAGTGGCGCGAAACATAAAACAATTCATTTTCAATCATAAAATCAAATTGCCCTTGTACCGAAAGATTATTTACTTTATCATTATTTAAAATGCCAAAATATTGTTTCATTATTTTATATAGTTTTATTCTGATTTAAGCAGGTTTGAATAATCTTTTGGTAGTTCCGCATCGATATCTCGGAGGTATTGTTCTAAGGCGGTCATTGTGGCATGACCTGTGATTAACATCAGTCTGCTCTTTGCTTCAAATTGAGAATATTGTTTTCTTAACTGTTGATATAACTTCGTTATAAAAGTATGTCTAAAACTGTACATTCCATAATTAACACCCAATTTAAAATGTTCTTTAACCTCCTTAAATCGTTTGGAAAAATGGTCTCTTCTATTGGTTTCATTTGCCTGCCACTGTCCTCCAATTTTTTCTGGAGTGAATAAATACAACTTTTTGTCCAGTTCTGACAAGTCTGGTATTTCTTTTAGTAAGTGGTCTGGTATAATTTTGATTTTCACCGCTTTGTTTTTTGCCTTGACATATAGTTTCTTGTCTTTAATATCAATATCCTCAATTCTCAAACGACATACTTCAATTGGTCTTAAAAGATTATACGATACAAATTGAACAAAAAGCAGCAATAAAGGGTCTTTTTCCTGCATATAATCATATATATCCTTTTGCATTGTAGGAGTATAAGTTTTATTACGCTCTGGTGTTGTTTTTAGGTTTTTAATCTTTTTGACAAAGTTGTCTTTAATAAGCTCGTTATCTTCCAAAGTGGTAAATAATGAACTGATAGAGGATCTATAGTTATTTCTGTTGCGTGTACTTGAAACTTTCAGTAAACTATTGAGATATTCTATAACCAGCGTTTTTGTGATGGTTGAAATTCCGTTGTTGTGTAATTCTTTTTCTGTCAACCATTTTTCAAATCGATTGATATGGCTTGAATATCCATGATATGAATTGGAATTTAG
>NZ_JBFFKM010000086.1:0-6238 GCF_041555395.1 Lutibacter sp. | reverse complement strand
AGAATGACCTGAAGTTGAAAATTCAGTACCTATGCTAATTCCTGGGTGTGGATTATTCTCTTCAAACTGTGTAAGGGGTTGACTATAGTCAAATATGATAGCTGTCTGAGGGCTAATTTTAAAACGGCCTCCAAAAGCAATGGCAAACATGTCATTTTCCATACCAGGCTCCACTGCATTGAAATGCGAAATACTTGGTGCAATTTGCAACGAAATATTTGGTGTAAACCTTTTTGCAATAATCACTTGGTTGAAAAAAGAATATCGGTCTTGAATCATATTGAAAGTAGATTCAGGTCTTGCGTCAATGGTAAAATTCCCATAATAAGAAACACTTACAGGCATGCTGTTAGATCGTGTTTGTCTTAACAAGGCAACTTTCCAGTTAAAATCTTGCAAACGGCTATTTTTGGTAGTACCGAAACCAATTGTCAATCTTTTGTGAATGGCATAAGACAAAGCAATTCTAATGTTTGCACCATCGCCATAAATACCGGCCAACGTGTTGGTTTCTTTAAGTAATCCAAATCTGTGTTGCATTTGCACTTCTAACGAGTTTTTGTCAAACAAAACATTGGTAGGATTTTCAATAAGCGTAGCGCTTTCAAAAGCGGATCTTTCCAATTGTTCTTTAGCAACAACGGCTGTAGTGTCTTCTGTGCTCTCTTCTTGTGCCATTGAAATTACGGGTAACAACAAAAGAACAAAAAGTATTTTTATATAATTTTTCATGTGTCTGTCTTAAAAATTAGTTTCGCTTAGCACCTTGGTTTATCCAAGTTTTAATTAAT
Organism: Lutibacter sp.; assembly: GCF_041555395.1. GTDB lineage: Bacteria > Bacteroidota > Bacteroidia > Flavobacteriales > Flavobacteriaceae > Lutibacter. The sequence goes on along the minus strand of NZ_JBFFKM010000086.1, from coordinate 5,447 downwards.
GATAAGTTTGCGGTTGCCAAATTTTGGTGACCATCTTTCAATTGATTATACAATTTACTTTCGGCAGCGTTGCCGGCAGTAACATATTGAGGTACAAGGGCGCTGTAAGCAAAACCTTCTCTTAAATCCGGATTTCTGCTGGTATTGTGGCAACCAATACAATTGGCCGTAAAAATAGGCTGTATTTGAGTTCCAAATAAAATATCAACATCAGAAGGCAATTCAGGAATTACCTTTTCTTGTAATTCATCATAATAACAAGAGTTCATTGCCAAACCCACGCATACGATCAATAAAATTTGAAATATTTTTTTCATTTTTAGTTTTTGAATTGTTATTGATAATTATAAAAAAATCAGGAGTTGTTGTCTCCTGATTTTAAAAACCATCTAATTATGGTATTGCAGGTAAACTATTCAATTTTTGAATAGCATTTTTAAGCATTGCCTCAGTATATGGAGGATTGTGAATTCCATGACTATGGTCTGATGTTGCAGATGCATAATTCCAGAAAATTTCTACATAGGCCTTTGGTAAAACTTGACCAGTTATTAGTTCAGGCCTTCTTGAGCCCATTACCGCCATATTTTTAGCAAACATCAAATCTTTAAGTTGCTCTTCTAAAGCAAGAATTTCTGTTTGAAAACCATTTCTGTCAAAAGTTGTTAGGCCATCATGACATTTTATACAAGTATTTAAAGTTGGATTAAACGTATGTGATCCGTTATCGTCATAGCCAAAACCTTCTTGAGAGTTTGTATTAGGGTCTCCCATATGGCATTTAGTACAAGATAATACAGAATGAGGATTGTCGCCAGCCCCAGGAATTGCAACATCTCCAGTAATGGCATAACCTTGAATTCCTTTCATAAAGGTTGCATTTACACCGTAATGCGGACCAATTCCATTATTTTCGCTTGTTACAATATAAGTGCCATCTGCTTCAAAAGAAGGTTCAGCATCACGTGGTTGGTGACATTGGACACACATATTACTTGTATTATTGAAGTCAATTGTTACTCCTGGCATTTGATTTAATTCTACAGGGCCAAAACTTCTTAATGCAAAATCATAACCATCATTTTCAAAATCAAACGTGCTGTGTTTGTTATGGCAAGTTGTACAGGTTTTTTTTGTAAGAACTGTTCCGGAAGGATAGTCAAGTTCGTTAAATGTTCCTTTTAATGCCGCAAAATAACCTTCTTGTGAATGACAAGCGGCACATCTTCCATCTCTAGTCTTTCCAGTACTGTGTTTAGATAATGGAAATGAGTCTTCAATTGGTTTTCTATGGGTTTTATTATGACAAGAAACACATGTGGCAGTACCTGCAACGCCGTCTTCACCATCTTCACCAACATACCCATCTATACCCGGGAAACCTTGAGGGCCAGCAATTGGGTCGCTTGTGCACTGAATGAACATTAAACTTGATGCTAAAATCATCAAGAAACTAAGTAATTTCAAATTTTTCATAATATTAGATATTTGTTTGTTTTTAAATCCTACTATAAAATTAATCATAATATTAACATTTGTTTATGATAAATATCATTTTTTTTTAAAGTCTTAAATCGTTTATAATTAGTTATTTAACATTTATTAGGGTTATTTATAGATAATTTAATGTAAAGTTAACGCTACAATTGTTACACAAAAATGTAATTGTTGTCATTTAGCAGTGAAAATTTTGTTAATAATAATTGAATTATGACTACTTATTAAGCGTGCAGCCGTTGGCATATTTATTAAATTAAGTATGCTATAATTTAAGATGATTTTAGGGAGTGTTATTATGAAAGTCACAATAAATAAATGAGCTGATTTTTTAAATTATAATTGTACCAACCAAAAAACAGCTCAAATTTTTTGTAAATTTGCGGAACAAAAAAAGATACAATGGCAAGATTCGAAATAAAACTTCCCAAAATGGGTGAAAGCGTTGCGGAAGCAACCATAACTTCCTGGTTAAAAAATGTTGGTGATCATATTGATATGGATGAGGCAATTGTTGAAATTGCTACCGATAAAGTAGATTCAGAAGTGCCCAGTGAGGTGGAAGGAACTTTGGTTGAAATATTATATGATGTGGATGCTGTGGTGAAAGTTGGAGAAACTATTGCTATTATAGAAGCTTTAGATGAAAGTGCATCAGAAAAAGGAGGAGCCGCTTCTTCTAAAGAACTCATAGGTGAAGCCGAAGAAATTGAAAAAGAAGTTGAAAATGCCATTGAATTTAAAAGTATTGGCAAAGTTTCCGAATCGGGTAAATTCTTTTCTCCTTTAGTCAGAAATATTGCTACTAAAGAAAATGTTTCTATGGAAGAACTGGAAGCAATAATAGGTACCGGAAAAGATGACAGGGTTACTAAAAACGATATTTTAGCCTATGTTGAAAGCGACAGAAGTGACGCCAAGCCGATTAATAAAGAAATTATTGCAGAAGTTAAGCAGCCTAAAGCCGAACCAAAAGAAATGGTTAAAACTGCTGCGCCAATATCGGTGAGCGGTGAAGACGAAATTATTGAAATGAGCCGAATGGGTAAATTGGTGGCACATCATATGGTGGCTTCCGTTCAAACTTCCGCACATGTGCAGTCTTTTATTGAAGTTGACGTAACCAACATTGTTAAATGGAGAGAACTTAACAAAGACAAATTTTTTGCCCGTGAAGGTGAAAAAATTACCTACACACCCATTTTTATGATGGCGGTTGCCAACACCATCAAAAAATTCCCAATGATTAACATTTCAGTTGATGGTGATAAAATTATCAAAAGAAAAGCGATCAATTTAGGAATGGCGGCTTCATTGGCCGATGGAAATTTAATTGTTCCAGTCATTAAAAATGCGGATCAGTTGAATTTGGTGGGAATGACAAGAGCCGTAAACGATTTGGCTAACAGGGCGAGAAAGGGTCAACTAAAACCTGATGATATTCAAGGAGGAACTTATACGGTAACTAATGTTGGGAGTTTTGGAAGTGTTTTTGGAACGCCAATAATTAACCAGCCGCAAGTTGCAATTTTAGCCTTGGGAGCTGTTCGAAAAGTGCCTGCAGTAATTGAAACGCCTGATGGCGATTTTATAGGAATACGTCATAAAATGTTTATTTCGCATTCGTATGATCACCGTGTGGTTAATGGCTCTTTAGGAGGGATGTTTATTAAAGCGGTTAAAGAAAGTTTGGAAGCATGGGACGTAAATACCGACTATTAATTTACAAATATTATTCATGGAATTGTTAAGTAACTAGTGACTTTTTCTGAAATAAATATGAAACCTGTTCTTTTAATTTAGTTAATTGAGCGGGTTTTTTTGATTTGCTCGTAATTATAAATTAAAACTTAAATGAATGGCTTAATTTTAAGCATTGTAATAATTACCAATGTCAAAAATTTATAAAGTTTTAAAAAAGAATCGATTAATAGTTTGACTGGTTTAAAAAATTTAAATTTGCACCAACATAAAATTTGAAATAAAGATGATTAAAGCGTTTAGAATTGTTACGTTGCTTGAAGGATTTTCACTTTTAGTGCTGTTGTTTATTGCGATGCCATTAAAATATATATGGAACCTGCCACAAATGGTGCAGGTAGTTGGTATGGTGCACGGTATTCTTTTTTTATTATTTGTGGTTTTGGCAATCATGGTTTTTTATGAATTAAAATGGAGTTTTAAAACTTTGGGAATTATTTTGTTTGCTTCTGTAATTCCATTTGGTGCAATTTATATTGACAAAAAACACTTAACACGATAAAGTATGATTGGGGATATTGAAGTAAGATTTTACATCAATTTTATACAGGAATATTTAATTGATAAGGGAATGTTGTTTTTTTGGGCGAGTTTCATAAATTTATTGGTAACCCTAATGCTGCTGGGTTTAGTAATACTTTTTTTGGATAGAATTTTGCGTAAAATAATTATTGTAACCTTTAAACTGTTTTCTGAAAAAACCAAGACAACTTTAGATGATTTTTTGGTTCAAAGTAAATTCCCCAGATACATTGCACATATTATTCCGGTATACATTTTAAAATTCAGCATTCTATATATCGTTGAGGGATACCCATTTTTAATTGAAATTTTCACTATTGCCGTTAATGTTTATGCGGTTATATTAATTGTTCAAATTGTTAGAAGTTTTTTAAGATCTACCCAAAAATATTTACGAACCAAAGAAAAATACAGAGACAAGCCTTTGGAAAGTTATACGCAGGTAATCATGCTGTTTTTTTGGGGAATTGCCGCCATTTTTATTGTGTACCAGTTAACGGGAAAAGACATTATGAGTTTTGCCACTTTGGGTGCCGCTTCCGCAGTGATATTGTTAATTTTTAAAGACACTATTTTAGGCTTTGTCGCTTCAATCCAAGTTTCAGTAAATGATATTGTAAGGATTGGAGATTGGATTTCTTACAATAAATTTGGCGCCGACGGGTTTGTGACTGATATTAATTTAGCGACGGTACTTGTTCAAAACTGGGACAATACCTATACAACCATTCCAACTTATAGCTTAATTTCCGATTCTTTTCAAAATTGGAGAGGGATGCAGGAGTCTGGAGGACGACGCATAAAAAGAGCCGTTTTAATAAAACAGTCATCCATAAAGTTTTTAACCGATGAAAAAATTGAAGATTATAAAAAAATACAATTGGTAAAATCTTATATTGAACACAAGCAACGTGAAGTTTTGAAGTATAATGAAAAGACGGCGGCTGACAAATCGGTTTTAATCAACGGAAGAAATCAAACTAATTTTGGTATTTTCAGAAAATATGTGAATGCCTATTTAAACGAAAATTCTGCTGTAAACAAAGAACTTACTTTAATGGTGAGGCAATTAGAACCAACTTCAAAAGGAATTCCTTTAGAAATATATTGTTTTACCAGCGACAAACGCTGGGAAAATTACGAAGCTATTATGGCTGATATTTTTGACCACGTCATTGCTTCAGTGCCTTATTTTGATCTGGAAATTTTTGAGGAACCAACAGGAAAAGACTTAAGGTCCTTGGCGGAAAAAAATGTTAAATATTAGAAATGCGAATTAAGGATTAAAAGCAAAAAGAAACCAATTTTAGCAAAACAGCTATTTTAGCGTTTTTTTACGCGCACAACACCAGTCAAAACGGGAGCTCAAGGGAGGGTAAAGGGAGGATACTCCATACATACTCCATACATAGTGTTATAGTAGTGTTATAGTGACTATAACATTCGGACTAAATAGTCACACCAAATTTTAGGCATTTTAGTGACTAAAAAAAGAACATGAAATGAACCTAAAAATAAAACAACTCTAGGCACTCCAAACTTTAAGTACTAATTTTCATTTACTTTTAACCGTGCTGTTGTAGTTGTTGTTTCATTTGAAAAATCATTTTCCAAATACTTCAAATAGCCCACAATGGCAATCATTCCGGCATTATCGGTAGTATATT
>NZ_JBFFKM010000085.1:0-6743 GCF_041555395.1 Lutibacter sp. | reverse complement strand
GTTTTGCTTCTGATCGGGAATTTGTTGCCTTAGCTGAAAAAGCAGCCATGGAAAATCTTTCTGAAAATGACATTAAAAAGGCAATAAGCAATTGGAAAGCGGACCAATATCGTGTTTAAGATATAATCGATCGACTTTTAAAGGAAAAAATCCTCCTATTATACGGGAGGATTTTTAATTTCGATATTAACTGATATAACTCTTTCAGCAGATAAAGATATTGTAAATTTAGATTAAGCCACGATTACCTGCACAAGGTACCAAAACTTAAATAATAATTCAAAAAGTCACTTTATTCTGATTTAAATTTTTATAGTTTTTTTATTGGCAGTGATGAATTTAAGTGATAAAAAGGGATTATAGGTAGTATTAATTTAATATTTTAGCCAAAAATAAATTCAATGAACTACTTAAGGCATGTTGGGAAGTATTTTATTATGCTTCGGCAAGTTTTTAGAAAGCCACAGAAATGGTCGGTTTTTAGAGAAATGTTATTTAGGGAAATTGAAGATTTAGGGCTTAAATCATTAGGGATAATTGCTTTTATCTCTTTTTTTGTAGGTGGAGTTGTGGCTATTCAAACTGCTTTAAATGTTGATAGTCCTTTTATACCTAAATACTTAATAGGCTTTGCTACAATGCGATCTATGATTTTGGAATTTGCGCCAACATTTATGAGTGTTATTTTGGCTGGAAAAGTGGGGTCATATATTTCTTCAAGTATTGGCACCATGAGAGTCACTGAGCAAATTGATGCCTTGGAAGTCATGGGGATCAATTCTTTAAATTATTTGGTGTTGCCTAAAATTATTGCAACCGTGTTTTTTTACCCCTTGTTAATTTCCTTGGCCATGTTTTTAGGTATTTTTGGAGGGTATGTAGCCGGAACTTTAACTGATTTATTTTATAGTGAAGATTATATTTACGGAGTTCGACTTGATTTTGATTCTTACTACATCAAATATGCTTTAATTAAAACAGTAGTTTTTGCATTTGTAATCGCAACCATACCTGCTTATCATGGCTATTATGTAAAAGGCGGATCATTAGAAGTTGGCCGGGCAAGCACGCAAGCTGTAGTTTGGACTAGTGTTGTTATCATTTTATTAAACTATTTTTTAACCCAAATGCTTTTAGGATAAATGATTGAAGTTACGGATTTATATAAAGAATTTAAAGGCATTCCGGTTTTAAAAGGAATTTCAACCACTTTTGAAAAAGGAGTAACCAATATGATTATTGGTCAGAGCGGATCTGGTAAAACGGTTTTTTTAAAATGTTTGATTGGGTTGCACATTCCCGATAGCGGGATAATTTGTTTTGATGGAAGAAAGCATACAGAACTCAGTATTAAGGAGCACAGGCTGTTACGGCAGGAAATTGGAATGGTTTTTCAGGGAGGAGCTCTTTATGATTCATTAACAGTTGAAGAAAATATTATGTTTCCCTTGAAAATGTTTACAGATCAATCTTTTGCTGAAAATCTTGATCGCGTAAATTTTGTTTTAAAAAGGGTGAATTTAGAAAATGCAAATAAAAAATTTCCGGCTGAATTGTCCGGAGGTATGCAAAAAAGAGTATCAATTGCCAGGGCCATTGTCATGAATCCAAAGTACTTATTTTGTGATGAACCCAATTCTGGTTTAGATCCGAATACAGCGACAGTCATCGATAATTTAATTAAAGAAATTACGGAAGAATATCAAATAATTACGGTGATAAATTCACATGATATGAATTCTGTTATGGAAATTGGAGAAAAAATTATTTTTTTAAAAGATGGCGTAAAAGAATGGGAAGGATCGAATAAAGAGATATTTAAAACTGAAAATGAGGCAATTGTGAATTTTGTATATTCTTCCAATTTATTTAGAAAAGTAAGGGAGGCTTATTTAAAAGAAACAAAGTAGGTTAGAAGTTTGTTTTTATTAAATATACCCTTATATTTGCAGCCGCTAAAAAGGAAAAGAATGACCTGGTAGCTCAGTTGGTAGAGCACCTCCCTTTTAAGGAGGTGGTCCTGGGTTCGAGCCCCAGCCCGGTCACAAAAAGCTTCTCAAGATAGAGGAGCTTTTTAATTTAAAATTTTGGTGAGATACTCAAGTGGCCAACGAGGGCAGACTGTAAATCTGCTGCGCAAGCTTCGAAGGTTCGAATCCTTCTCTCACCACAAAAAGCTTCAAACAAATTTGTTTGAGGCTTTTTTTGTAAACATCGGTCAAAAACGTTTAACTTTAATTAAATAGTATTAAACAAAATTGTACATTTGCTTGAAATTGAATTTTTCGATATGATTAAAAATGTTGTACTCTGTTTTTTTCTATTAAGTCTATCAATTGGGTTTTCACAAAATAAAGGGATACTTAAAGGAAAAGTAATAGATTTTAATACGAGAGAAGCCCTTGTTTTTGCCAATGTTTTGGTTGATGGAACAACAATAGGAACAAACACCAATGAACGAGGTGAATTTACAATTAACAATGTTCCATTGGGCTATGTTAAAGTACAAGTTTCAATAGTAGGTTACCGTACGAAATTGTCTGAAAGCTATTTGGTGACCAATGATAAAACTCCTTATGTTTTTGTTGAATTGATTGAAGACAGTGAACAATTGAAGGAAGTTGTTGTACAAAGTAATTTGTTTAAAAAATCAATGGAAAGCCCTATTTCATTTCAATCAGTAGGAATTGCAGAAATAGAAAAAAATCCTGGAGGAAACAGGGATATTTTAAAAGTAATTCAGTCTTTTCCAGGCGTTGCTTCTAATCCTGGATTTCGAAATGACATTATTATAAGGGGCGGTGCGCCAAGTGAAAGTAAATTTTATTTGGACGGCATAGAAATTCCGGTGATAAATCATTTTCAAACGCAAGGAGCAACTGGTGGTCCGGTCGGAATTATCAATGCCGATTTAATTAGAAAAGCTGATTTTTATTCAGGCGCTTTTCCTTCAAACAGAGGAAATGCTTTAAGTGCTGTTATTGAATTTACTCAAAAGGACGGCAATCCCGATAAATTGAATGTTAGGGCAACTATAGGAACCTCTGATGCTGGAATAACCTTGGATGGACCGTTAGGCGATAAAACAACCTTTATAGCTTCTGTACGCCAATCTTATCTGAAGTTTCTTTTTAAGTTAATAAAACTGCCCTTTTTGCCTACCTATAATGATTTTCAGTTCAAAGTGAAACATCAATTATCTGAAAATAGTGAAATAGCTTTAATTGGAATTGGGGCGATTGATAATTTCGAATTAAATGAAAGTGTAAATAACAGTGTAACCGAGGAAAAAACCATCAAAAGAAATAATTATATTTTAAGCAATATTCCAATCCAAAACCAATGGAATTATACAGTTGGCGCATCCTATAAACATTTTGGAGAAAAAACGATTCAACAAGTTGTTTTCAGCCGAAGCGAATGGAACAATGAAGCCGTTAAATATTTTAACAACACAAGCACTCCATCTGACTTATTATTAAAATATGCTTCCAAGGAAATTGAGGATAAATTTAGGTTTGAAAATTTTCTGACATTGAAAAACAAATATAAATTAGACATTGGTGTTGGTATGACACAAGCAAAATATATTAATGATACGTATAATAAATGGGCTAATTCATCTTCTGTTGAGTTGCAAAATTTCAGTTCAAAGTTGAACATTTTGAAGTATGAATTGTTTGGGAATTTGTCTAAAAAATATTTTAATTCAACCTTGGGCGTTTCTTTGGGCTTGCGATTGGATGGAGCCGGTTACAATGGCGAAATGGAAAATCCTTTCAACCAATTTTCTCCAAGGCTCGCTTTGAGCTATTCTCTGAATGAAAACTGGTCGGTAATTTCTACGGTTGGCAGTTATTACCAACTTCCTGCGTATACTATTTTGGGCTTTCGGGACAATAACGGACTTTTAGTAAATAAAAATAATGGCCTAAAATACCTTCAGGCTAATCATTTGGTGAGCGGACTTGAATATACCCCAAATAACCTTTCTAAAATTAGTGTGGAAGGTTTTTATAAATCGTATAAAAATTATCCTTTTTCTATAAGAAATCAGATTAGTCTGGCAAATTTAGGTTCAGATTTTGGCGTTGTGGGAAATGAAGAAGTGACATCAACTTCTGAAGGAAGGGCATATGGTTTTGAGTTTTTCGCCCAAAAGAAATCTTTTTCCGGATTGTACGGTATTTTATCTTACACTTTTGTGGTTAGTGAATTTAAAGATAATTTAAATAACTACCTTCCTTCAACCTGGGATAACAAACATTTACTTACTGTAACGGGAGGGAAAAAACTTAAACGAAATTGGGAAATTGGCGGAAAATATAGATTGGTTGGCGGACGGCCTTTTACGCCGTACGATTTGGATGCATCTTCTATTATTGAAAATTATGATGTTTCAAACCAAGGAATTTTAGATTTTGGAAAATTAAACACAGAGCGATTTAAAACGTATTCTCAACTGGATCTTCGAATAGACAAATCGTGGTATTGGAAGAAGTTTTCCCTAAATTTTTATGTTGATGTTCAAAATGTTTTGGCGGGAGAAGCGATTGAGCAGCCTTATTTAATTCCGACTGTTGATGCAAATGGAAATAAAATAATTGATTCTAATGACGACTCAAAATATGTGTTGGAAAGCATTGAAAACACTTCCGGTACCGTTCTTCCAAGATTTGGGCTTATTGTAGATTTTTAGTTGTGGTTTACAATCAAAGTATCTAAATTTAAACGTGTTTTAAGCCATTTTTTTAATTGGTCCTTTTTCAGATCTTTTTTTGGCACAGATTTGTCCCATTCTGCATTAAATACGGTAATGGTATCTACTGTCTTAAAATTAGTATTAACCTGCTTAGCGTAGCTTAATTGCTTTAAGCCGCTATAATTAATCTGAGCTTCTTTACTTATTTGTACAAAAGGAATTTCAGAAGCGTAAAATTTAGACAATTCGGTTTCTAAAAGATTAAGTTTAGCTTCTTTTTCTTTTAAGGATTCATCTCTTGTGGAAATTAGTATTTGATTTTGTTTGTATAATTCCGTCAGGTTTTCAACCTCATGCATTAAATCAGAATCAACACTTTGTTCAACAATTAATTTGGTATCAGTTAGTCCATAATTAGGAAGTTTTGCTGTCCAATAATTAATTTCTTCTGAAGAAAGTGTTTTGCCATAAATATAAATTTTTACACTATTTTCTTTATAATCCAGATCTTCAGCTTTTTCATCAATAATGCTAATTCCGCTCTTTTTTAAATCAGCTATAAAATTTTCAGCAGATTGTTTAAATTGATTTATTTTAAATAAATTAAAAAACATATAAATACTTCCTGCGAAAACTAAAAATGCAACGAAAGAAGCTAAACGTGCAATACGTTTTCTTTTGGCTGAATCGAGATATTTAACCATGGGGAAATGTAAAAACTTCACAATTGCAAAAGCTGCCAATGCAATATATATGGTGTTGATTGTAAATAAAAACATAGCGCCGCCAAAATAGCTAAAATTGCCTATTGCCAGTCCGTATCCAGCGGTGCAAAGCGGCGGCATTAAAGCTGTGGCAATGGCAACACCTGCAATGGTGTTGGTTTGTTTGCTCCTTCTGCTTATAGCAATAATCAATGCCAAACCACCGGCAATTGCAATAAATACATCGCGAACATCAGGTGCGGTTCTTGCTAAAAGTTCAGGTGTTTCATTTCTGAATATTGGAATTAAAAAGAATAAGAATGAAGTTGCCAAACTTAATCCAATCATAACACCTAGATTGGTTAAGGATCGTTTTAAGGTATCAATATCGTTTGTTCCAATAGACAACCCAACACCTAAAATTGGACCCATTAAGGGAGAAATGAGCATGGCACCTATAACAACGGCCGGGGAACTGATATTTAAGCCAATTGAAGCTATTAAAATTGAAAAAACCAATACCCATGCGGTGTGGCCTTTCATTGAAATGTTTTCTTTTATATCTTCAGTAGTGCCTTTTTTGTCTGTGTCATGTCTAATGTCAAGCAGTTCGAATAAAAATTCTTTTAAACTTTCCCAGGCTTCTTTTAAATTTTTATTTATGGCAGGCTGGTTCTTATCTTTGTTTTCCATAATTACATTTTTTAAACAAAATCTGCTCCAAATTCAGCTTTCACTGCTGAAGTTATTTGTTTTATTTCTTGTTCTTTGTTTTTTGGGCAAATAAGAATTACGTCATCTTTTTCAATTACAATAAAGTCATTTAAACCTTGGATAACAACACGTTTTCCAGATTGCGTTCTAACGATATTATTTTTGGAATCTCGATAGATAACATTTCCACCAACAGTAGCGTTTTGGTCTTTGTCTTTGGTAAGTTTGTTATAAAGAGAACCCCATGTTCCAAGATCATTCCATCCAAATTCAACAGGCAATATATAAACATTCTCTGCTTTTTCCATAATCCCAAAGTCGATGGATACATTTTCTGAAAAAGCATAATTTTTTTCAATAAAATCATTTTCGGAAGTCTTATTGTAACTATTTTGCCCTTTTGAAAATAGAGCATGCATTTCAGGCAAATGGGCTTCAAAAGCTTTTAAAATGCTTTTTGCACTCCAAACAAAAATACCGGCATTCCATAGGTAATCGCCACTTTTCAAAAATTGTTCAGCAGTTTCCAAGTTTGGTTTTTCTGTAAAATCAGTTACTTTTTTTATAGCATTTTCTGAAGGGCTAAACTTAATATATCCGTAACCGGTATTTGGCTCTGATGG
>NZ_JBFFKM010000084.1:0-6881 GCF_041555395.1 Lutibacter sp. | reverse complement strand
CCTCCAAGTCCTTTATCAATCCAATTCTCACCGTCGGGATTAATAGCGGTTCCATCAGCAAAATAAACATTATCCATAGTGTAAAACGGATTTTTTGGATTTTTTGGCACTCCTAAATTATCAAAAGTAAAATCTGTGAATAAAGCATATTTTATGGCAGGGTCAGTGTCAGTGCCACTCGGATGACATAATGCACATTTTCCCTTATCGTTAAACAGCTCCATACCCCATTCTTCCTCTTCAGTAAATTCATCCATTGCAATATCAAATTTTGAGCTAAATGAATTAACCTCGGAAGATCCTTCAAAAGCAGCAATTGACAAACCAACACGATCATAATTTTCCTCAATTTCTTCATTGGTTGAATACTGAATCTTTTTACCCCACACTTCTTTCCATAACTCAGCATATTTAGATTTGGCAATTTGTTTTAATACTTCTGCTTTTCCTATATTATTCTGTTCAACAAAATTTAAAAAAGGGCCCAATGCCTGCTCTGCAGCAGGATTTCCCAATCGTTCACCAGTGGCTCTCCCATCCCAAAAGTTACCCCCTTCAAATGTTTCTCCATCTTCATCTAAATGAAATATTGGGCTAAAGGTTGCGTAAGCAGCACTAGGCGGTTTGCGATTTCCAAATCGATGAGGGTCTGCACCACGGTATACAGCACCATTAATATTTATACCAGGTAATGCACCTGTATACCCAACCGATGGAGAGTGACAATTTGCGCATGCCATCCAATCTGGTGCTGAAATTTTATCAAAGAAAATATTCTTTCCCAATTGTTCAATAGGTAATAAACCTGAAATTGGGGCCTTAGACAACATTAAAGATTCAATTTTTTCATAAGATGATATTTCGTTGGAGCAGGAGAAAGACAAACCTCCTAATAACATAAATATCATTATTGTGTAAAATACTTTTAGCCTTTTCATAATTATATTATTTTTTAATTAAACAATAAATTCCTATTTAAAAATACGTTAACTGGTACCCAATTAAAATGAGGGATATCATTTTAAAAATGAAATTATAATATGAATTTTAAGTATCAATTAGCTTGATTATGAAAAAATTTGAAATCCAAACCCAATTAAAAAATAAAGGCATCAAAAATCAGTTATTGCTTGATGCTTTTGAAAATATTCCCACAACATTTTTTTTATCAAAAGAACTTTATCCTTATACTTTTGAGAACACAACAATGGAAGATGAACTCGTTAAAGTAGAGCCAAGGATTTTTGCAGTCGCCAAAATGCTGGAAAATTTAAAAATTAAAAATGGCGATAAAATTTTGGCAATTGGTCTTGACTCAGTTTATGTAATGGCTATTCTTTCAAGAATTTGCAAAGAAGTTTATACTGTTGAAGAGAATGACGCTTACGCTGAGTGGGCATTGGAAGTACTGAAAAACATAAACATTACCAATGTTTTTATTGCTGTTGGCGACAAAAATAAAGGTTGGAAAGAAAATGAGCCGTTTGACGCTATTTTAATAACATCAGAATTTGAAGAAGTTTCAACACACTTAAAAAAACAGTTAAAAATAGGCGGACGGTTATTGGTTCCCATAGGTCCGGATTGGGCTCACATTATATTTGAAATAATTGAAAGGGTTTCTGAAACCGACTTCAATGTTAAAAAATTAAAGGATAATTTCTTTATACCAAACCCTAAAATATTGCCCGAAATAAGATCAGAGGATTTCCCGGAAAAAGAAATTGTTGATGAGATTTCAATAAAAGCACAAACATTTAAAGGCATTAAAGAATTTCCAATGGACAATCTTCTGGAAAGAATTGGCGATGCCCAATTAGTTTTATTGGGTGAAGCATCCCACGGAACTTCCGAATTTTATTTAACACGCCAGGAAATCACCAAGGCGTTAATTGCAAAAAAAGGGTTTAATTTTGTTTGTGCCGAAGCAGATTGGTCTGATGCCGAGAAAATAAACAGCTATATAAGAAATCAGCAAACCCAAAAAGATTGGGCGCCATTTATGCGTTTTCCGCAATGGATGTGGAAAAATAAAGAGGTGCTTAGTTTTGTAGAGTGGCTGAAGGAATTCAATTCACAAAATAATAACAAAACCGGATTTTACGGATTAGATTTATACGGATTGGAAAATTCCATAGATTTGGTTATCAATTATTTAGAAGGTATTGATGCCGATTTGGCGAATTTGGCAAAAAGCAGGTATTCCTGCATTACGCCTTATATGACAGATCCTGCAGCATATGGTAAAATGGTTGTGAGCCACCAACTCGAAAGTTGCGAAAAAGAGGTTTTAAAAATGCTTGTTGATTTGCTTAAAAATAAAAACAAGCTAAACCATTCCCCTGAATATTTTTATGCCTACCAAAATGCAAATGTGGTTGTTGATGCCGAAAGATATTATAAAGCGATGTATTATGGAAGTGCGGAATCATGGAACTTGCGTGATTTTCATATGTTTTATACGCTAAAATCGCTGTTGTCGTATTTTGGACCACAAACCAAAGCTATTGTTTGGGCACACAATTCCCATATTGGAAATGCATTGGCAACAGAAATGTATTCAAGAGGAGAAATAAATATCGGACATTTGTGCAAAGAGCATTTTGGGGACAAATCGTACCACATTGGTTTTGGTACGCACACCGGCACTGTTGCCGCAGCCCACAATTGGGGAAATGCTATGAAGGTAATGAAAGTGAATAATTCCTTGCAAAAAAGTTATGAAAACCTTTGCCATAAAACACAAATAAACTCGTTTGCCTTGCCGTTGCGCGAACAATTTGCCGGCAAAAAACTAAGGAAATTACTAAGCACTCCAAAACTTGAACGTGCAATAGGGGTAATTTACAGACCAGAAACAGAGCGTCAAAGCCATTATTTTCAGGCAGTATTGCCTTCTCAATTTGATGAATATATATTTTATGATGAATCAAACGCCGTAACTCCAATTACGCTCACGAACGTAATTCCGAAACTGTTGGAAAATCATCCGTTTGCTTTACTAGACATATAGGTTGAATAGTATCTTGTGGAATCACAAATTTAGAAAAGTTAAATAATTTTCTTAATAAAATAATCCCTGCAGTTATAGTTTTTCCATCCTTTGTTTAACCCTGTCAATCACTTTTTGAACTATTTTTTCATCAGTTGACAAGGTCTTTGCTATTTCAGATATCCCTTGATTGCCGAATACAAACAATTCAATAATGGTTTTGCTTATTGGAGGTAACGTATAAAACGATGCTCCAAACAAAATTCTGTTTCGGTCTGAAAATAATGAAGCATCACTTAAGTCCAATTTGCCGGTCAATTCCAATTCCATTGGCTGATCTAAAATAAAATGAGAAGGATTAAAATTGTTTTGTTTGTAGGAAATATCATCCAGCTCCTCATCAAATACATAATCTCCATCAGCTTCAACTGAATAATCCTCTTTTAATAAATTCATTTCATCTTTTAAAATAGTATCAATATTTATATTATCGGCGAATTGATTTTCCTTCTCTATTTTATCATTTATTATTTGTATGGTTTTAAAAAAAAGGGTTTGATGCAACTGTTTTTCATCTGTATTATTGGTATAGGTTTTAAAAACTTCCATAAACACTTCATCTAAAATCCCGTTTGCATCATAAAAACCTTTATCAATTAACCCTTCTTTTTCGGCAAGTTTTAATTTTGCAGTCGCAAACTTTTTCAAACTGTCAATTGCTGTTGCACTTTTTTTATAAAATTCCTGAAAATCATTTTCTTTATTGAGATGTTGTAATTCTTTAATTTTCATGGCTTAAGAATTAATGGTTTTTAATATTTATTTCCTTTTTAAATCTAAACTTCCCCTTATAAAGTTAAAGCAGCAGATTTAAACTTTAAATGATTAATATCAAGTTAGGGATGTAATTTAAAAGCATTAATTTATTGGAAAGAAATTAATAAAATGCATCTTAATGGATGGTTAATATTGGTTCTTTTAATATTATTTTCAATTCTTATTCATCTTTCTGTGCCGTAAAATTGATATAAATCATTTTATACCCTGTAAAACAACAATAACTTTATATTGGCAAAAATCCTTCAACTGATGATAACATCATTACAAATAGGAAATACCCTTAAAAGCTTTTTTACTGAAATTGGCGAGATGTCCTATTTTGCAGGACGTTTTTTTAAAGAGTTGTTTACAAAACCGTTTGAGTTTAAAGAGCTTTTGAGGCAATGTTACAATATGGGCAATCGTTCACTATTTTTGGTGGGCATAACCGGTTTTATTTTAGGGTTGGTATTTACGCTTCAATCCAGGCCAACTTTGATGGAGTTTGGAGCACAATCCTGGATGCCATCTATGGTGAGTATTTCAATAGTGAGAGAAATTGGCCCGGTGATTATTGCGCTGATTTGTGCAGGTAAAATAAGTTCAGGAATTGGCGCGGAATTGGGCTCCATGCGTGTGACCGAACAAATTGATGCTATGGAAGTTTCCGGCACAAATCCGTTTAAATATTTGGTAGTTACGCGCATTATGGCGGCAACATTAATGATTCCTTTGCTTATCATTTTTGGAGATGCTATTGCCTTATTTGGTTCCGCACTGGTAGAAAATTTAAAAGGAGATGTTTCCTTTCAACTCTATTTTAATAAGGTTTTTAATGCCATTGAATTTTCAGACATTCTTCCGGCCACAGTAAAATCATTTTTCTTTGGCTTCGCCATTGGTTTGGTTGGTAGTTTTAAAGGATATAATTGTTCAAAAGGCACTGTTGGCGTAGGAGAAGCCTCAAATTCAGCCGTAGTTTATACCTCTATGCTCTTATTTATAATCGACTTTATCGCCGTTTTTGTTACAGATATTTTCTTTGAACTTTAGGTATGGATAAAACAAAAAACATAGAACCCATTTTAAGAATTAAAGATTTAAAGAAAAGCTTTGGCGACAATCACGTGCTAAACGGATTTTCTTTGGAATTGTTTGAAGGTGAAAATTTGGTGTTAATGGGGAAATCCGGTTCCGGAAAATCTGTAATGATTAAATGTTTGGTTGGCATAATGCTGCCCGACGAAGGATCTATTGAAATTATGGGAAAGGATATTACAAAACTGACACAAAAGGAATTCAATGATTTGCGAACAGAATTAGGGTTCCTTTTTCAGGGAAGTGCCCTATACGACTCAATGACTGTTCAGGAAAATTTAGAATTTCCTATGCGCCAGCAACACAAAACAGAAGAAGAATCCCTTAAATTGGTTCTCGAAGCTCTGGAAAGTGTTGGACTAACAGAAGCCATAGATTTAATGCCTGAAGAACTTTCCGGCGGAATGAAAAGAAGGATTGCATTGGCTAGGGCGATTATTCTAAAACCAAAAATAATTATTTATGATGAACCAACAACAGGTCTTGACCCTATAACGGCAAAAGAAATTATACAGCTAATGCGCAATATTCAGCAAAATTATAAAACCTCATCGCTTATTATTACGCATGATGTGGACTGCGCCAGAGTAATTTCAAACAGAATGATTTTATTGATTGACGGAATTAATTATGCTGAAGGAACTTTTGAGGAATTGTCCACTAATAAAGACAAAAAAATTCAGGCATTTTTTAAATAGCAACTAATTATGAAAACATCAAATACACAAAAATTTAGTCTTGGATTGTTTATTTTTATAACTACAATTATTTTAGTTATTGCCCTTTATCTTATTGGCAACAAGCAAAATCTTTTTGGCCATACCTTTAGGGCAAGTGCCGTATTTAATAACGTAAATGGCTTAATATTAGGAAATAACGTACGTTATTCCGGCATAAATATCGGTACCGTGAAAAATATTGTGATGATTAATGACAGCACCATTTGCGTTGATATGGTTATTGAAGACAAAATGCTTAAACATATGAAGAAAAATGCCGTTGCTGCTATTGGTTCAGATGGCTTGGTTGGTAGCATGGTGATAAATATTGTGCCAGGGAAAGAGGATTCTGTAGCTTTAAAACCTGGAGACACCATTAGTTCATACAATAAAACATCAACCACAGATATGCTTGAAACATTAAATACCACCAATGACAATGCAGCCAAGTTAACTTCAGATTTATTGAAGATTACCAATAAAATTAACCAGGGAGAAGGAACACTTGGTATGTTAATTACAGATGATGGATTGGCATCCAATTTAAAAGAAACCGTTGTGAATTTAAAAAATTCAAGCGCAAACGCTTCATCAACTATCAGGGAATTAAAAAACATAATTTCAGCAATCAATTATGATGAAAGTTTGGCTGCGGTTTTATTAAGTGACAGTATTTCCGCAAATAAAATGAAATCAATTATTGTTAATTTAGAAGAATCGAGCAGCGGCATTGATTCTGTCATTACCAATTTAAACGATGTAGTTCTTCAAGTTAAAAATGGAAAAGGCACTCTAAATTATATGGTCAGCGATACAATTTTGGTTGACAATATTGATGAAACAATGAAAAATATTAAGGAAGGAAGCGTTCGTTTAAACGAAAATCTGGAAGCCTTAAAACACAACTTTCTTTTTAGAGGCTATTTTAGAAAACTGGAAAGACAACAACGTAAAGAAGCTGAAAATAAAAATTAATAATTGGCATTAAAACTAATAGTTGCAATTGATATATATCATTTCAACCGTTTTGACTTCTTTTTAAATTAGAGTTATTAAATGCTACGATTATGAAAAAAACAGTTTTTTTTACGCTTGCTCTTTTGTTTTCCTTTACTTTATCATTAGAAAGTTGCGGACCTGTAGTGGTCACTTCAAGAATAGGAACCCCACCACCACCATGGTTTTATCCTAATAGGGCTGAAGTGGTGCGCTATATCTATTTTCCGGAACATGAAGTTTATTATGATTTTTCT
>NZ_JBFFKM010000083.1:0-7059 GCF_041555395.1 Lutibacter sp. | reverse complement strand
TGTTCTATGACTATTTTTTTCTGATTGCGCATGCCCTCTTTTATTGTTTAATTAAAAATTAAGCTTCTTAACTTTGATGAATAACCCTTTGTGGAAATGGAATTTCAATTCCTTCCCTGTCAAATGCTATTTTTAGTCTTTTTCGCAACTCACCTGTAATCTCCCATTGTTTAAGTGGCAATGTTTCTCCTAAAATCTTTAACATAACGGAGGAATCTGCAAAATTATTCACTCTCAAAAACTGTGGAGCTTTGATGATAAACTCTTTAAATTGATCATCTTTTGCCAATGCATTTCCCACTTCATTCACCACGCGAATTACATGTTCCAGATTGGCATCATAAGAAACGCCAATATCCAGATTTACACGGGCAAAATCTTTGGCATAATTTGAAACTTCTTTAATTTCTCCATGTGGAATATGGTGAACGGTTCCGTCTAAATCTCTTAAGGTTGTCATTCTCAGACTTATTTTTTCAACCACCCCGCCTAAATTTTCAAACTTAACAATATCACCTATTCTGTATTGATTTTCAAGAATGATAAAAAGTCCGGAAATAATGTCACGGATAAGATATTGACCCCCAAAGCCAAAAGCCAATCCAACAATTCCTGCTGCGGCCAAAATAGGGCCTATTGCAACACCAAATTCCTCCAACACCATTAATATCAGCATGGAAAAAAGGGCAATTTTTGCAGTAATCGAAAAAATATGAATAAGGGTATCTTCCCTTTTCCTTTCTGCTTCTTCAGAAGAATGATTGTTGGGAACAACAGCCATTCTGACCATTTTATCAATCAATCTGGTGATGATTTTATTTATAAATAAAGCAATAACAATAATAGCCAATATTCTCAATCCGCTTGATAAAAGCCAAGGAACCATAAGTTCTGTCCATTCTGCAAAATATTCTTTCATTTTTTTTTAAGTTTAAAAGTTTAAAGTTTTTTTTAGAATTACCTAAAACCGTTTACTGCTAAATTAATACTGATTACTGCGACTGTAATCTGATGACTAATTTTTTTGAATTTATTTTATGTTTGGTGATTTACTTTTTAAAATCACTTCATTATTTAGGTGGTATATACAGAATTAAACAACACATAATCTGTTGTTAAATCTGTTCCCCAGCCTTTTGCTTTGGCTTTCCCGTTGTGAAGATCCAGCACAATTTTAAGATGTGATTCCCTCAACTGTTTTTTTATAAAGTTGGGATTAAATTCTAATGGCTCCCCTTTTTCCAACACCTTTATCGTTTTTTTATCAGAACCAATATAAAGATCCATTTTTTCATAATCAAAAGGAAGTCCTGCATTACCGGCTGCGCTAATAATCCTTCCCCAATTGGGGTCGCGGCCAAACATAGCAGTTTTAACAAGCGCAGAATCTGAAATTTTCCGAATCATTATTCTTGCATACTCTTCCGTTGGCGCATTCACTATTTCATACTCAATAAACTTTGAGGCTCCTTCCCCATCTGAAACGATAAGCTGGGCCAAATGCACCATCATTTCTTCAAGATGCTTTTGAAAAATGACATACCCTTTATCTTTTTTCGATTTGATCAAATCATTCTGAGCCAAACCATTGGCCAGCACAATAACCATATCGTTGGTAGATGTATCGCCATCAACTGTGATCATATTGAATGATTTATCAACAGATTCCTTCACCATAATTTTCAACATTTTAGGTTCTATGGCAATGTCTGTCACTATAAAAGCCAGCATCGTGGCCATATTTGGATGAATCATTCCTGAACCTTTGGCAATTCCTCCCATATTAATTTCACGGCCATCAACTTCAAACTCCACAAAACCTTCCTTTGCAAAGGTGTCGGTTGTTAAAATAGCATTTGCCGTAAATGATCCGGCATTGGATCTGTTGGTCAGGTTTTTTGCGTTTTCCCGAATGCCGTTCACAATTTCAGTGGTTGGAAATTTGACACCAATGATACCTGTGGAAGCAACCAACACCATCTCTTTGTCAATTTTCAATTCTTCAGCCAATGATTCCGTCATAGCCTCAGCACCTTCCATCCCTTGTTTTCCTGTAGCTGCATTTGCATTTCCAGCATTAATCACAATGGCTTGGGCTTTGCCGTCCTTAATATGTTTTTTTGATACGGTAACTGGCGCTGCAACCACTTGGTTTTGCGTAAATACCGCTGCCGCACTCGCCGGCACTTTTGAGAAAATGATGGCTAAATCCCTTCGCATAGATTTAACACCTGTATGTGCTCCCCAACAAGTGATTCCTCTTACGTTTGTTATATTTTTAATCATTTTTGTAAATATTATTGTTAGTTTTATTTTCTTTTGAATTAAAATATTAAGGGTTTAATGGAATAAGATTTAGTCCAATTGTTTGTTCTAAACCAAACATAATATTCATATTTTGAACTGCCTGACCTGCTGCTCCTTTAATAAGATTGTCAATAACACTGATAATAATTACCATATTGGTTCGCTTATCATACGTTACATATAAATCACAATAATTGGTTCCCCTCACATCTTTTATGGCTGGCTCTTGCTTCCTTAAACGCACAAAAGGCGCATTTGCATAAAAGGCCGTGTACAATTCTTTTAGTTTGATTTCATCCATTTTTTCTGTAGGCCGTGCATAAATAGTGGTTAAAATACCCCTGTCTACAGGCAATAAATGCGGAGTAAATTGAATCAATGTTTCATTTCCCGAAACCTCATCCAGTATTCCTTGAATTTCAATGGTATGTCTGTGATTTTTAAGTCCGTATGCCTTAAAATTATCATTCACATTAGAATACATATTAACCGATTTCGCTTTTATTCCTGCCCCGGTAACGCCTGTTTTTGAATCCACAATAATGCGGTCTGTTTCAATCAGTTTGGCTTCCAGTAAAGGCGCAAGGCCTAAAATGGCGGTGGTAGGAAAACAGCCGGGATTTGCAATTAAACTGGCTTCTTTAATTTTATCAAAATACAATTCCGGACTTCCGAAAACTGCTTTTTCAATGCCTTTAGGATACACATGGTCTATTTTGTACCATTCTTCATAAACTTCCTTTGAACTCAATCTAAAATCGCCGGAAAGATCAATAATTTTAAAAGAACTGTCTTTAAAACGTTTTACAAAATCCATGGAAACGCCATGTGGCAAAGCAAGAAAAACAAGATCGAGTTCGTAATTATCTATGTCATTGATCGACACCAATTTTTGATCGGCAATTCCCTGTAAAAAAGGATGTACATCAGAAAATAATTCTCCTGCCCTGCTTTCAGAAGTAATCATGGTGATTTCAACATCTGGGTGATTGGTGAGGATACGCACCAATTCTGATCCGGTATAGCCCGTTGCACCTATAATACCTATTTTCTTTTTATTCATGGTCTTTTATTTCTTTTAATGATTTTCCCAATACTTCCATTGCCTTTTCCAAATCTTCATAAGGGATGTTTAAAGGCGGCACCAAACGCAACACCTTGTCGGCAGTGGCATTTGCCAATACTCCATTTTCAAGCATTTTCAGCACCAAAGGCTTTGTTTCAAAATTAAATTCCACGCCTATCATCAATCCTTTTCCTCGAATTTCTATAATGTCCGGATTTTCCATTGCTGCAATTTTCGATTTTAACCAATTGCCTTTCTCCTCAGCCTGTTGCATCAGATTTTCAGATTCAATAACTTCTAAGGTTGCCAATGAAGCGGCACACACCAATGGATTTCCTCCAAAGGTTGTTCCGTGATCCCCAAATTCAATTGCCGAACTTATTTTTTCATTTGAAAGAATGGCACCAATCGGAACACCACTTCCCAATGCTTTCGCCAAGGTCATAATATCCGGTTCAACCCCAAAATGTTCTTTGGCAAACATTTTTCCTGTTCGGCCAACACCACACTGAATTTCATCGAAAATCAACACAATACGTTCTTCATCACAAAAGGTTCTCAACGCCTCAAGGAAAGTTTTATCCGCAATATTAACACCACCTTCTCCCTGGATAGGTTCTATAATGATGGCTGCCGTATTGTTGTCGACCGCTTTTTTTATGGCTTCCATATCATTAAAAGGCACTTGAGAAAATCCCTCGGGAATGGGCTCAAATCCTTTTTGATATGCTTTTTTACCAGAGGCAATCGTCGCCAATGTACGTCCGTGAAAGGAGTTTTCAAAAGAAATGATATTTCCTCCCCTTCCAATACTATGGGCATATTTACGTGCAATTTTAATAGCGCCCTCAACAGATTCCGCTCCGCTATTCGCAAAAAATACCCGATCTAAACCTGATAATTCAACCAGTTTTTTAGAAAGCATCACCTGTGGTTCGCTAAGATAAAAGTTTGAAATATGAATTAATTTAGCCGCCTGATCCTGAATTGCTTTTACTATTTTAGGATGACAATGGCCAACACTATTAACAGCGATACCTCCTAGCATATCTATATATTCATTGCCTTCCACATCCCAAATATGGGAACCGCTCCCGTGGTCAAATGTTAACGGGTAGCGTTTAAAAGTTTGTAAATAATACTTTTTATCAAGTTTGTTAAATGTTTCATTATTATTTTTTGACATGGTCTAAGTTCTATAAATTATGCGGTGATGATGGTTCCCGATTGTTGATTTTCAAAAAGAGCTGAAATCTGTTCAGGGACTGTTCCATTGATGATTCTTGCCAGTTTAGCTCCTTTTTCTAAGGCTATTTCACAAGAATCCATTTTAGGGATCATTCCGCCCTGAATACATTTTATTTCTTTAAGATGATTTATTTCGGCTACTTTAAGTTTAGGAATCATGGAAGCAGGATTGTCCTTATCAAGCATTAATCCGTCAACATCTGTTAAAATAATATATTGTTCCGCTGAAAGTGCCCCTGCAATATGTCCAGCAAACAGATCTCCATTAATATTATAGTCGTTTCCATGTTTATCGGAAGCAATACAAGTGATTACCGGAATAAAATCATTTTCCAATAACAATTCAATTAAAGTAACATCAACACTGGCTACATCCCCAACTTGTCCTAAATCAACCATTTCTGTCTTTCCGTTTTTCATTTGTTGATGTAAACGTTTTTTGGCGGTTACTATTTGTCCGTCTTTTCCTGATAGTCCAACGGCCTTATTCCCAATTGCATTGATTATGGAAATCAGGCTGCCATTAACTTTTCCTTTAAGCGCCATCTCTACATATTCCATGGCCTCTGGTGTTGTTTTTCGCTGCCCGTCAATAAACTCAGAATCTATATGCACTTCTTCCAAAGTTTGTTGGATAAAAGGACCACCTCCATGAACAATCACCACTTGGTATCCTTTTTCTTTTAAACCGCATATGTTTTTTAGCACTTGTTTTTTAAGTGGCTGATTGGTCATGGCATTTCCTCCATATTTAAATAAAAGCAGGTGTTTTTTTGTCATTATTTTTTATTAAATAATTAATAGAACATACTCATAAAACTTTTATTTAGGAGCAGTTACAGACGATATTGTAATTTTTGATTTTCACAAACCTTTAATTGTTGAAAGATTTGGATTTGCAACCTCGATGTGAAATCCGTATTACAACTGATTTTGAATGATTTCAAATATATTATTGCAAATTTAAGGCTATAACTTTAATTTTCCTAATAAATATTAAAGTTATAACTTTAAATATTATTATTTTTAATAAAACATGCAAACCTTGAAGCTTTTAAAAGAAAAAATAGGGCACAAAAAAAGTCTGTCAAATAAATGACAGACTCTACTTTGTAAAAAGGTAATTATATATTAAATAACTTTTACATTAATTGCGTTTAATCCTTTTTTACCTTCCTGTAAATCGAATTCAACTTCGTCACCTTCGCGTACTTCGTCGATTAATCCAGAAATGTGTACAAAATGTTCTTTGTTCGAACCTTCTTCTTTAATAAATCCGAAACCTTTAGCTTCATTGAAGAATTTTACTGTCCCTTTACTCATCTTTAAAAATTTTAAAATATTATTAGTGACAAATTTAATAATTAATTTTTAATTTACAAATATTTTCAAAATATTTTTTCCTCGGTAAATAGCAGCAAATTAATGCATTATAAACCAATCCGCTATTTTTTTAAGTCTATTGCCCTAGTTTAATTTGCTAAAAACAGTTTCGTGAATTTCAAGTTTTCCTTATAAAATTTTAGAATTAAAATCCTATTTAAAAATCTTTTTTTCAATCATTATAATCACTTATTAAATAAATAAAACAAATTATCGCTGAATTATTGACCTGATTATTTTGTTTAAACTTATTTAGTTTTTTTTAAACAATAAGATTATAAATCACTTCAATTTATTTTGTCGCATATTTTGATTTAAGAATATATTTACAACGTTATTATACGTATTTATAACCCTGATATAATTTATGTGCTTAAATGTTAAAAATATGTTAAGATCATATTTTGTTTAATCTTTTTCTTTTTTAATTAAACAATAGGGTTTATATTTGTCTTAAACTTAAACTTAATGATTATGAAAAATCTAGCGAAATTTTTAAACTTATTACTAATTGTGGTATTATCTGTAAGCGTATTGTCTTGTGACGACAATGACGAAATGGAAGTGCTTCAAGTAGATCAAACAAACACCATTGCTGATTTTGTTGTTGACAACAGCAACAATTACAGCAGTCTTTTAGCCGCTTTAACAAAAGCCAATTTGGTTGAAACCTTAAGCGGTGACGGGCCATTTACCGTATTTGCCCCAGACAATGATGCTTTCAGTGCATTTTTAACTGCAAATGGTTTTGCAAACCTTGATGCTGTTCCTGTAGATGCCCTAACACAAATTTTATTGAATCATGTTGTTAGCGGCGCCGTAAAATCAACCGATTTAACTACGGGCTATATTAAAACACTCTCTACTGCAACGCCTAACAATGCACACATAAGCATGTTCGTAAATACAAATGATGGCGTAAAATTAAACGGTATTTCTGAGGTAACTGCCGCCGACAATATGGTTGATAATGGCGTTGTTCATTTGGTAAATGAAGTAATAGGTTTGCCAACAGTAGTTACTTTTGCCACTGCCGACCCAACTTTTTCAACTTT
>NZ_JBFFKM010000082.1:0-7278 GCF_041555395.1 Lutibacter sp. | reverse complement strand
TGATAAGAACGCAAAGCCGCTAAAAAGAAACTTTCACGCGACATGTTATAGTTTTGGGCAATCTTTATTAAGGTACTTATAAATGCATTAACCTTCGCCGGTGCATTTGAAATAATGTCAATCAAATCGGCTTCCTGTATGCCAAATAAATCCAAAGGAATTTCTTTTAATATTTTAGATTGCAATATTTCGCCTAGTGGCGCTAAATTTTTGTCGAGTTTTAAGGAAACCATATTGTCATATGGAACATCCAAAATTTGAGACAAAAGTGCAATTTTATCCGTTTTTGGATATTTTTTTCCTTTTTCAATTTCGTTTAAGTACGATTTTGAAATGTTTGTAAGTTTAGAAAGTCCAAATAAAGACAGATTTTTCTCTGTTCTGATTTGCTTCAATTTCAATCCAAAGATTAAACGGATGTATTCTTCTTCGATATTCATAAAACAAAGGTATGTTTTTTAGCGAAATAATAAAAATTAATCTAAAATGAATATTTAGCGAACGTTCGCTTGTTTTGTAAAAAACTTTATTTTATGTTTGTCGTCATAAAAATAATCCATTATGAAAAAATTTAATGAAACAACAATTCACCCGGTAACTTTTTCTTCGGATGTTGAAAATTCTTACCCAGCTATTTTAACCAATGAAGCGATGGATTTTTTAGTGCAACTGCATGAAAAATTTAACAGCGAACGATTGGAGTTGTTGGAGAGGAGGGTTGCACAACAAAATTATTTTGACAAAGGAAATTTTCCGGAATTTCCAAGGGAAACAAAGGCTATAAGAGAAGGTGATTGGACTGCAGCGCCATTGCCGAAAGATTTGTTGGACAGAAGGGTTGAAATTACGGGACCTGTTGATAGGAAAATGATTATCAACGCACTAAATTCCGGTGCAAAAGTTTTTATGGCCGATTTGGAAGATAGCAATTCCCCAACCTGGAGCAATATCATGGAAGGACAACAAAACTTAAGGGATGCGGTGAATAAAACCATTTCATTTTCAACCGAAAACGGGAAGGAATATAAATTAAATGAAATAATTGCCACAATTATGGTTAGACCACGAGGGTTGCATTTAAATGAGAAACACCTGCTTATTAACGAAAAGCAAATGTCGGGTTCTTTGGTTGATTTCGGTTTGTACTTTTTTCACAATGTGAAACAATTATTCTTAAATGAATCTGGTCCTTATTTCTATTTACCAAAATTGGAACATTATTTAGAAGCACGTTGGTGGAATGAAGTTTTTATATTTTCACAGGAATACTTCGGAATAAAACAAGGAACCATTAAAGCCACAGTTTTAATAGAAACAATTACCGCAAGTTTTCAGATTGATGAAATTATTTACGAATTAAAAGACCATATGGCAGGATTGAATTGTGGCCGTTGGGATTATATATTTTCTTATATCAAAAAATTCAGGAATCACCAAAATTTTACGGTACCGGATAGAGGTCAGGTAACGATGGCAACACCTTTTATGGAAGCATATTCATTGTTGGTTATTCAACGTTGCCACAAGCGAAACGTTCATGCAATGGGAGGAATGGCGGCTCAAATTCCTGTAAAAAATAATGAAGAGGCAAACAGAATTGCTTATGAGAAAGTTAGAACAGATAAAGAGCGTGAAGCAAAAAACGGACACGACGGGACTTGGGTAGCACACCCGGGATTGGTTCCAATAGCGTTGGAAGTTTTTAATAAATATATGCCCGAAAGCAATCAGATTCAAAATAAACGAGAAGATTTGAAGATTACCGAATCTCAATTACTTGAACAGCCAAAAGGAACAATTACAGAAGATGGAATTCGTAAAAATATCAATGTCGGAATTTTATATCTGGAATCCTGGTTGTCGGGAAATGGAGCAGCCGCACTTTACAATTTAATGGAAGATGCTGCAACAGCTGAAATTTCAAGAACACAATTGTGGCAATGGCTTCATAACAAGTCGACACTTGAAGACGGAAGAAAATTTACTGTTGAATTGTATATTGAATTATTGGAATCTGAAATTCTTCAAATAAAAAATATGGTAGGGGAAGATTCATTCAAAAACAGAAAATTTAAACTGGCCATCGAACTCTTTGATTCACTGGTCATTTCAGAAAAATTTGAAGAATTTTTGACCTTAAAAGCTTATAAATACCTATAAAAAAACCACTCAAAAACCGCGAAATTAAAGGGTGACTCATATAAATAACTATAAAAATTAAAAACAAAATTATGAAAAATTTATCACAAAGTAATTATAGTTCTGCGTTACAAACTGTAAGAGATCTTAAAGCTAAGTATGGAAATACTTGGAATGCAATAAATCCTGAAAGCGCAGCTAGAATGGTTGCTCAAAATCGTTTTAAAACAGGTTTAGATATTGCTAAATATACAGCTGCGATTATGAGAAAAGACATGGCAGAATATGATGTTGATACTTCTAATTATACACAATCATTAGGTTGCTGGCATGGTTTTGTTGCGCAACAAAATATGATAGCTGTTAAAAAGCATCATAAAACAACAACTAAAAGATATTTGTATCTATCTGGTTGGATGGTAGCTGCATTACGCTCAGAATTTGGACCATTGCCAGATCAATCGATGCACGAAAAAACTGCTGTTCCATCATTAATTAAAGAAATTTATGATTTCTTACGTCAAGCAGATGCAATTGAGTTAAATGATTTATTTAGAAGACTTGAAAAAGGTGAAGATGTGCAAAATCAAATTGATAATTTTGAAACACATATAGTTCCTATTATTGCTGATATTGATGCAGGTTTTGGGAATGAAGAAGCTACTTATTTGTTAACAAAGAAAATGATTGAAGCTGGCGCTTGTGCTATTCAAATTGAAAATCAAGTTTCTGATGCCAAACAATGTGGTCATCAAGATGGAAAAGTTACTGTGCCTCATGAAGATTTTATTGCTAAACTTAATGCTATTAGGTATGCGTTTATAGAATTAGGAGTAGATGACGGAATTATTGTTGCAAGAACAGATTCTGAAGGTGCTAGTTTAACGCAGAAATTGCCAGTTAGTAAGGAGCCAGGAGATTTAGCTTCTCAATATTTAGCCTTTGTAGAAGCAGAAGAAATTGACATAAATGATGCCAAAGAAGATGATGTGCTTCTTAAAAGAGAAGGTAAATTAGTGCGTCCTGTGAGATTGTCAAATGGTTTGTATAAATTTAAAGATGGCTCTAATATAGATAGAGTTGTGTTAGATTGTGTTACGAGTCTTCAAAATGGAGCAGATTTATTATGGATTGAAACTCCAACACCAAATGTTAAGCAAATCGCAAATATGGTAAACAGAATTAAAGAAGTTGTGCCAAATGCTAAATTGGTTTACAATAACTCGCCATCTTTTAATTGGACATTAAATTTCCGCAATCAGGCATATGAAGAAATGCTTTCGGAAGGTGAAATTATGACAGACTATGACAGAAATAATTTAATGGATGCACAATATGATGATTCGGAATTGTGCTATCGCGCTGATGAGAAAATTAGAACGTTCCAAATAGATGGCGCAAGAGATGCAGGCATTTTTCATCACTTAATTACGTTACCAACTTATCATACAACAGCACTTCATATGAATGATTTAACGGAAGGTTATTTTGGAGAAGAAGGTATGTTGGCTTATGTAAAAGGTGTTCAGAGGCAGGAAATTCGTAAAGGTGTTTCTTGTGTAAAACATCAAAGAATGGCAGGGTCAAATCTTGGTGATGACCATAAAACATTTTTTGCAGGAGACAAAGCTTTAAAAGCAGGAGGCGAAAACAACACATCTAATCAATTTGAAGTTAGTTCTAAAAACTATAAAGTTGAAGAAAAATTAAGGAGGGTTGTATAAATAATTTAAACAAAAAACGGAGTCAGCTCAGTTTTAAATAGTCATTATTATGGTTATTTATATCCAACGCCTTCTTAAAGAGGGCGTTTTTTTGTATTTTTGTAGTTGAAAATTACGATATTTGCATTCTTCGATTTATTTTGGAAAATTAATTAACTAACAACAATATAAAATGAATAAAAACACTGTTTTAGCCTGGGCAACATTTATTATGCTTGTGGTGGGCGTTGGCCTTATTGCGCTTGGCGCTTTTCGATATAACGACATAGCTGGTTGGGGATTTGCCTCAGTAGGAGTCGGCTTTTTTGCTATCGCTTGGGTGTTTAACGCGTTAAAAGGAAGGGTTTAAAAATTAAATAGACTATAGATCAGAGACAAAATAGTAGAAATCAAAAAGTTGAGCGTCTTAAAATCAACATAAACAACTTACAATTCAAAACCAACAACCAATAACCAAAAAGAATATGGCAGACGATAATAAGGTAATTTTTTCAATGGCAGGTTTAACTAAGACCTATCAGGGTGCAAACAAACCTGTTTTAAAAAATATTTATTTAAGTTTCTTTTACGGGGCTAAAATTGGAATTTTAGGTTTAAACGGTTCAGGTAAATCTACTTTACTCAGAATTATTGCCGGGATTGAAAAAAATTATCAGGGTGATGTGGTTTTTGCGCCTGGTTATTCTGTAGGATTTTTATCACAAGAGCCTCAATTGGATGACACTAAAACGGTTCTGGATGTTGTAAAAGAAGGCGTTGCCGAAACCGTTGCCATTTTAGAGGAGTACAATAAAATAAATGATATGTTTGGCTTGGAAGAAGTGTATTCTGATGCTGATAAGATGGATAAATTAATGGCGCAACAAGCGGTGCTTCAGGATAAAATTGATGCTTCTAATGCTTGGGAATTGGACACCAAGCTTGAAATAGCGATGGATGCTTTAAGAACTCCAGACGGAGACACTCCAATGAAAAATCTATCTGGAGGAGAACGAAGAAGGGTTGCATTGTGTAGATTGTTATTACAGGAACCTGATATTTTGTTGTTGGATGAGCCTACCAACCATTTAGATGCAGAATCTGTGCATTGGTTAGAAAATTATTTACAGCAATATAAAGGAACTGTAATTGCCGTTACGCACGACCGTTATTTTCTTGATAATGTTGCAGGTTGGATTTTGGAGCTGGATAGAGGAGAAGGAATTCCATGGAAGGGGAATTATTCAACTTGGTTAGAGCAAAAGGCAAAAAAATTAGCACAGGAATCTAAACAGGCTTCCAAACACCAAAAAACTCTGGAAAGAGAGTTGGAATGGGTGAGAATGGCACCAAAAGGCCGCCATGCTAAATCAAAAGCGCGTTTGTCAAATTACGATAAGTTAATGAGCCAGGATCAAAATCAATTGGATGAAAAATTAGAAATTTATATTCCAAATGGTCCTCGTTTAGGAACCAATGTAATTGAAGCAAAAAATGTTTCAAAAGCATTTGGAGATAAATTATTGTATGAAAATTTGAATTTTAATTTGCCTCAAGCAGGAATAGTTGGTGTTGTCGGTCCAAATGGTGCCGGGAAAACCACTATTTTTAAAATGATTATGGGTGAAGAAAAGCCTGATAAAGGTGAGTTTATAGTTGGCGAAACTGCCAAAATTGCATACGTTGATCAAAGTCATTCAAATATTGAACCTGAAAAAACGATCTGGCAAAATTTTGCTGATGAACAGGAACTTGTTTTAATGGGTGGTAGACAAGTAAATTCAAGAGCCTATTTAAGCAGATTCAACTTTTCAGGTAGTGACCAAAATAAAAAAGTGAGTACCTTATCGGGAGGGGAACGCAATAGATTGCATTTGGCCATGACTTTGCGTGAAGAAGGAAACGTGCTGTTGCTGGATGAGCCAACAAACGATTTGGATATCAATACCCTACGCGCACTGGAGGAAGGTTTGGAAAACTTTGCGGGTTGTGCGGTAATCATTAGTCACGACCGTTGGTTTTTAGACCGGGTTTGTACGCATATATTGGCTTTTGAAGGAAACTCTGAAGTTTATTATTTTGAAGGTTCTTTTACCGATTATGAAGAAAACAAGAAAAAACGTTTGGGTGGTGATATGACGCCAAAACGAATTAAGTTTAAAAAACTGATAAGATAAATAGCATTAATGTCAATAAAAAGAGGCTGTTTGAATAAATATTCAAGCAGCCTCTTTTATTTTTAAGAAGGGTTTTGTTATAAGTTTTTTACTTTTGGAAATAAAATATTGTTTTCTAAATGTATGTGTTGGTATAAATCGTTGGTAAATTCCTCAAGTTTAAAATAAAGTGCTTTAAAGGTGTTGCATGCCCATTCCGGTGGCGTAAAATCAGAACTCAATTCCTGTATCTTTTTAATCATGGTGCCAACCTCTTCATGTTCTTCTTTTACAAGTGAAAGGGTTTTTTCGTCAAATTCAAAATTAGGATTATCAGCTTTTGCTTTAATGGCCGGAAATAAGATAAATTCTTCTTTTCCCATGTGTGAAGTTAATTCACTTGAAATAGTAGAAAATATCTGTGCAATTTCAATGGTTTTTGGTTCATGTTGCCCGTGAACATTGGCAACCTTATCTGCAAATTCACTAATAATGCTAAGATTTTGTTTTACGTAACTGTGGTGAACATAAACAATGTAATCTGCCAAAAATTCAGCGCTCCAATCTTTGAAATTTAAATTCGGTGTTTCTTTTTTTGAAGTATTATTCAGTAAATCATTGACTACATCATCAACATTTATGTTTTCTTTTTTGCAAGCATTCTCTACCGTTTTTCCTCCACCACAGCAAAAATCCAATTTGTATTTTTTGAATATGGAAGCCGTGCTTATATCATCACTTACAATTTCGGCAATTGTTTTAGTTTTTAATTCTGTCATGACTATATTATTTTTATGCAAAGGTAATAAAAATATCAGTAAAAGATAAAAAAGTCTTTTATTTTATCCAACAACAATCAATTGCATCAGTTAACATATGAAGCAATAGACCAATAGCTACGATTCTTGTTTTTTTAAAGAAAAGTGCTGCCAAATAAATAGCAATGGCAAAATAGGAGTGAAGAATATGATAATTTATACTGCACCTTGTCGGACTAAAAATAGGCGTTGAAAGCAAATGATCAAGATCTACCAACATTGTCAGAATTAATATCAGCCAAACCTTTTTCCAGTTTTCTTTAAAGAAATAAAAAGCGATTACACCAGGAAGTAAAAAGTGCATTCCGTAATGTGTGATAAATCGGGTAATTTCCAAAACTAAAAAGTGATTTTTTGTTTTTCTAGGTAATTTAGTGCATTTGGGCCTTCCATAAAAAGCAAATCTAAGATGCTTAAATTGGAGATAAAACCATGATTTTCTGAAAAAACCTGTATATAGCG
>NZ_JBFFKM010000081.1:0-7505 GCF_041555395.1 Lutibacter sp. | reverse complement strand
AGAAAAACCTGATGAAATTCTAGTCATTTCAGCACATTATGACCATCTGGGAATTGATAAGGATGGTGAAATTTATAATGGCGCCGATGATGACGGATCAGGAACCGTTGCTGTAATGGCTATAGCTGAAGCTTTTCAAAAAGCTGTTGAAGAAGGAAACGGCCCCAAACGTTCCATCTTGTTTTTACATGTTACCGGTGAAGAAAAAGGATTACTTGGCTCTAAATATTATGCGAATTTCCCTATTTTTCCCTTAGAAAATACGGTTGTGGATTTAAATATTGATATGATTGGGCGTACAGACGAAGCTCATGAAAATAATCCAAATTATATATATTTAATTGGTTCTGATAAGTTAAGCACTGAATTGCACAATTTATCTGAAGAAATGAATCACAAGTTCACCAAATTAAAATTAGACTACAAATACAATGAAGATAGCGATCCTAATCGCTTTTATTACCGTTCTGACCATTACAGTTTTGCAAAAAATAACATTCCGGTCATCTTCTATTTTAACGGAACCCATGAAAATTATCACCGCATTAGTGATACGCCCGATAAAATTAATTATGAATTACTAGAAAAAAGAACGAAATTGGTTTTTTATACTGCCTGGGAAATAGCCAATAGGGAAAAACGAATTACTGTGGATAAATAATTGGTTTTTGGAAATTGTTTATATCGTTAAATTGGCTAATTTTAATTTTTCAAACATTCTTGTTTTCCAACATTTTTAACAATTCCCCCTTTAGGGGTTAGGGGGCTTCAATGTATTATTTTAAATAATAATTCTTTTAAAATATCTCCTGCCGGCAATGCGTTTGCACCAACACCCTTACTTTTTAAGTCGGCATCACGCAACAATCCAATTACTTGTGAAACTTTTCGCATCGGATAGTTTTTTGCGGCCGAGGTATAATCTGAAACAAAAAATGGATTTACACCTAAAGCTTTGGCTACGCTATTACTCGACTTGTCCTTTAAACTATGGTAAATGAGCAGTTGGGTAAAAAAGCTGTTCAATAATGAAATTGTCACGACGATAGGGTTTGCTTTCTGATTTTGTGCAAAATGATTGATAATTCTGTTCGCTCTTAGCACATTTCTGTCGCCAACTGCCTTTCGCAATTCAAAATTATTATAGTCTTTGCTAATCCCTATATTTTCTTCAATTGCCTTTGGCGTTATGGATGAATTTTGCGGCAAAACTATCATTAATTTATCAAGTTCATTGCTTATTTTACTTAAATCGTTGCCCAAAAATTCCACCAACATTAAAGTTGCTTTGGTATCAATTTTATAATTTTTACCAGCCAAAACCCTCCGAATCCAATCTGCAACCTGATTTTCATATAGCTTTTTACTTTCATATACCAATCCGCATTTCTGAATGGCTTTGTACAGTTTTTTCCGTTTGTCAATTGTTTTATACTTGTAACAAATTACCAATACCGTGGAAGGCTGCGGATTTTCAGCGTAGGAAGCCAATTTTTCAATGGTTCTTGACAAATCCTGTGCTTCTTTAACAATAACCACATGCCTATCGGCCATCATTGGATAGCGTTTGGCATTGTCAATTAATTCTTCCACCACAACATCGCGTCCATACAAGACCATCTGATTAAATCCCTTTTCTTCTTCGGAAAGCATATTTTTTTCAATATACTCAGCTATTTTATCAATATAATATGGCTCATCTCCCATTAAAAAATAAATGGGTTTTATATTTCCATTTTCTATATCTGAAACTATTTTGGTTACATCACTCATTTATAAAAAAAAATTAGCATTTTTGTTGGATGCAGCCACTGAATTTAACTACATATCCTTTCAAAATCAAAAGTAGCGAAAATAAATATTTTATTTTCGATATCGTCCGAAAAAAATATGTGATGCTGACTCCGGAAGAATGGGTGCGCCAACATATTATTCATTATTTAATTGAAGAAAAAAACTATCCGATTTCACTTATTGCCGTTGAAAAAAAGGTAACTGTCAACAAATTAACCAAACGCACAGATATCTTGGTTTTTAATACCAAGGGAAATCCGCATATCATTGTTGAATGCAAGGCACCTTCCATAAAAATAACACAGGATGCTTTCGACCAAATTGCCCGGTATAATTTAAAATTGGAGGCCAATTATCTTATCGTCACCAATGGACTCACCCACTTTTACACTTTTATGGATCTGGAAAAAGAATGCTACGTTTTTTTAGAAACGATTCCGAAATATGAACAATAATGATAAGTTCTGCATTTAAATTTCATCTTTTTAATTAAGTTTGTATACGTGAAAATAGCCATCGTCATTTTAAACTGGAACGGAAAACACCTGCTGGAAAAATTTCTTCCTTCTATGGTAAAATACAGCGATTTCCAAAATGTTGAAATTTATGTAGCGGACAACGCTTCCACTGATGATTCTGTTGGTTTTGTAAAAAATGCCTATCCACAAATTAAAATTATTCAAAATAATATAAACGGCGGGTTTGCCAAAGGCTATAACGATGCTTTAAAAAATGTAGCTGCTGATATTTATGCATTGGTGAATTCTGATATTGAAGTGACTGACGGCTGGCTGAACCCTGTTATTTCAGTTTTTGAAAAAGAGCCTGATACAGCTATTATTCAACCAAAAATATTGGATTATAAAAATAAAAATACGTTTGAATATGCAGGTGCTGCAGGAGGATTTATTGATAAATTTGGCTATCCTTATTGCAGGGGTCGTATTTTTGCGGAAGTAGAAACAGATACACAACTATACAACGATGAAACTGAAATTTTTTGGGCATCTGGAGCCTGTTTTTTTATTCGTTCCTCAGATTTTCACGAACTAAATGGCTTTGACGAAGATTATTTTGCGCATCAGGAAGAAATAGATTTGTGCTGGAGAGCCAAAAACACAAATAAAACCATTAAATATGTGGGAACTTCAACGGTTTATCACGTTGGAGGTGCCACCTTAAAAGAGGCAAACCCAAAAAAAACATTTTTAAATTTCAGAAACAGTCTGTTTAGTTTGGCAAAAAATTTACCCGTAAACAGACTTATTCCTGTCATTTTTACAAGACTTATTTTGGATGGATTCGCCGGATTCAAATTTTTATTGGAATTGAAGCCTATGCATTTCGTGGCCATTTTAAATGCACACTTTAGTTTTTACCGTCATTTTTCAAAAATGCTAAAAAAAAGAAATAAATCTACTAAAACAGCAGATTATTATACGGTAAAAAGTATTGTTTGGCAATATTTTATTTTAGGAAAAAAGAGGTATGAAGAGTTACTAAAATAGGTTATCAACACTTCCCAATCCTTCACGCAAAACAGTGATTTCCCCTTCAGATAAATCAATAACTGTGGATGGAATATTACTTCCATAACCACCGTCAATGACGATGTCCACCTTATTTTCCCATTTTTCAAAAATTAATTCAGGATCTGTGGTATATTCCAACAAATCATCTTCGTCATAAATAGAAGTTGAAACAATAGGGTTTCCCAATTTTTTCACGAGTTCTCTAATAATATTATTATCGGGAATACGAATACCAACTGTTTTTTTATTTTTAAATGCTTTAGGTAAGTTGGTGCTTGAAGGCAAAATAAATGTATATGGTCCCGGCAAAGCTTTTTTCAATATTTTATAGACTGGCGTATCTATTTGTTTTACATAATCGGAAAGATTACTTAAATCATAACAAATAAATGAAAAATTGGCCTTGTCCAATTTTAAACCCTTTAGCTGCGCCACCTTCTCCATCGCTTTCGTGTTGGTAATGTCACAGCCTAACCCATAAACGGTATCCGTTGGGTAAATAATTAATCCGCCTTTTTGTAAAACCTTGACAACTTTGTCAATTTCACGTTCATTGGGATTTTCATTAAATATTTTAATTAACTGTGCCATTTGTTTATGCAATGATTAAACAAATGTAACAATTTATTATGATTTTTCTAATAACCTGAATCCTTCTCCGTGAATGTTTAAAATTTCAACATTCGGATCGGGTTTCAAATATTTTCGAAGTTTCGCAATATACACATCCATGCTTCTGGAAGTAAAGTAATTGTCGTCTCTCCAAATTTTAGTCAGTGCCAATTCACGCGGCATTAGATCATTTTTATAGGTTGCCAGCAGTTTCAGCAATTTACTTTCTTTTGGTGAAAGTTTTTGAATTTCGCCTCCATCATATGATAAATGACGTAGTTTTGAATTAAAATCAAATTTCCCGATTTTAAATTCAAAAGTATCCTCTTCAATATTTTGTTCCGTTTCTTTACGTTGTAAAATGGCTTTAATTTTATATAACAAGACTTCAGAATCAAAAGGTTTGTTTAAATAATCATCTGCTCCTGACTGATATCCTTTCAGCACATCCTCTTTCATTGTCCTGGCTGTCAAAAATATAATTGGTACTTCAGAATTTGATGACCTAATGTCTTTTGCCAATGAAAAACCATCTTTTCTAGGCATCATAACATCTAAAATGCAAAGGTCGTAATCATCATTCTTAAACATAATCAAACCTTCTAATCCATCTTTGGCCAAGGTCACTTTATAGTCATTTAATGACAAATAATCTTTCAAAACAGTCCCAAAATTGGGATCGTCTTCCACCAATAAAATTCTATTATTTTCCATATTTTTTATATTAAATTATAGGCAGTTTGATGGTAAAAGTACTTCCAATACCTTTTTCACTTTCCACATAAACTTCACCTTGATGAATTTCAACAATTTTTTTCACGTATGCAAGTCCCAATCCATGACCTTTCACATTATGAATATTTCCACTTTCTTCTCTGTAAAACTTCTTAAAAACATTTTTTTGAACGTTTTTAACCATACCAATACCATGGTCTTTTATCTTAATAATAATCGCTTTTGGCGCATTCTCGGTTGATATGTCAATTTTTGGCGCACCTTCGGAATATTTTATGGCATTGTCCAAGATATTCACAATTACGTTTGTAAAATGGAAATGGTCGCCTAAAATTTCGATTGTTGCCGCATTTAATTTCATATTTATATAACCGCCTTTGTCTTTTACCAATAATTCTACATGTGTTACAGCTTCTTTAATTAAGTCGTGAACATCCACCTTCTCCTTACTTACATCTAACTGATTTTTCTCAAGTTTGGAAATTCTCAAAACATTTTCAACCTGAGCATTCATACGCTTATTTTCTTCACGAATCATTTGTAAATAGCGTATCACTTTTTCCTGGTCACCAATAACTTTCGGATTTTTAATAGCGTCCAAGGCCAAATTTATGGTTGCTATGGGCGTTTTAAATTCGTGTGTCATATTATTAATGAAATCTGTTTTAATTTCAGAAATTTGTTTTTGTTTGACCAATTGATACAAAGCACTTACAAATGCCAAAATGATAATAAGAATAAAAAAAACAGACAACGCCAATATTTTAGAAATTGAGGCTAAAATGTAATTTTTTTCTTCAGGAAATGTCACATATAATTGGTAATTACTGTTTCCTTCAGCGTCTGCAAACATAGGTACCATATAACTTTTACCTATTTCTTTTCTGAAATAACCTGATTTTACCTGAGTGGCTAAACCATTACTGTAAATGCCATATTTAAAATTGGTGCCAATTCCTTTTGATTTGAGTTCATTTGATAACCTAAAGGTGATCTCTCTGTTCGTCACTCTACTGTGAACAGGGAGTTTACTGGTAAAAATATCAAATTGACGTTCTAAATATGATCTTTCCGCACCTTCAAACCTTCCTACTTTTACGTAACGCTCTTCGGGCGGGGACATTGTTCCGGCGGGATTGTCCAATACCTGATCTTTTACAATCACAATTTCTTCTTTACTGAAAATTTCTCTAAAATTTACGGTGTCATTTTCAAAGAACGCGGTGGGCACTTTATAATTTGACTCAATAATGCTTTGCGAATAAGTAAATTTTTCATTGTTGGTGGTGTCAATTTTTTCATAAATAAATTTTCTGACATCAGATTCTTTTAATTTTTCACCATCTTTATAAAGTTCCGCTATTTTAAAATAAAAATCATTAAACTCTCGCTGCTTAATATCCTCCGAAACTTTTGCCAAAGCAAACTTCACATTTGACGTAAATTGCTCTTCCGTTATCTGTACCGTGTTTTTTATCCAAAATACCTGTACAGTGATAATGCCTATTAAGGCAATACTCATTAAAATAACGATGAGCACAAATATCCTTTTCCTCATCATCCAAATTTACACGTTTAACAGCATATTCATTGTTATTTAACGTAGATTAACATATTAATTATTTTCTTAACAATTTTTTAAGAAAATTTTTATTTATTTTTTAATTTTTTAAGCAACTCAAAAATAGTAAAAACTTGACATTTTGTATCCTCCAAATTGTTATTTCTAATCACAAAATCCGAATTTTTTATTTTAAAATCGTCGGCAGACTGGTTTTTCATCCGTTCCAAAATTTGTGCTTCAGAAACCCCGTCCCGCTTTATAATCCGATCTATTTTATTTTCAAAAGATGACAAAACCGTGATTATATAATCACACAATTTATCACTGCGGCTCTCAAATAATATGGCGGCCTCATAAATTACGAAATCAGCATTTGTTTTCTTAATAAAATATTGAAAATGTTCCCTGACTTTTGGATGAACCAAAGCATTTAAAGCATTTAATTTTTCTTCATTGTTAAAAACAAGTGCAGCGATGTAAGTTCTGTTTAATTCACCCTTGTCATATGCCTTTTCGCCAAATAATTTTATGATTTGATGCCTTAGTTCGTCATCGGCATTCATTAACTTTTTCGCCTCAATATCTGCCACATAAGTAACCGTGCCAAGTGCTTCAAAAAGCGCTAAAACAGTGCTTTTCCCACTTCCAATTCCCCCTGTCAGTCCAATTATTTTCATCTGTTTAAATTTTATTTTTTTAACAGTAACAGATGCAGTTCGCCATTAATCATTCCTTTGTGTATCAAAATTTGTTATGCTCGTTTCATTTTTCAATTAAAAATTCCAATTGTGCCGGATTGATTTTTAACGCATAAATATAGTCGCTTTTTTCAACTATTATTGGGGTTAGGAAAGTGATTAATGTATCCTTTTCATACTGCTTATAATCAAAAACAACTGAAATATCATTTTTGGTAATTTTGCTGAAATTTGATAGTCCGGACTGATAAATCACTTCAATTTCTTTTGGGAAAGTGGTTACTTTCACCCCTTCAGGAATATTGATTATGGCTACTGGGATTGTAAAGATGCCTTCCGTAAATTTATCAACTTTGCCTGTGATTTTAACGGTACTGGCTGACATTTTAATCTGGTTCATCTTAAATGGCGATTTTAAATCCACCGCTAACTCAATATCTTTATAAACATTATCCAATTTTAGAAGTTTGGTTCTTAATTCGGTGATGGAATCAATATATCTTTTCGAACCCGAAACGATAACACTGTCCGGTGAAATTTTTAATTCCTCAACCAAATTATATCCCGCTT
>NZ_JBFFKM010000080.1:0-7561 GCF_041555395.1 Lutibacter sp. | reverse complement strand
GATTTTAATTACTTCTGAACACAGTATTATAGCCCAAGTCATCATTGCAATTATAATGACCTTTATTGGGTTTTTAATGCAAATTTCTGCTACCGAATGGCTATTCCAAATTATGGCAATCGGACTCATTTTGGTAGCAGAATCATTAAATACCGCTATTGAAAAGATGGCGGATTTTGTTCATCCAGAATATCATAAACAAATTGGCCGTATTAAAGATATTTCAGCTGGGGCAGCTTTTTTTGCAGCAATAATTGCCATAATTATTGGTTTAATTATTTATGTACCCAAATTTATAGCGTAATTTAACCTCAGTCATATTAATTTTATATTTTTGTGAGATAATCAAGTGAATGGCCAAAAATAGTAAAACAACCGTTAAAACTCCCCGAAAGCCTCGTTTTCAAGGAATAAAATCATTTTTTGAGAATAGACAAACGCAAACAATTTTAGGATTGTTTATTATGCTTTTTGCCATGTTTTTGGCAACTTCTTTCATTTCCTACTTATTAAACGGGCAAGAAGATCAAAGCCAGCTTTCAAATTTTCCTGACAAAAATGTTACCGTACAAAATCTATTGGGAAAAATTGGCGCAAGTATAAGCCATTTTTT
Organism: Lutibacter sp.; assembly: GCF_041555395.1. Classification (GTDB taxonomy): domain Bacteria; phylum Bacteroidota; class Bacteroidia; order Flavobacteriales; family Flavobacteriaceae; genus Lutibacter. The sequence continues at coordinate 6,948 of NZ_JBFFKM010000080.1, read as the reverse complement.
CATTTATGATGGCTTTGGTATTGCCGCTGCTTATTTACCTATACTTTTATTTTTTACCGGTTTATTAGTCTTTTTTAAGGGTGGTTTAAAACGAATAAGAAAATTTTGGGGTTGGGGAATTTTGGGAATGCTATGGCTTTCAATCACTTTAGGTTTTTTATTGCCAAATAATTCAATTCTGGCAGGTGTTGTTGGTTTTGAGTTGAACAATTACCTCCAGCAATTTTTAGGCAAAACCGGACTGTTTTTGTCGCTTTTGTTTTTATTGGTTTCTTATTTGGTTATTCGATTTAAACTTACACCTGAGATGGTTAAAAGTCGCTTAATTAAAGTTAAGGATGCAACTCAAATTGAAGTTGAACCAATCGTAAATACTGACCAAAACAATTTAAATACAGAGGACAAAAAGAATGAAGAATTCAAATCACCTCTTGAATTGTCTCTTGAAAATTTAAAACCTATCTCAACCATTCCGGGAAATTATTCAGAGGAAGATTCTGATCTTGAAAATAATTCAGATTTTAAAGAAAATCTGAAATCAGAGGCAGATGTTGCTATTGCTATCGAAAAAATTGTGGAAGAAAATCGTGTCGAAGAAAACTTGTCAGACAAATTGGTGAAAGATTTTGGAGAATTTGACCCCACATTAGAATTGGGTAATTATAAATTTCCAACTTTAAATTTATTGAGAGATTATAATGAAAGTATCTCTGTAGATCAAGAAGAATTAGAAGCCAACAAAAATAGAATTGTTGAAACGTTAAACAATTATAAAATTGGCATAGATCGCATAAAAGCGACCGTTGGTCCGACCGTTACTTTGTATGAAATTGTGCCCGAAGCCGGTATTCGAATTTCAAAAATTAAAAATTTAGAAGATGATATTGCCTTATCACTTTCGGCCCTAGGAATTAGAATTATTGCACCAATTCCGGGAAAAGGCACCATTGGAATTGAAGTTCCTAATAAAAAAGCCACCATGGTCTCCATGAAATCTGTTATTGCTTCAACCAAATTCCAAAATTCGGAAATGGAATTACCCATAGCATTGGGAAAGACCATTTCAAACGAAACACTTGTTATTGACCTGGCAAAAATGCCGCATTTATTAATGGCAGGTGCAACAGGCCAAGGAAAATCGGTTGGTTTAAATGCTGTTTTAACCTCGTTGTTATACAAAAAACACCCGGCTGAAGTAAAATTTGTTTTGGTTGATCCAAAAAAAGTGGAACTCACCCTGTTTAATAAAATTGAACGACATTATTTGGCGAAATTGCCAGATACTGATGAAGCCATTATCACCGATACCACCAAAGTAATTAACACGCTTAATTCTTTATGTCTGGAAATGGATATGCGATATGATTTATTGAAACTTGCAATGGTTCGTAACATAAAAGAATACAATGCTAAATTTAAATTACGTAAGTTAAACCCAAATGACGGGCATAAATATTTACCTTATATTGTTTTAATTATCGATGAATTTGCCGATTTAATTATGACCGCCGGTAAAGAAATTGAAACACCGATAGCACGTTTGGCTCAATTGGCGAGAGCCATTGGAATTCATTTAATTGTTGCCACGCAACGCCCATCAGTTAACGTAATTACAGGGATCATTAAAGCAAATTTCCCAGCAAGAGCAGCTTTTAGGGTAACTTCAAAAATAGATTCCAGAACCATTTTAGACAGTTCAGGAGCCGATCAGTTAATTGGAAAGGGAGATATGCTTTATGCAGATGGAAATAATTTAATACGATTGCAATGTGCCTTTGTTGATACGCCTGAAGTTGAAAAAATAACAGAATTTATTGGTTCGCAGCGTGCCTACGCAGATGCCTACATGTTACCCGAATATAACGGGGATGAAGTTGGCACAAACCTTGATATAGATATCAGCGAAAGAGACAATTTATTCAGGGATGCCGCATTGGTAATCATTCATGCACAACAAGGTTCAGCCTCTTTATTGCAACGAAAACTAAAATTAGGATACAATAGAGCAGGCAGGTTAATTGATCAGCTAGAAGCCGCAGGAATAGTTGGCCCGTTTGAAGGCAGTAAAGCACGACAAGTATTAATTCCTGATGAAATGGCACTGAACAAATTATTGGATTACGAATCAGACAATTAATAATATAATCTTCACTAGCACATTATAATCGAATGAAAAAATTAGCATTTTTAACAACATTTTTACTAATATGTATCACTTCTTTTGGACAGGAATCCGCTAAAGCAAAATCTTTATTGGATGAAGTTGCCCAAAAAATTGGAGGTTATAAAAATATTTATATTGAATTTAATCATAGCTTAGACAACAAAGAAGCTGATGTACACCAGGAAACAAGAGGTACCGTTACTTTAAAAGGTGATTTATATAACCTTAATTATATGGGATCAGAACAAATTTTTGATGGAAAAAAACTCTATCTGATTATTCACGAAGATGAAGAAGTCATCATTCAAAATCCATCTAAAAAAAAGGAAGAAACCCTTACTCCTTCTAAAATGTTTTCCTTTTACAAAACCGGATATACCTTCAAAATGGATGCTTTAAAAACAATTAAAGGCGTCAAAATACAGTACGTAATGTTAACGCCAATTGACAGCAACTCTGAAATTAAAAATGTTTTGGTCGGCATTGATGCAAACACAAAACATATTTTCGATATTATTGAAATAGGTAAAAACGGGACCACTACTACATTAAATATTAGAACATTCAAAACAAATCAACCTATATCAGAAAACCTTTTTATCTTTGACCGAGCAAAATACAGAGATTTAAAAAAATACACCATCTCTGAACCAAAATAATAGCGTTGAAAATATTTGACAAATACATTTTAAAAAGTTTTTTACAACCTTTTTTAGCCACATTTTTTGTGGTTCTTTTTGTTTTGGTTATGCAGGCTTTATGGCTTGCATTTGATGAAATTGCAGGAAAAGGGATCGATATTTTTTTTATTTTAAAGTTTTTGGGATATTTGGCACTTATCCTTACACCGACTGCATTACCAATCGGTATTTTATTGTCTTCCATCATGGCTTTGGGCACTTTGGCTGAAAATTATGAATTTGCCGCAATTAAATCCGCAGGTATTTCTTTAAAAAGAGTTATTCGTCCGCTAATCATTTTAGTCATTTTATTAAGTGGACTTAATTTCATATTTCTAAACAATATTTATCCGTGGGCAACGCTGAAACAGAAGAATTTGTATTTGAACATGAAAAAGAAAAAGCCAGCTTTGGCGCTGGTACCGGGAGCATTTAATACCGAAATCCCTGGTTTCAGCATAAAATTTGACGAAAAATATGGTGAAGAAGATAATTTATTAAAAAATGTTCAGATAGCTGATTTAAATGCCGGAAAAGGAAAAATAAAAGTGATTACCGCCGAAAAAGGCACTATATCTACAGAAGAAGGAAGTAAATATATGACACTTACCCTTGAAAATGGTAATTACTACGAAGAGCATCTCACTAATGGGATGATGCCAGATGACAGGGCGAAAATGCCGGCTTCTAAAGCCATATTTAAAACCTATACCATCAATATTGATATTTCTTCTTTTAGTGATGACAATTCCATGAACGATGAAATAGTGAAGGAACACCATGGTATGTTAAGCATTGTTCAATTGGATTCCATCTCGAAAAAAAATAAGATTGAATATGATGCCTATATCGAAAACAGGGCCGATATTTTTTACAATGCCATCCATGCCAAAAAATTATATAAATACTCTGATTCTATATTAAATAGAGAATTAGCCCCTGAAATACTTGATAATTTCAATCTAAATAACAAAAGTACGTTACTAAATCAAGCCATCCAACAGATTAACAGAACAATTGACCGGAATAAATATCAAATAAAATCATTTAAAGACCAAAGAAAAATCCTTAACCTTTATGATTTCGAATTTAGTTACAGAATTTCCTTTTCTTTAGCTTGTTTCGTTTTGTTTTTTATAGGTGCACCATTGGGATCTATCATTAGAAAAGGCGGATTTGGATTGCCTCTGATTATGGCAATTACGATATTTGTCATTTACTTTTTCATATCACAACTTGGCAGAAACTTATCCGAAGAAAGTGCCATTTCGGCGCTCTTGGGAAGCTGGCTTTCCACGATAATACTTTTACCATTTGGCATCTTACTCACTCGAAGAGCAACAAAAGGAATGGGTATTTTTAATATTGATGTCCTTTTTAACAAAGTCCAAAATATATTCAATAAATTAACAGAAAAAATTTCAATTAAATAATGAAAACTTCAACAAGTACCATTAAACTTAACACCATACAAGAAGCTATAGAAGATATCAAAAACGGCAAAATGATTATTGTTGTTGATGATAAGGACAGGGAAAATGAAGGTGATTTTATTGCCGCTGCTGAATGCGTCACACCTGAAATGATTAATTTTATGGCCCAACATGGTAGAGGCTTAATTTGCGCTCCCTTAACCGAAAGTCGTTGCGAAGAGTTAGGGTTGCCTTTAATGGTAAACAAAAATACCGTGTTGCACAATACACAATTCACGGTTTCAATTGATTTAATTGGAAGCGGTTGCACTACTGGAATTTCTGTACATGATAGAGCAAAAACAATAAAAGCATTAACTTCAAAAGATTCAAAACCGGAAGATTTTGGAAGACCAGGACATATTTTTCCATTAAGGGCTAAAGAAGGTGGTGTTTTACGAAGAACCGGACATACAGAAGCTTCTATTGATTTAGCTCGTTTGGCAGGCTTTCAGCCGGCAGGAATTTTAGTAGAAATTTTAAATGAAGATGGAACAATGGCTCGCTTGCCGCAATTAATGGAAGTTGCTAAAAAGTTTAAATTGAAAATTATTTCAATTGAAGATTTGGTGGCTTACCGAATGAAATATGATTCATTAATCTATAAAATTGAAAATTTCACGCTTCAAACACGTTTCGGCGAATTTCAATTAAAAGCTTATAAACAAACAACAAACAATCAGGTTCATATTGCTTTGACTAAAGGTTCTTGGGAACCAGATGAACCAATATTAGTGCGCGTAAATTCATCATTAATCAATAATGACATTCTTCGGCTTTTAACTGCCAAACCCGATGACAAATTTTCCAAAATATTTAAAATGATTAATGATGAAGGAAAAGGAGCTGCTGTATTTATCAGTCAAGAAAATCAATCCTTTGACCTCATAAATCGTTTGTCTTTATTAAGGGAAGCCCAAAAAAATGTGGAACACAAAGTGCCTAAAATTCAACCAGATGATAAAGATTTTGGAATAGGTGCCCAAATTTTGCAAGACTTAGAAATTAGCAAACTACGTGTTTTATCAAATGCTCCGGCTGTTAAAAAACGTATTGGTATGACAGGTTATGGACTTGAGATTGTTGAGTATGTAAATTATTAAACTGAAATTTCATTGAAAAAGATACTATTCGCTTGCTTTTATAGCTTAATCATTTTTAGCTGTAATAGTCCAGTGAGTCAATTAAAAAAAGATAGTGACTTAAGAAATAATGGTTTTGTTTTAAATGGATCCTTGAAAACGTTTATATCGGACAAGGTTTATTTGAGTAAAATAGTTGAAAATGAAATACAACCAGTTGATTCTACCATCATTAAAAATAATAACTTTGTTTTTACCGGTAGGGTTGACTATCCAGAGCGTTTTGCTTTAACTTTCAAAAATTCGTCGGCAGAGATTATTTTGATTATTGAGAATGCAAATTTTGAAATATTGTTAGATCCCAGCCAACCCAACGAACCAGTTATAAAAGGTTCTGAATTAAATGCTGAACTGGAGGAATACAAATTGGCTTCAAAAAATATATTTAAAAAAATAGATTATTTATTCCCAAAATTTCAAAAAGCCCGTCTTGAAAATGATGTGAAAAAACTGAATGAAATAGGAAATGAATTAAAAAATATTGAAACAGAATTCATCGATTTCAGTTTTAATTTTATTCAAAAAAATAGCTATTCTTATGTTGCCGCGATGATTTTAAGCGACCATTTGAAGGCGTCGAGTATTGATACGGTTAGAATAAGCAACACCTATAAACAACTTTCCGAAACTGTAAAAAAATCGCCTGATGCCCAATTGATTGCGGCAGCTTTCAATTTACGTTAAAAAACTCAAATCAGTTTCTGGAGACAACTCAATCGCCGATTTATTTTGCTGAAACAAACGTGCATTCATGGTTCCTTTTAAAATGACATGACCTTCTTTCACATGCAACCAACTTCCTTCCCTAAGTCCCAAAACCGCTGTTTTATTAAGTGTATGAAATTCATTTATCCGCGTCTCTCTAGTTTCGCCCATATGAGTTGAATTTGGATCAGGATCTAAATAATGACAATTTAAATTAAAATTAACAAACCCAAAGGTATCAAAACTTGGCGGGTAAATGATGGGCATATCATTGGTGTTTTGCATTGTCAATCCGCAAATGTTACTTCCCGCGCTCGTTCCAAAGTACGGCGTTCCATTTTCTACCACATTTTTAATTGTTGAAATTAATTTCAAATCGTACAATTGCTTTACCAATAAAAAAGTATTTCCTCCACCGGTAAAAATACCTTTGGCCTGATTAACAGCATCAATCGGATTGCTGAATTCGTGAATTCCCTTTATGCGAATATTAATTTTATCAAAGCCCTTTTTTACCGATTCGGTGTATTCTTCATGGGTAATTCCTCCTGGTCGGGCATAGGGGATAAACAAAATTTCACCAACGCCTTTAAAAAATTCAGCCAGTTCAGGTAAAATATATTCTAAATATCCTTTTCCATGTACCGATGAACTGCTCGCTATCAATAATTTTTTCATCTGTTTAAATTTTATTTTTTAGCGGGAACAGATGCTGTTCGCCATTAATCATTCCTTTATGTATCGAAATTTGTAAAGCTCGTTTCATCTGTTTAAATTTTATTTTT
>NZ_JBFFKM010000079.1:0-7684 GCF_041555395.1 Lutibacter sp. | reverse complement strand
TTTGCCCCACTGGGGCTATAAATTCACTTATTTTTTATACAGACTCCCCAACTTTTGAATGTGTAACAAAAAAAATACCGTTGTTAACAACGGTATTTAATTGATTTAAATTTAACGAATAATCGTATTTAAGGGGCAATCACAGCATCCTCCATAATTACTTTATAGAAAGAGCCGGCACCAAAATCTTTATCTAAAGTTAGTGTCCCTTCAAAAACAACCTGATCTCCCACCAGTACATTTTCCTGACAAGTGATCATTAAATCATAAGCGCCTTCAAAGCTGGTGCCATCCTGAAAATGCACCCAGTTTTTACCCAGAATTCCACTGCTGAATTTGGTGACCTCGCCTTTTATTTTTATTGTTTTACCTGCATAGTTTTGTTTGTTTTCAAACAATTCAGCGATACGGATACCTCCTTCTATACTTTCAATGGTTAATGCTAGTTTGTCCAAAGTAGGTGCTTTCCCTACTTTTACAGGCTCTTTAACCTCATTTGGATCTACCATGCCTTTTTCAGGATCAATCGCATTCCCATTGGTAATGGACCCTAAAAAGATGACTTCATCAAATGTTTTGTCTAATTCTGTGCTTTGGAAATCGGGCATTGCCATACCGCCTTTATAATAGTATACTTCTCCCAATTTAGCTTCTATAGTGGGAACAGCCAACCATTTTGTAGCGCCATCTTCCAAAACATTTAAATAGGTATAAGACGCTACTTGCAATACTTCTTGTACAATTACTTTTTTTAACCCGCTTTCAGCATGTGGGTTTTGTGCAATTCCTATAATACTAAACAGGAAAATACTTGTTGTAAGGATTGTTTTTATGAATTTCATACGTTTATAATTAACATGATTATTTAATAATTTCTGTGTCTTCAACAATAATTGTATAGAAATAACCAGCGCCAAAATCTTTATTTAAAGTCACTTTTCCCTTAACAGTAACAACATCACCTAATTTTACTTCAGCTGCTGTGGTTAAAGTCAGGTCAAACTCTCCCTCAAAATCAGTTCCATCCTGAAGGTGAATCCAGTTTAAGCCCATAATAGCGGGATTGTATTTGGTAACTTCACCTTTTAGGGTTACTATTTTATTGTTGTATTTTTCTTTGTTTTTAAACAATTCAGCAAGGCTAATGCCATTTGTTGCAGTTTCAACGGTAACTTCCTTTTTTTCAATGACTGGCTTGGGAGTTTCTTGTTTTTGGAGATGCGGAGTTTCTGTCAATGGCGCACTTGCACCTTCAGCATTTTCACTAAATCTTTCCACAAAATAGACTGTTTCAAAAGTTTTGTTTAAATCCTTACTTTCAAAATTTTTCATTTCCATGGCTTTTCCGTAATAATAAGTATTGCCAACAGTAACAGGTGTAGTAGGAGCAGCTATCCAGCTTTCCTCTCCGTCTTCCAATACGCGGATATAGGAATATTGATTCACATGCAACACTTCCTGTGCAATTACTTTATGGGTAGTGGGTTGGTTTGTATCATCCGACTTTTTTGAAGAATCACATGACGTCAGTATAACAAAGAGTAGCAAAAAGCTTAAAAATAATTTCATTTTCAAAATGTTTTAATTATAATAATATATATGGCAAAGTTAATGGTTACGGGCTAAAATTTAACTGACAATTGTCATTTAAATTTTTATATCATTATGTTACTTTTGTAGCATTAACTAAAATTAGAACAATTAAACTACAATAATGAAAAAATTACAAAACATACTTTTCTCTGCAAGAACAACACTTGGTTTATTGGTAATATTTGCAATTGCCATGGGAGCAGCCACATTTATTGAAAACTCGTACGACACGATTACGGCTAAAATATTGGTATACAATGCGCACTGGTTTGAGGCCGTAATGATACTTATGGTTGTGAATTTTATTGGCAGTATTAAAAGATATCAATTATTAACTTGGAAAAAAATGTCGGGATTTGTTTTCCACAGTTCTTTTATTGTGATGATTATTGGCGCAGGCGTAACGCGTTATGTAGGCTTTGAAGGGAGAATGCATATCCGTGAAGGGCAATCTTCCAATTATATTTTTAGTGATCAAACTTATTTGAATATAAGAGCTAATGACGGTGTAAAGGATTATTCCATAGACCAACAGTTAACTTTTGGAATGATAACTGACAATTCTTTTCAAGTAGACCTTGAAACAGATAATAAAGGAACGGTAGAAATCAGTTATATAAATCATCTAAAAAAAGCGAAGGAAACCTATGTGGAAGGGACGGAAGATGGTTTTACAATGCTTAATTTAACGGTAAGTGATGACGGAGGGCATAAGCATGAAATTCAGTTAAAAGACGGGGAGATTAAAATGATGCATGATACGCCGCTATCATTTAATAACAACCAAAGTCCCGATGCTGTAAAAATAACAGGAAATGCTGATGGGTTATTTATCAGCTACCCGGCAAATATTAAAACGGCTGCTATGCCGGCTATGACAGAAGGTCTTATTCTAAAAGACAGTTTGGGAGCATTAACCCGAATGATGTTGTACCAGCCTGAGGGATCAGGATTGGCTATTGTAATGACCAAAATCTCTAAAAACAATGTGGTGAAATATGTTGAAAGTGAAACTGATGAAAATTTACCAGGTGCTTTAATTTTAGATGTCAAACATAACGGAGTATCAAAAGAGGTTACAATTATAGGAGGCCCCGGCTATATTGAAAACTTTCAGGAGGTGGAAATTGATGGAATTACACTTAAATTAGCTTATGGAGTGAAAAAAATAGACCTTCCGTTTGAGTTGCAATTGAATAAATTTGAGTTAGAGAGATATGCGGGGTCTATGAGCCCTTCATCTTATGCCAGTGAAGTGACCTTAATTGATCAAAGAAAGGGTGTACGAAAAAACCACCGTATTTTTATGAATAATGTACTGGATTATGGTGGCTATCGTTTTTTCCAATCTTCTTATGACCAAGATGAAAAAGGAACGGTTTTGTCTGTAAATAGTGATTTCTGGGGAACTTGGATCTCCTATTTTGGATATACTTTGATGATACTTGGATTTATCTGGACTTTGTTCAACAAAAATTCAAGATATTGGGATTTAATGAGCAAAATTAAAGAACTTCGTAAAAGGAGAAATGAATTAACTTGCTTACTGCTTTTTTTAGGAATGTCGGCAAGCCTGTTTGCGCAACAAGAGCACCAGCATACAGAACAAGAGCACCAGCATACCCCTACAATTAACCCTTATGCTGTAAGTGCTGAACATGCAGATAAGTTTGGTGAGTTGATTGTTCAAAACTATGAAGGTCGTTTCGCGCCCTTAAATACTTTAGCTGTTGATGTGATCCATAAAATATCAAGAAAAGACAAGTTTGATATTCCGGGCAGGGGGAAAATGACAGTCATGCAGGTGTTCTTAGACATGCCGCTCAATGCTGAATTCTGGAAAAATCAAAAAATCATTTATATTAAGGAAAAATCTGTAACAGATGTCATTGGAATCTCAGGAAAGTATGTTTCTTTTAATGACTTTTTTGATGAAAAACAACAATACAAACTGGCTTCTTTTGCTGAAGTAGCTTTTAGAAAGCCAGATGCTGATCGCAATAAATTTGACAAAGAAATTATCAAAGTGAATGAACGATTGGAAGTTTTTATGATGACTTTCCAAGGAAATATGTTGGATATTTTTCCAGTACAAAATTCTGAAAATAATAAATGGGTAAGTTGGGACGATGAATTGGCCAATCAACCATTAACAGGAAGTATTCAAATTATTAATGATGATTTACAACTGCGAGTGTTTAATTACAATAATATTCAACGAGCTTATTTTATGGAGTTGACCAATGCTGCTAAAACGGCAGATTATACAAGGGCTGATAAATTGTTAGGGTATATAAAAAGTATGCAACGTCAAGTAGGGGATGAAAGTATTCTTCCAACAGAGGCAAAAATTAAAAGTGAGATTAGTTACAACAAGTCTAATATATTTATCAATTTGAAAAATGTATATGCTTTGCTAAGCATATTGTTGTTAGTCCTGGCATTTGTGGATAATTTAATTTCTAAGAAAAATAAATTTTTAACTTGGTCACTTAATATATGTATTGCCATTTTAGGCGTTGCCTTTATGTACCATACGTACGGTATGGGAATGCGCTGGTATTTATCTGGACACGCACCTTGGTCTAATGGTTATGAAGCATTGATTTTAATATCTTGGTCAAGTTTACTTGCTGGGTTCAGTTTCATGCGTTATTCAAAAATTACCTTGGCAGCAACTTCATTACTGGCATTTTTCACCTTAATGACGGCAAGTCACAGCAGTTATGATCCTCAATTAACCAACTTGGTACCTGTATTGAAATCGTATTGGTTAATTATACACGTGGCAACATTAACAATCAGTTATGGGTTTTTAGGTCTTGGTTTTGTATTAGGGATCTTTAATATGGGTATCTATTTATTTAAAACACCTAAAAATGAAAAACGCCTTTCATTAATAACTAAGGAATTAACCTATATCAACGAAATGAATTTAACCATTGGTTTATTTCTGGCAACGATTGGGACTTTTTTAGGAGGTGTTTGGGCAAATGAATCTTGGGGTCGTTACTGGGGCTGGGATTCTAAAGAAACCTGGGCATTGGTAATTACCATAGTGTATACCATTATTTTACACTTTAGATTGGCACCAAAATTGAAAGGGGAGTTTATTTTTAATGTGGCAGCCATCTTTGGATTTGGATCGGTATTAATGACTTTTATTGGTGTAAATTATTACTTTACAAAAGGAATGCACAGTTATGGTGCTGGTGGAGGAACCCCTGTATTCCCAATGTGGGGTTGGATCACTATTTTAACAATTGTGGTACTAATTGTAATTGCGGGCTTAAAAGAAAGGAAGAATAAATGAAAGGAATATTGATTTAACCCCAAAGAAACAGATGTCACGGAAAAATATATCTAAAAAATATCAAATCGTTGCACTTTCATTTTTATTCTTAATTGCATCATTTATATTAATAGATTATAACATACAATATTTTAAAAAGTTTTTTTTAGAATCGTACTATGTTGCTTTTTTCCGTGTAGCTTCTTTTCTGTTTTTATTAAATTGTGTTTCTCTGTTGCTTTTAATTTTAAATCCAACGTCAAAAAATTATAAAAAGCTCGTTTTTGCGATTACTTTTTTTATTTTGATTGGCTGCGCTTTTGTGCTTTTTAATTCACTGTTAGGCTGGGGACACAATTTAGAAAAGTATTTAATGAGGAGTGACAATGATACAACAACAATGCATGACTTGAGCACTACAGTATATTCTGCCGGGCTGCTTTTATTGTTTAACTTTTCCATACTACTTCATAATACCAAAAACAAAAAGTTATTATACGTTAGAAATTGGAGTGTGATTATTGTGTTAGTAATGGCTTCCCTGTATATGGTATCCTATTCAGAAAACGCAAGTCAATTATTTGAAAAAACACATGTATTGTCTGTTTTATATGCAATTTTTTTATGGAGTTTAAGTATTCTATATTTATCTATTATTGATTTCAATACCTTTCCTTTGATTTATTTTTCTGGCAATTCGCCGGAGAAAAACTTAATAAGATTTTTTGCCCCCTCACTTTTCATTTTCATATTATTATACAACACCTTCAAAACTTTTTTGTTGAATAATGAAGTAAATTTTATCATCAACTATTTGTTTGTCTTTTTTAGTATCGTTATCGGACTTATTGTTGTAGTGGTAACTTCAAAACTTTTTGAAAAAGATTTAACAAGATTTAAAAATTACCATAAAGAAACTTTAGATAATTTGTTGGAGGGTTTTTCTGGGACAGCCTTTGATGGAACACTTTTTTCTTACAATAAAGAATTTGTCAGAATATTTGATTTAGACAGTGCTGTAAACTATCTTGGAACAAATGTAATTGATTTATGGGCCGACCCAAAGCAACGAGAATTATATGTTACCCAACTCAAAAAAGAGGGCTATATAAAAGATTTTGTTGCAGCCATGAAAAAAATGGATGGGACAAAAATAATTGTTCGAATTTCTTCGCGATTGTGTAGTGATAAAGATGGAGAACTATTAAAAATTGAAGGTGTTTTTCAAGATGTTTCTGAACAATTTAAACTTAAAAATGAGTTAGAAGAAAGTGAGGAAAAATTTAAAGCGTTGGTTGTTAACAATGAAGAAATTATTTTTTCATTTAATTCCGATGGAACCATATTGCTTTTGGAAGGGTTAGGCCTGGAGAAAATGGGGCTTAACCAAAACCAATTGATCGGTAAAAATATCTTTGAATTGTGTAAGGATTATCCAAAAATTACAGAGGATATAAAAAGGGCGCTTAATGGGGAGAAAGTTATTTCTGAAACGAAAGTGGGGACCGAAAGTTTTAAAACTATTTTCGCACCCTATCTTGACATGAACACCAATAAATACTTTATCTTGGGGATGGGTATAAATATCTCTGAGCTCAAACAAGCCAAAGAAAAAGCAGAAGAAAGCAATCGGTTAAAATCAGCTTTTTTAGCCAATATGAGCCATGAAATAAGGACCCCAATGAATGCTATCCTTGGTTTTTGTGAAATTGTGGAGTCAAAAGATCTTTCAGAAAGCAAAAAGGAAGGGTATTACAAACTCATACATAAAAGTGGAAACCGGTTACTTGATATTATCTCCGACATTATAGATATTTCTAAAATTGAATCCAATCAAATTAAAATTGAGTTAAAACCTTGTAACCTGAACTTACTTTTAAAGAATTTAAAAAGTCAGTTTAATTTATCAAAAAAGAATACGGTAACATTGATGACTAAATGTGCACTTCCTGATAATGGATGTGCAATTATTACTGATGAAGATAGATTAACTCAGGTAATCAGTAATATATTAGAAAATGCGTATAAGTTTACAGAAGAGGGTATCATTGAATTTGGCTATGCTTTAACGGAAAAAGAAATCCGTTTTTATGTAAAAGATTCCGGAATTGGAATTAAAGCTAAAGACCATCAGTTTATTTTTGAGCGTTTCGGTCAATCGGAAAGCGGAAAAGAAAAAGCCAAGGAAGGAACAGGTCTTGGTTTGTCCATTTCAAAAGGAATCATTGAAGCATTGGGAGGAAATATTTGGGTAGAATCTGAAATGCTTAAAGGAGCTACATTTTATTTTACCATCCCTTACTGTGTGTCAGAAAATAATGCCTTAGAAATTGAAGAGAGTAAAGATAATACAGCCTATGAGTTAAATAGGACAACAAATCAAACCATATTAATTGCAGAGGATGAAGAATCTAACTATTATTTATTAGAAGCAATATTAGAAAATCTTGACTGTAAACTTATTCACGCAAATAACGGAAAAGAGGCTGTTGAAATGTTTCAAAATAATGCTGTTGATATAATTTTAATGGATTTTAACATGCCTGTGATGAATGGTTTGGATGCTACCATAGAAATTAGAAAAATGGATGAATCAATTCCAATTATAGCCTTAACGGCCAATGTAATGGATGAGGATAAGGAAGAAGCCTTGGCAATTGGCTGCAATGATTTTCTGTCAAAACCCGTGAACCGTCATGTGCTGGTGGCAACCATGAACAAACATTTAAACCAGGTTTTAAAATAATTTCTGAAAATTCAAAAGCCTTAAATAAGTTTTTTATGCTTAACGATATATGC
>NZ_JBFFKM010000078.1:0-7790 GCF_041555395.1 Lutibacter sp. | reverse complement strand
CTATTAATCGTAAAAATACGGAAGCATGGTTGCAACTTCGAGTAATAGGGGGAGCAAAATGAAGTCTTAACATTAATTTGTTAAGGCTTTTTTGTTTTTAAAACATTACTAAGGGTTTCAAGACGTTTAGTTTTGGAACCTTTTTTATGCGCAAGATTTGAGCAAGGTTTCGCTTTAATCTGGTTATTTATCAAAGCATATTTTCTGTTTATGTGGCAAAGTATTCATTTTATATGAATTAGCACACCATTGGTAAATTTAATTATTTTACCTTTTAATTAAATTTATATTAGCCGCTTGTTTAATTAAAAAGTTACTAGTATAGTCCATTCATCTTTCTTTTGAGTTGATTCTAAAAAGCCTTTTTCAAACCAAAAATAAGATGAAACAAAATCTAACTAAAATCGCGTTCACTTTCTATCTGGTATTCGTAGTTTGTAATTCTATGAATTCCCAAACAACTTCTTCAGATAATAATTTAAAATTATTGAAGAAAAATATTTTTCATGTATCCTTAGCGCCAGATGTGGCTTATAATGCGGTACATGTTTTTTATGATCGAATTATTTATGAAAAAAATAATATTGCCGCATTTGCACGGGTAGGTTATGGTGGCTGGCATACTTTATTGGTTAATAGCGGAACAACTGTAGTTGGACAAGGAGGCATTCTTATTGGCTCTCAAAACGGGAGATTTGAAGCTGCTGTTGGTGCAGGGTTTATGAAACAAACTCAAAATTCGTCTGCACATGACAAGACGGTTCCAGCTATCAACATAGGCTATAGATCACAAAAACGTGACAAGCATTTTGTATTCAGAACAGGAATTGGATATCCGGAAGGTATTTATGCTGGATTTGGTTATGCGCTTTAGTAAAAAAAGTTGGGGCGTTTTTGCCAATTAATTTGAATCTATTTATTAAGGCTGTTGGCAAAAAACACACAAATGAAAAACCGTATCAAATCAATTCTGAAATTTAAAACCCATTATGCAATTGCTTTAATTGTATTGGCCGCCTGTAATACTAAGAATCAGACGATACCCGAAACGGATTTTTGTGCTAATATTCACAGGAATGACACGATATCACTTTCCAAAGAACTTGAAGATGTTACTGAGCTCATGAAAACCCATACAGGTGTTTATGTTCTTGAAGACGGAAGTGGCTCTATGGTGGCAAGAGCTTGGCTAAGTGAATATGCCGAAAAGACGATTGATATTCAATACTTTATTTTTTCAATGGACAATGTAGGGCTTATCGCTTGTGACTATTTGATAAGAGCTGCTGATAGAGGCGTAAAAATAAGAATTTTGGTTGATGATATTATGGTTGATGCCGATATTCAAGACATCTTAACCTTTAATTCTCATGAAAACATAAGCGTTAAAATATACAACCCAGGCGTCAATTTAGGCAAAAATATTTTTGGCAAAATCAAGAAATTCTCAACAGATTTTAGGTCTGCCAATCAACGGATGCACAACAAAACCTTTACTGTAGATGGTAAAGTTGTCATCACAGGCGGAAGGAATATTGCTGATGAGTATTTTGATTATGATCATGAATATAATTTTCGAGACAGGGATATTCTGTTATTAGGAAAGGCATCAAAACAAGTAAACAGCTCTTTTAATGAATTCTGGAATAGCGCTTTAAGCATAGATATAACAGCTATTATAAAAGAAGATTCCAATAAAGTTTATTTGGAAAACAGATTTGATAAACTTCATGAATATGCTTGTAATCCAGATAATTTTTGGCCGCAAGTAAAAGAAAGAATAGAAAACTTACCCGCTACATTTAAAGCAATAAAGAACTCTGGTGATTTAGTTTGGCTGGATGATGTTGAATTTGTATCAGACAAACCCGGTAAAAATGACGGGGAAAATGGATT
The DNA here is from genome assembly GCF_041555395.1 of Lutibacter sp. Taxonomy (GTDB): domain Bacteria; phylum Bacteroidota; class Bacteroidia; order Flavobacteriales; family Flavobacteriaceae; genus Lutibacter. The sequence goes on along the minus strand of NZ_JBFFKM010000078.1, from coordinate 5,894 downwards.
GGGAGGCGGAGGAGTCTCTACTGATGCCTTAATTTCTCTGGTTAAAAATGCGAAGTCAACTATTGAAATTCAAAGCCCCTATCTCATTACATCAGAACTTAGTCGAAATTTATTCAAAGAAGCTGTAGAACGTGGCGTAAAAATTAGGATACTCACTAATAGCCTTGCGTCAACCGACAATGTGGAAGCTTTTAGCGGCTATCAAAGTGATCGGGAAAAATTACTGCAAACAGGTGTTAGAATATTTGAATTTCGTCCTGATGCTGCAGAACGAACAATAATAATGACTGGCGAACTTCAAGAAAAATTGGAACATAAACCAATTTTCGGACTTCATGCAAAATCTATGGTTATCGATAAAAAAACAACTGTTATCGGAACATTTAACCTTGATCCCAGAAGTGCAAATTTGAACACGGAATGTATTGTTATTGTTAATTCCGATAAAATTTCCGAAGGCGTCTTAATTGGTATGGAAAAAGAATTTATGCCCGATAATTCTTGGGAAACAACTTTAGAATATAATCCAGATTCTGAAGTAAATAATTTCAAACGCTTAAAAACTTGGACAAGAAAAATTATTCCAAAAGAAATTTTATAAATTCACAAAACTTTTATTACAAAACCTAAACTTCATTTGAATGCAGTTTAACCAGGCCCCAAGAACAAATTTGAAATAATCCAGAACATGAAAAAAACATTGATAATCTGCCTGTTGATTTTAAGCAATTCAGTATTCGGGCAAATACCAGGGAGAAGTATTGAAGGCCCCATCGTTTTATTTGACACACTTGCCATTAAACAAGGGGATATCATATATTTAGGAAAAGGCAGTGACCCAGATACCGGCAATTTTATACATCTATACATACCTAAAAATAAAACGGTTAACACGCTCTATAACATATTTTCAAATAATGATGACCTTAGCCATAAGGCGATTCCTCAAAGAAATTTAGATAAAGATTTTGCAGATAAGCAATTACTGATTGAAAGTTTTAGTAAAGTTTCATCAAAAAAAAGGGGGGATAGAATTTTAGGAGTGATTAATATGAAGAAATACCAATTTGTTGAGGGTGTATTTTTTAACGATATTGCTGTTGATTTTGAGCCGGCAATAAGATCCGGAGAAATAATTAAAATTAGTTCCCCTGAATTATTAGAAGAAGAAGCACAGGTGGTTGAATTATTGTTTTCGCCATTTGAGATAACTCAAAAAGGTATTGAGCCTGTTGTTGTCGCTATCAATAATTTAAGCAGCATTGAACTTTATAATAAGACCTTAGATTGGACCAATTCATCCTATATAATTCCAAATCAAGCGACCATAACAGCAGTTCCTGATGAAAAGATTGAGATAAATGACTTTGCAAAAAATGTACCATTCGGCACGATTATGGGTATGGAGCTTTTTGCTGATCTGCCTTATTTGTTCGTAATCGATTTTACCGATGGTGAAATTCGAATGACATTTACCTTAGGGGGTAAAAATGGAGATATTACCGATGAAAATGGAGAAGTTATTGCAAATATTTCCCCATCACATATGTTTAATAAGAAAGGCGAAGTGCTCAAAATGAGTAAAATCTTAAAAGAAGAAGCTGAAAAGATAATGAATGACTTATCCCATGCTGTGGTTGATTATATATTGCAATAATCGATGACTCATATTGTATATTGTTAGCAAAAAGTGAATTAGCTCACCTCATTTAATGAAGGTTTAAAATATATTTATAGTATCAAACCACAAATTCACGAAAAGTTGGTTATCTTTTAGAATGATAAAAAGTTAACTCCTTAATTTTAGAATAATTGAGTTTTGAATTATTGAATTCCAGCTGCAGCTTCTGTCAAGAAGGGGAGCAAAACGAGTCTTAACATTAATTTGTTAAGGCTTTTTTGTTTTTAAAACATTACCAAAGGTTTCAAGACATTTAGTTTTGGAACCTTTTTTTATGCGCAAGATTTGAGCAAGGTTTTTGCTGAAATTAAACTTTTTTATTACTTTTTTTCTTTTTTCAAAGAATCTTCAATTTAAACACCTGATTTGCATCTATTATTTAATTAGCTATATTCGTAATAACAATTGTATGAATCTAATTAAACCTATTTCTATATTTAAGTTTAAATCACTTGTTTTTTTAAAAAAGTATTGAAAATAAAGATGGCACGACAACCTTTATTGGTTTTACCTGAAAATATGGATTTGAACAAAAAAGTGTAATGAATGGTTTACATTAGAAATGGAAGTAAAAAATTAATGAATAATAAAATCCTAAATTTCAAAAAAATGAAAATTTTAAATAAATTCTTAATCACCAAAATAAATACCATTAAAATTATTGTATTTATTTGTTTTTCACTTCTTAGTTTTAATATAGAAGCTCAAATAAATTGGGCGAACGATGGTGAGTCTTATTACAGTTTAGATAAAAACCAACTTGTTTCCTATACCCTGCCTAACAAAGATGCAAAAACAGTCCTTTCAAAACAGCAACTTACACCAGCTGGTAAATCAGAACCTATTGATGTGGCCTATTTTTCTTTCTCTTTAGACCAAAAAAAAGTTCTATTGTTTACAAACACCCAAAAAGTTTGGAGACTGAATACTAAAGGGGACTATTGGGTTTTTGACTTTGAATCCAATATTCTGACGAAAATTGGTAAAACCTTACCTACTTCATCCCTGATGTTTGCGAAATTTTCACCTGATGGAAATACAATAGCTTATGTTTCGGGAAATAATTTATACAGTGAAGATTGCAAGAGTGGTAAAATTCAACCTTTAACTGCCGATGGTTCGGTTTCAATAATTAACGGAACTTTTGATTGGGCCTATGAGGAAGAATTTGCTTGCAGGGATGGATTTCGTTGGAGCCCTGACAGCAAATCTATTGCATTTTGGCAAATTGACGCGAGCGAGATAAAAAAGTTCTATATGATTAACAATACAGATTCTATTTATTCAAAATTAGTTCCTTTAGAATATCCTAAAGTTGGAGAAAAACCTTCTGCTTGTCGAGTAGGTGTTGTGAAACTTTCAGATGCAAAAACAACTTGGATCAATATTCGAGGTGATGCATCTCAAAATTACTTGGTAAGAATGGAATATATTCCATCAACCAACAATCTATTAATTCAACAATTAAACAGAAAACAAAATAAGAGTAAATTATACATTGCAGATGTTTTAAAGGGAAGCGTAAAACTTATCCAAGAAGAATCGGACGAAGCCTGGGTTGATCTGTTTCAAATAGGGAATAAATACGACATTGATTACACAAATAACTTCAGTTTTTTAAAAGAAACTAATAGCATTCTTTGGGTATCTGAAAAAGATGGATGGAGGCACTTATACCAAATTTCTTTAGAAGGAAAGCCTGAAGTGATGATAACAAAGGGGGAATACGATATTATAGATCTAAAATACATCAATTCAAAAGAAGGATATGTATACTATTTAGCCTCACCAGATAATGCTACTCAGAAGTATTTATATAAAACAAAATTAAATGGCACTGGTAAAAATGAATTACTAAGCCCTGAAAGCTTAAAAGGAAGTCACAATTATTCTTTTTCTTCTAATGGTAAATACGCCTTGCATACTTTTTCAAATCATTTTACACAAAGAACCAATGAATTTATTACTGTTTCTGATCAAAAAGCTTTGAATGAAGAAGAAAGTATTGTAGGAAGCGTAAAAAAAATGGAAGAAAAAGAGACTACCGAATTCTTTAAAATAAAAACGGCGGACAATGTTGAAATGGATGGATGGATGGTAAAACCGATGAATTTTGATCCAAATAAAAAATATCCGGTTGTGTTTTATGTTTATTCAGAACCTGCAGGCGCAACGGTAAATGACACTTATAGGGTTGCCCAAAACAGATTATATAAAGGGGATATGGCTAAAGATGGATATATCTACATTTCAATGGATAATAGAGGAACACCTGCACCTAAAGGACGCGCATGGAGAAAGTCTATTTACAGAAAAATTGGTCAGGTTAATATAAAAGATCAGGCGATGGCAGCCAAAGAAATTTTGAAATGGGATTTTGTAGATGCTGAACGTGTAGCCGTTTGGGGATGGAGTGGAGGTGGTTCTGCTACCTTAAATTTAATGTTCCAATACCCAGATATATACAAAACAGGAATCGCAATAGCTGCAGTTGCAAATCAGCTTACTTACGATAACATTTATCAAGAACGTTATATGGGTTTGCCACAAGAAAATATGCAAGATTTTATAGAAGGATCTCCAATTACCTATGCAAAAAATTTAAAAGGAAATTTGCTTTATATTCATGGAACTGGGGATGACAATGTCCATTATCAAAATGCGGAATTGTTACTAAATGAATTAATAAGATACAATAAACAATTTCAGTTTATGCCATATCCAAACCGAACACACAGTATAAGGGAGGGAGAAGGTACAACTGAACATTTGTCAACTTTATATACAAATTACTTAAAACTATATTGTCCTCCAGGAGGAAGATAAATTTCTGTCAATAACAAAAGTTAATAAAGAACTGATTAAAAAACAAAGTCTTTTTACATGAGTTTAAATTTAGATAACCCCTGCTTTAAAAGCTAATTTTACTAAAAGCTGGTTGCAACTCCGAGTAATAGGGGGAGCAAAACAAAGCCATTCAAGAAATTGATTGGCTTTTTTGTTTTTAAGATTGTACTAAACACTTCATTTAATAACCTATTGTTATTGCATTGTATGCATTCATTGCATACAAACTTCCCAACTCATTAAATTGCCAACTTCCCAACTTTTTATTCAAAAAAGGTGTGCATAAAATTATATAAGGTGTGCATAACTTAATTAACTAATCTAAACTTAAAAAAATGACAAATCATAAAATTTATATAATCTTTCTACTCATAGGTAGTAGAGTTAATAAATTAGGTAAATGCTCTATTCGATGCAGAATCACCTACAATAAAAATAGAAGGGAGAAGAATATGAAGAGTCAAAGAAAATTTTAGAAGCGGATCTTTAATTATTTAAAAAACAAATAAACCTTTTGTTGTATTTCTAAGCTGCCCTTTTTTTAGCTTGTCTACAACGGTCCAGTGTATGAGGCGTTGGGCATTTCGAAGCACCTCATTTTCAAACCACTTGTATGTTTATTTAATGTACTCATGTTTCAGTTTACCACCTTTTGCCCAATGACTTATGACACATTGTTGGCAACTGGCTTTTGTAAGTTACTACAATTAGTGATTCAACTTTTAATCATTTGGTCTTTCAGGAATGTAAACAACATCAATTTCTATTTCATTTCCATATTTTACTATAATTGAACATAATACAGAAACATTTTTCCCTTTGTGAATAGCAGGTTTCATCACAGGCATTTTTCTAAGCACTCTCAAGATTTCTGCCTGAATGGTTACTTCTGAATTTCTGACTTTCATGCCAGTTAAATTTCCGTTTTCATCAATAATAAAAAAAGCTTCAATCTGCTTTGGTTCTGAAAGATTTAAATCTTTAGATAAATTCAAGTTAAACTCACGATTTACAAAAAGTTGCGGTTTTGAAACCGTAATTTCCCGATGTTTGTTATTTCGTTTTATTGTTTTTGTAGCCATATCCTAATTTCTTTTCGTAAAGAAACTTCAGGTTTTGGCAACGGAATTGTTTGTCCAAATTGTTTACTTCTCTTAAATTTTGAAAACGTAGTTTTATGTTTTTTCCAAACTTCGGGATACAATTCTAGGAACTTATTAAAAAAACTTTGTTCATTAATATTTCCTTCTATTTTAGAAAGTACTTCTTTAAATTTTTGCTCTTGTTCTATAATCATTTTGTTATTATTCAGTAATAAATAAAACTATTTGTAGTTTCTAGTTTTATTGTGTTCATTCTTTTTAAT
>NZ_JBFFKM010000077.1:0-8023 GCF_041555395.1 Lutibacter sp. | reverse complement strand
CCTCAGCGCTGGAAAGCAATATTGGGTTAAATGCCATTGCACAATGGACATACACCTTAAAAAATAAAATGCCTCAAGGTTTGGGTACTGGAAGCTTATTTACCAATAATTTTGAAAGTCCGTTAGAAGTAAAAAACGGTCAACTGCTTTATAACAAAACTAAAAAATGGGATTTTAATTTAGAAATATGAAATTTATTCAACAAGCATACAAAGGCAATAATGAAGGTTGGACTTATTTTACGACCTTAATTCTATTGCTTTTTGGTTGGCAATTAATCGGAATTATTCCACTGACATTGGCTGGATTTTATTATTCAAAAGATATAAATGAATTTTATAATGCCCTATCCGATGCTTTCATGAATTTGGGAATAGATTCAAATCTGTATTTATTGCTCATTATTTTTACGTTTTTGGGTGGCCTTGTTTTTTTATTTTTAGGAATTAAATTTATTCATAAGCGTAAAATATTGACTGTTTTAACGAGTAGAGATAAACTGGACTGGAATAGAGTTTTATTTGCTTTTTTATTATGGTTTACAGTTGGTGTTGTCATTTTTATCATCAGCTATTTTATGGCTCCTGAGGATTATGTTTGGAACTTTAAGCCAATTCCATTCTTAATATTGGTGTTAATTTCATTTTTATTGTTGCCAATTCAAACGAGTATGGAAGAAGTATTGTTTAGGGGATATTTAATGCAAGGCTTTGGCACTTGGTTTAAAAATTCATTTATGGCATTAATGCTAACTTCGGTTATTTTTGGTTTGTTACATGGAGCAAATCCCGAAGTGGCAAAATTGGGTTGGTTTATCATGGTTTATTATATTGGTACAGGTTTATTGCTGGGTGTTTTTACGCTAATGGATGAGGGAATAGAGCTGTCTTTAGGCTTTCACTCAGCAAACAACATACTCGCAGCTATGTTGGTTACCGCTAATTGGGCGGCTTTCCAAACAGAAGCCTTATTTATTGATGTATCTGAACCTTCAGTTGGTTACGAAATGTTTGTGCCGATATTTGTATTGTATCCAATCATTTTAATCATATTTTCAAAAAAATACGGATGGACGAATTGGAAGGAAAAATTATTTGGACACGTGTTTAAGCCAATAGAATTTAAGGAAGATGAGTTTATCGCTTAATTTATTAAAAGTTAAAAGTTGATGGTCGACAATCCATTTCATTGTGCATTTAAATTACAAGGGAAATCATTTAATTCCAAAGAAGAACTGATTGATTTTTCCAAAGAAATTTCTTCTGAAGTTACTGGTTTTTTAATGGAATGGTTTAATAAGGAGTCTTTTGTTGAATTAAAAACTTCGGGATCTACAGGGAATCCGAAAATTATTCAACTTCAAAAAAAGCATATGGTAAATAGTGCCAAAGCTACTGGTGACTATTTTAATTTGCCTGAAAAAACAACAGCATTGTTGTGTATGTCGCCAAATTATATTGCCGGTAAAATGATGTTGTTAAGAGCACTATCGTTGGGTTGGCATTTAGATATTGTGGAACCAACTTCAAATCCCCTTAAAAACTTAGAAAAACAATACGATTTTTCAGCAATGGTTCCTCTGCAATTGTATAATTCTTTGGCCGATATTCATAAAATAAGAAAGTTGATTGTTGGCGGTGGAACAGTTTCAAATGAGTTGTTAAATAAAATTCAGGAGGTTAAGACAGCGATTTTTGCCACTTACGGAATGACAGAAACCATAACGCATATTGCGGTAAAAAAGCTCAATATTATTTCGAGCGGAGTCGAATCTTATTACAAAACATTGCCAAACATTAGAATTTCTCTTGATAATAGAGGCTGCCTTATTATTGATGCGCCAAAAATTTCAGAAGAAAAAGTGATTACTAACGATTTGGTTGAACTTATTTCAGAAAAAGAATTTAAATGGCTTGGGCGTTTTGATACCATAATCAATTCTGGCGGTATAAAATTAATTCCTGAACAAATAGAAGAAAAATTATCAGCAATTATAAAAAACAGGTTTTTTGTCGCAGGAAAACGAGATAAAATTCTTGGAGAGAAATTGATTTTAATTTTTGAAGGAATTAAAAATGACGATGTTTTGAATAAAGTTCAATACCTCAGTACACTTTCAAAATATGAAACTCCGAAAGAAATCTATTTTTTAGAAAAATTTATGGAAACACAAACAAGAAAAATTGACAGAACAAAAACGCTAAGTTTGTGTAAAATTGGTAAATAGTTTCAGCTTTTTAACAAAACTTAAAAATACCGACTAAATATTTTAACCAAAACCAGCACTTTTATTCCAATTAAACCTGCATAAAACCAAATAGGAGTTTTAACTGTTTCTTTCAATTCATAATACGCTAATTTAATGGAATTTGGCATATTGTATAGCCTAAATGTTTCGTGGCAACTGGTGCAAATTGATTCTCCGGACTTTCCTCCGGATAAAAATGGAATGTGAAATAAGTGTTTATAAATTCCTATAACAGAGATTTTTGTCGAGTTTCCTGAATTGCATTCTGGACAAATAATTTCCTTTGGAGTTTTATGCTTTAATATATGCTGCTTTTTGCCAAATAAAATCATAATAATTACATTTTTATGGAGTGATATACGTTTTGCACATCATCGTCTTCATCTAACCGGTCTAATAATTTTTCAACATCGGCTTGTTCTTCCTCATTAAGTTTGGTGGTTGTGGTAGGGATTCTTTCAAAACCAGAGGAAATAATTTCTATGTTATTCTCTTCAAGATATTTTTGGATGTTTCCAAATTGATCAAAAGGTGCATAAATAAGAATTCCTTCTTCATCTTCAAAAACTTCTTCCACATTAAAGTCGATTAATTCCAATTCCAATTCTTCCAAATCCATTTTAAGATCATCAGCTTTTATAAGGAAATTACAAGTATGATCAAACATAAAAACAACAGATCCTGAAGTTCCAAAATTTCCGTTGCATTTATTAAAAGCCGCTCTAACATTGGCAACGGTTCTGTTATTGTTATCGGTTGCTGTTTCAATTACGATCGCAATTCCGTGTGGTGCATAACCTTCAAATAAAACTTCTTTATAGTTTGCAGTATCTTTGTCTGTTGCTTTTTTAATGGCGCGCTCAACATTTTCTTTAGGCATATTGGCAGCCTTGGCATTCTGGATTACCGCTCTTAAGCGTGCATTGCTTTCTGGATTTGGCCCTCCCTCTTTTACCGCCATCACAATATCCTTACCAATTCTTGTAAAGGTTTTTGCCATAGCAGCCCATCTTTTCATTTTTCTTCCTTTTCTAAACTCGAAAGCTCTTCCCATAATATTTTCTATATTTTTATGCGCTGTAAAGGTAATTATTACAAAAGGTATTTACAATAATTTTAAACCTGAATTATTCCTAAATTAAATTGTTTTTCAATGGGTGCGTGATTTGCAGCTTCAATACCCATGCCAATCCATTTTCTGGTGTCTAACGGATTGATAATACCATCTGTCCATAAACGCGCGGCGGCATAATAAGGCGATGTTTGGGTATCATATTTTTGCTGAATGGATTCCAGTATTTTTTGTTCTTTTTCATTGGTTATTTCTTCTCCCTTATTTTTAAGAGAAGCTGTTTCAATTTGCAATAAAACTTTTGAAGCCTGTTCGCCGCCCATCACTGCAAGTCGGGCAGAAGGCCATGCAAAAATTAGTCTGGGATCATAAGCTTTGCCGCACATGGCGTAATTTCCCGCGCCATATGAATTTCCTATCACTACTGTAAATTTTGGCACTACAGAATTGCTGACTGCATTTACCATTTTGGCGCCGTCTTTTATAATGCCGCCGTGCTCGCTTTTACTTCCTACCATAAACCCGGTAACGTCTTGTAAAAACACCAGTGGAATTTTTTTCTGATTGCAGTTGGCTATAAATCTTGTGGCCTTATCTGCTGAATCAGAATAAATTACGCCGCCAAATTGCATTTCTTTATTGGCGTTTTTAACGACTTTTCGTTGGTTTGCGACAATGCCAACAGCCCAACCTTCAATTCTTGCGTAGCCGCAGATGATGGTTTTTCCGTAGTCTTTTTTATATTCTTCAATTTCTGAATTGTCGACCAAACGTTTTATGATTTCAAGCATATCATATTGATCAGTTCTTGAGGCAGGTAAAATTCCAAAGATGTCTTCAGGATTTTCAACTGGATTTACAGTTTCTATTCTGTTAAAACCAGCTTTGTCATAATCTCCAATTTTATCAATAATATTTTTTATTTTATTCAAGGCATCATAGTCATCATTGGCTTTATAATCTGTCACGCCACTTATTTCGCTGTGAGCCGTTGCGCCACCCAACGTTTCATTGTCCACATTTTCCCCTATAGCAGCCTTCACCAAATAACTTCCGGCTAAAAAAATACTTCCGGTTTTATCAACAATAATAGTTTCGTCGCTCATAATTGGCAAATAAGCGCCTCCGGCAACACAACTTCCCATAACCGCGGCAATTTGTGTAATTCCCATACTGCTCATGACTGCATTGTTCCTAAAGATTCTTCCAAAGTGTTCTTTATCGGGAAAAATTTCATCTTGCATAGGTAAATAAACCCCTGCACTGTCAACCAAATAAATGATCGGCAATTTATTTTCCATGGAAATTTCCTGAGCACGCAAATTCTTTTTTCCTGTGATAGGAAACCATGCGCCGGCTTTTACGGTTGCATCATTGGCAACAATAATGCATTGTTTTCCTTTGATGTATCCAATTTTTACAATGACGCCGCCCGATGGACATCCACCGTGTTCTTCATACATTTCTTCACCTGCCAATGCGCCAATTTCAATGGAATCGCTTTTGTCGTCAAAAAGATAATTTATGCGTTCTCTTGCTGTTAACTTTCCTTTGTCTTTGTGTTTTTCAGTTCTTTTTTCACCGCCGCCTTTATAAACTTTCACAAGTTTTCTTTTTAGTGCCGATAATTGTAGTTTATTGAAATCTTCGTTTTTATTGAAGTTAATGTCCATTTTAGTTGTGCTTTTCTAGAGAGGCTAAAGTACAAAATGAATGTGAAATAGCATCAAATAAATACCTTGTAAATAAATACCTGGGTAAATAAAAATAATTCATGTATATTTGCATCAGAAATTAATTTTAAGGCGAAAAACATGACAAAAAATATAGTCACTATAGGTGGAAGTTCAAGTAAAAATTCAATCAATAAAATATTGGCTGAATATGCGGGAGGATTGTTAAAAAATGCAAAATTGACAAAAGTAGATTTAAATGATTTTGAAATGCCTTTATTTTCGGTTGATGTTGAAGCTGAAAAAGGATATTCAAAAGGGGTTTTAACTTTAAATGAAATTTTTGAAAATGCTGATGGATTTGTAATCTCGTTGGCTGAGCATAATGGCGCCTATTCAGCTGCTTTTAAAAATGCTTTTGACTGGCTTTCAAGAATTGAAGGTAAGGTTTGGAGAAACAAGCCTATGTTGTTATTGAGCACTTCACCAGGAATTAGAGGAGGGAAATCTGTTTTAGAAATTGCTTTAGGTAAATTTCCTTATATGGGTGCAAATATTATTGGCAGTATGTCATTTCCCTTATTTAATGAAAATTTTAAAGAGGGGGAAATAGTGAATTCCGACTTAAAAGAAAACCTTCAAAATCTTGTTGATGAATTTGAAAATGCACTGTAATTATGGGAGATATTTCAAAAGACATCAATTCAAAGTTTCCAAATGAGCATGTAAAAGCGCTTATTAATATTAAATATACAGCGAATTGGTTAAATACTGTTGGTAATGAATTTTTAAAACCTAATAAAATTTCCAATCAGCAATACAATATTTTAAGAATATTAAAAGGAGCCAATGAAGCAGTAACAGTAAATATGGTAAAAGAAAGGATGATTGAAAAATCACCAAATGCAACCAGGCTCATGGATAAATTGTGCGATAAAGGTTTAATTGAAAGAACGCGTTGCGAGAACGACAGAAGAGTGGTTTATGTTAAAATTTCAGAAAAAGGCCTGAAATTATTGGATAAAATTAAAATGGAGGAATTTGATAACCAGATGAATTCAATTACAGAAGAAGAAGCAAAGATATTGAATGAAATACTTGATAAAATTCGATAACCAGATAAAAATCACAAAAATGAAAAAAATAATTTTTAAAGCAACTGATAGAGGTCAAGCTAATTACGGATGGCTAAACGCAAATTATTCCTTTAGTTTTGCAAATTATTACAATCCTGAAAAAGTGAATTTTGGTGCATTAAGAGTGTTAAACGATGATATAATTCAAGGCGGAATGGGTTTTGGAACGCATCCACATGATAATATGGAAATAATTACAATTCCTTTAAAAGGATCTTTAAAACATAAAGATTCGATGGGCAATAAATGGATAGCCATTGAAACAGGAGAAGTGCAAGTGATGTCTGCCGGAAGCGGTTTGCAGCATTCTGAAATGAACAATTCGCAAAGCGAAGAAATAAATTTATTTCAAATTTGGATTTTTCCAAATAAAATGGATGTGGAACCAAGATATGATCAAAAAAAATTTAATCCTTCAGAAAGAAAAAATAATCTTCAAATTTTAGTATCTTCTATAGATGACAAATTGGAAGGTTCGTTAAAAATTCACCAGGACGCGCTCATTTCAAGAATTGATTTGGATGAAAATTCAACATTTAATTATACGCTAAAATCAGAAAACCATGGAGTTTATGTAATGGTTATTGAAGGTGAAATAAGCATTGAGAATGAAATTTTATCAAAGCGGGATGCCATTGGAATTTCTGAAACCAAAAACATAGACATAAAAGCCAAGAGCGCTTCTGAATTAATTTTTATTGAAGTGCCCATGCAATTTTAAGAAAAATCAGTTAGGATTTGTTGGACCGTTTTGGAAATTTCTTCATTTTTGGCCATTTTTTGCAGTTCGATAGCTTCACAAACTCGAACATCACAATCGGATATTGGGCAACGTTCACAAGTAACACCAACTTTTTTAGATTTAATGTTGGGATCATTTATAAAGTTAATTTTGCTGTTCAAAAGCGGTGAAATAAGCAAACCAATACTGATACTGCGATTGTAATTTTCTTTAAATGGATCTTTCGTGGCACTTGAAATCACCAAATAACTTAATTCATTTTCTGGATAATTAGAAATTTGAATATCTGAAATAATTTCATTTTTATCAACTCTATTTAAAAGATCAATGGAAACCCACCTTCTGCAATAACGTTCATGAATTTCGTTTGCTGTTGGCGGCTGTTGCTGGGTAATATGTAATTCTTTTGAGAGTTTGTACCTGTTTTCGTCATTTTTATTGGTGAAACGCAAAAAGAATAAATTTTTGAAATGAAATATTTTGGGTAATATGTTTGTTAAGCGCTGATAATAGGTTTCAGGTGAGTCTGTAAAACGGAGAATCATTTTATTAAAGGTATGGCTATCCCAAAGTTTTTCATCAAAAAATGTTTTTAGCTGATTCTCAATTGCCTTTCTTGGTATGATGAGGGCACCTGCAAAATAGGATGCCATAAAATTATTTAAAACCTGATCAAATGTTTCAAATTTGATCCATGAAAAGGTATAAAGTCTTTCTTTTAAATTGAGATAATTGTAAGCCAGTTCTTTTGCGAAAATAAAGGTTCTTTGAGATTCGTCTATGGTGTCACTTAACAATAAAGTATTTGTTTTTGGAATAAACACGCATCTTAAATCCGTTAGATTTGTGTAAGAAGAAAGGCCGTTATTGATTATTTTATAATTAAATTCTTCAACTAAAATTTCTTCTAAATCGGACGATTTTATTTTTTCTTCTAAATTAATCTGATAGGCTTTGGCAAATTTTTCGACACTGAGTTCAATGTCTTCAAAATAATTGTTATGCGCTTCCTGATAAGAACGCAAAGCCGCTAAAAAGAAACTTTCACGCGACATGTTATAGTTTTGGGCAATCTTTATTAAGGTACTTATAAATGCATTAACCTTCGCCGGTGCATTTGAAATAATGTCAATCAAATCGGCTTCCTGTATG
>NZ_JBFFKM010000076.1:0-8502 GCF_041555395.1 Lutibacter sp. | reverse complement strand
TAAAGTATACATTGAAGAATTATTGCAGGCATTAAAAATTCACAAGATTGAATTTGTAATTGAACAGAATTATTATTTAGACTTAAAAAAACATATCAATATTTTAAAGGCCGAAACTTTTTCTACCCATACAGAATTGGACGCTTCATTTAATTTTATGTTTACACTTGGCGGAGACGGCACAATTTTGAGGGCTGTAACTTATATTAGGGATTCAAACATCCCAATAGTCGGTATAAATACTGGCCGATTAGGTTTTTTAGCCACCGTAAAAAAAGAGGAAATAGCGACTGCAATTGAACTGCTTTTACAAAAAAAATACCTTGTTCATAAACGCACTTTATTAAGCGTTACAACCACACCAAAAAATGAAGGTTTGACTTACCTGAATTTTGCTTTGAACGAAGTTTCCGTCAGCAGAAAAAATACGGCCTCCATGATTACTGTTGAAACCTATTTAGATGAAGAATATTTAACTTCCTATTGGGCCGATGGCTTAATCATTTCAACGCCAACAGGATCAACCGGTTATTCGCTAAGCTGTGGAGGACCAATTCTTATTCCTCAGGCCAAAAGTTTTGTGTTAACACCCATCGCACCGCATAATTTAAATGCAAGGCCTTTGGTAATTCCCGATGAAACCAAAATAAAATTAATAGTAAGCGGAAGGGAAAATAAATTTTTCCTATCACTCGATTCAAGAATCACAACAATCAACAGCAAAACGGAAATTTTCATAGAAAAATCGACTTTCACCCTGAAAATTGTAGAAATAAACCATCAAACTTTTATAAAAACCCTCCGTGATAAATTGCTTTGGGGTCAGGATGTAAGAAACTAACCTGCCCACAAAATCATAAAATAAACAGGATAATCAACCTGCAATATTTTCATTTAAAAACAGTTAATCAAAAAAGACGTTGCTAAACTTAAATAAGCAACTATAATTTTTTATATTTGCTGTCCATTTTATTTATGAAAAAATTTGTTTTATTCACCGCAATCATCTTAATCGCAATGTCTTCCAAAGCTCAAATTAATGAAGTTGGATTATTTGTTGGAGGAAGCAATTACATTGGAGACATCGGTCCTGAATATTATATAAATCCAAATAATATTATGGGAGGCGTTATTTATAAATGGAATTTGAACCCCAGAATTGCATTTAGAGGAACATTTACCTACGCCCAACTTTCTTCAGATGATGCTGACGCTACAAATAACGCACGTTATAATAGAGGGATGCGATTTACAAATAGCATAAAAGAACTGGCGATTGGTATAGAATTTAATTATTTTGAATACAATTTGGATGATTACAAGAAAACAAAAACGCCCTATTTATTGGTCGAATTCGCTGCTTTTAATTACAATGTTGTGAAATCTGAATCATCCCCAGGAAGCCAAAACTATAATTATGAATCAAAAACAGCCTATGCCATTCCTTTCGGAATAGGTTATAAAACAAAGCTGGTTTACGATTTCGCCATTGCCTTAGAAATAAGGGCCCGATATACTTTTGAAGATGATATAGATTATAATAACCAAGAAATAGATTTATTAAAATTTGGAAATCCGGCGAGTAACGATTGGTATATGCTAACAGGCATATCACTTGTTTACACTTTTGGAAGACCTCCTTGCTATGCAACCCCTTATTGATGAAAGACTATAAATCCCAAATAAATACAGACAAACTGCCAAACCATATTGCTATCATTATGGACGGGAACGGTCGCTGGGCCGAAATGAAAGGAAAACCAAGGGTTTTCGGTCATAAAAACGGCGTAACTTCTGTAAAAGAAGTTATTGAAGGATGCCGTGAAATTGGCGTCAATTATTTAACACTCTATGCTTTTTCAACCGAAAATTGGAACAGGCCTAAACTAGAAGTGAAAACGTTGATGGCTTTATTGGTGTCTTCCCTAAGAAAGGAACTAAAAACACTGGTCAAGAACAACATCAAATTAAAAACCATTGGCAATATTGAAAACCTACCGGAAAAAGCTCAGATAGAACTTGCAGAAGTTGTTGAAAAAACAAAAAATAACACCTCATTAACACTAACGCTTGCATTAAGTTACGGCTCAAGGGAAGAAATTGTTAATGTTATCAGAAATATATCAAAAAAAGTTGTTAATAATCAACTTGCCGTTGAAGAAATTAACGAAAATATTATTAATAATCATTTATATACGTTTTCTTTGCCGGATGTTGATTTATTGATTCGAACCAGTGGCGAAAAAAGAATCAGCAATTTTTTATTATGGCAAATTGCTTATGCCGAATTGTATTTTACCAATACGCTTTGGCCTGATTTCAGGAAAGAAAATTTGTTTAATGCAATAGTAGATTATCAACAAAGAGAAAGACGATTTGGTAAAATCAGCCAACAAATTGAAAAAATCAATGACTAAATTTAAAATAGCGCTATTACTTTTTACAATTATTTTATCAACTAATTCGGCATCCGCGCAAGAACAGCTAAAAAATAATTCAGAAAATATTCAAATAAAAAATGACACCATTATTAAGGATGTCATTGTTAATGACACTATAACTCCCATAACAGCAAACAATATTTTTGTTAAGGAAACGAATTATGAACTTGGTGGAATTACCATTAAAGGACTTCAAAAATTTGAAGAAGAAACCGTAAAAGTGTTTACCGGTTTAATCGTAGGACAAGAAATTAAACTTCCTGGAGATAAACTTACAAGTGCCATTAAAAAATTGTATGAAACCAAACAGTTTAGCAATGTGGAAGTTTATGTTTCAAAAATTGACGGAAATGTAGCCTATCTGGAATTTGAAGTTCTGGAATTGCCACAGCTTAACAATGTTACCATTCAAGGCGTTAAAAAAAACAAGGCGAAAGAATTACAAAAAGATGCCGAGCTTAAAAAAGGAGCCATGTTAACAGATAACTTAATGGTAACTTCAAAAAATTATTTCAAAAAGAAATATCAGGAAAAAGGTTATTTAAAAACAAAAGTAACCATCGATACCAAGCCAGATACCTCAAGCGTAAATACCGTTAACATGTTGGTTTTTATTGACAAAGGCGAGAAAATAAAAATTAAAAATATCAATTTTGAGGGTAATGAAGCTTTTAGTGATAAAAAGCTTAAGAAATCCATGAAAAAAACCAAGAAAGCAATCTTTGGCCGATTTTGGAAAAAATCAAAATATATTGAAGCTGATTTTAATGAAGATCTGGAAACTATTGTAACAACCTATAGTGAAAAAGGATATAGAGATGCCCGAGTTATTGATCATTCTCTAATTTTTAATGATGACAACACCATCAGTTTAGACATTAAAGTTGAAGAAGGAAAAAAATACATTTTCGGAGACATCCGATTTTTAGGAAACACCAGATATACAGATAATCAACTTCAAAGCATTTTAAGAATAGAAAAGGGTGATACTTATAATGGGAAAGTATTGAAAGAAAGAGTTACGGGCACCGGAAAACCAGATTCAGATGATATTACTACATTATATCAGGATAATGGCTATCTTTTTTCAAGAGTAATGCCCGTTGAAACAAGAATAAATAATGATTCTATTGATGTTGAAATCAGAATTTACGAAGATGCTCCAACACGTATTAAAAAAATTACCGTTAATGGAAATGACAGAACCAACGACCATGTAATTTATAGAGAAATTAGAACAAAACCAGGTTATCTATACAGCAAAAGCGATATTATCAGAACCATTAGAGAAATTGGACAATTAGGCTTTTTTGATGCTGAAGCAATAACGCCCGATTTAAATCCAAATTACCAAGACAAAACAGTTGACATTGATTATACCGTTGCTGAAAAAGGCTCCAGCCAAATAGAATTGCAAGGAGGTTATGGCGGCGGCTCCTTTATTGGAACTTTAGGATTGTCATTCAATAATTTTTCTGCCAAAAATATATTTAACGGGAAAGCTTATAAACCACTTCCAATGGGAGATGGTCAAACGCTGGCATTGCGACTTCAAAAAAGCAGGTATTATACCACTTCAAGTTTTTCATTTACTGAACCTTGGCTGGGAGGCAAAAAACCGCAATCATTGTCGTTTTCAATATACAATTCTAAACAATTTAGATACGATTACACAACCAATAAAGTTGATAAAGACCAGCGATTAAATATTGTGGGAGCAACAGTCGGTTTAGGAAGACGTTTAAGATGGCCAGATAATTATTTTACCTTGTCTCAAAGTATCAGTTACCAATTGTATGATTTAAAAGATTATCCAATTTCAACATTTTCATTCTCAACCGGGCAATCAAATAACTTATCATATAACATTACTTTAGGAAGAAGTTCGGCTGGTTCAAATCCGGTTTTCCCTACCTATGGTTCTGATTTTAGCATTGGCGCCAAAGTTACGTTCCCCTACTCTTTAGTAAACAATAAAGATTATTCAACTATTAATGACCAGGAAAAATACAAATGGCTAGAGTATTATAAAGCAAGTTTCAAAGGAAAATGGTACACTGCCTTAACGAATAAATTAGTGATCATGTCAAATGCGGAATTTGGTATTCTTGGACATTACAATAAAAAACTAGGAGACTCCCCTTTTGAAAGATTCTTTGTGGGTGGAGACGGGATGGCTTCATATCAATTGGACGGCAGAGAAACAATCGCTTTAAGAGGATATGAAAACGGACGTATCTCATCTATAGAGGGCGGTACTGTTTACAACAAATTTCAAATGGAACTTAGATATCCCATCACATTAAAACCATCAGCATCCATTTATGTTTTAGGATTTTTGGAAGCAGGAAACTCTTATGATGGATTTAAAAACTTCAATCCATTTGTATTAAAACGATCTGCCGGGCTTGGTTTAAGAATTTTTATGCCAGCATTCGGATTGTTAGGAATTGACTTCGCTAACGGATTTGACCCATTACCAGGACAAACAGCAAAATCAGGTTGGCAAACTCACTTCATAATTGGACAACAATTTTAACCAAAAAAAGTTATATTTGTGTATGAATAATTAAGTGGCACGATTTTTTCTAAATACATTTTAGTTATGACAAAGAAAATTTTATTATTTGCGTTTTTAATTTTGGGCTTCTCATCAATTGCACAAAAAGCTCAAAAAATTGGATTTGTTGATTTGGAATATATTCTGGAAAACATCCCTGAATATATGGAAGCCCAAACAAAAATTAATGCCAAAGCGATTACTTGGCAAAATGATATTGAGCAGCAACAAAAAGAAGTTGAAACTTTAAAAGCTGCATTAAATAATGAAAAAGCGCTTCTGACAAAAGCGTTAATAGAGGAAAAAGAGGAAGATATACAAATCAAGGAACTGGATTTAAAAAATTTACAAATTGCACGTTTTGGCACGAATGGTGATTTATTCTTTTTAAGACAACAATTGGTGAAACCGGTTCAGGATATTGTATACAATGCAATTCAGGATATTGCATCGAAAAGGAGATTTGATTTTGTAATGGACAAGTCGAGTTCTTTACTTATGTTATACACCAATAAGGAATTTGACATTAGTGAATTGGTGCTGAACAGCATTACAAGATCAAAAAAGGCAGATGCCTTAAAAGAAAAACAGAAAGAAACCGATGTTGAAAGTAATCTAGAAAATGAAGACACTATCAATGCCCAAAATAATAATGAAGCATTGCAAGAAAAAATAGATGACCGAGAATCAAAAAAAGAAGCGTTAAAAAAGAAAATTGAAGATCAAAAGGCAGAAAAATTAAAGAAAAGAGAGGAACAAAAAAAGGCTATTGAAGAAAAAAGACAACAAAGAATAAAACAAATTGAGGCGGCAAAAAAAGCCCAAGAAGAAAAAAAGGAAAATAATTAATTTAAACAACAAAGAAAAAATGAAACATTTTAAAACCTTATTATTAATTGCAATAGTTACTTTAGGATTCAACACTTTACAAGCTCAAACTAAAATTGGCCATATCAGCACTGATTTGTTAATAAGCCTTATGCCAGAGACAAAAACGATGAATGCTGAAATTGAAAAATTGAGCAAAACTTATGAAACTGAGTTAAAAGCAGAAGAATCAAAACTTGAAGCAAAATTAAAAAGATACGATGCTGAATCAGGTTCTCAAACTGATGACGTGAACCAACAAAGAAGTGTTGAAGTTCAAAAAGACCAACAAAATTTGTATCAGGCATCTCAAGTTGCAAGAGAAGATATTACTAACAGAAGAAATGAAATATTGAAACCTATTTTAGAAAAAGCAAAAAAAGCAATTGATGACGTTGCTACTGCACAAGGTTTTACTTATGTTTTAGAAGCATCAACTTTAAT
This sequence comes from Lutibacter sp., assembly GCF_041555395.1. Taxonomy (GTDB): domain Bacteria; phylum Bacteroidota; class Bacteroidia; order Flavobacteriales; family Flavobacteriaceae; genus Lutibacter. The sequence goes on along the minus strand of NZ_JBFFKM010000076.1, from coordinate 2,190 downwards.
TGTAGCCAATGGAACAGATTTGTTGCCAGCAGTGAAAACAAAACTAGGTCTTAAATAATAACAATAATTAATTGTAAAAAATCCCGCTATTGCGGGATTTTTTTTTACTTTTATTCTAATGAAAAACAAACCCATCGGTATATTTGATTCAGGAATTGGAGGAACTTCTATCTGGAAAGAAGTGGTGAAACTGGTTCCAAACGAAAATACCATTTATTTGGCCGACAGTAAAAATGCGCCTTACGGTGAAAAGTCTTCCGAAGAAATTATTGCTTTAAGCATTAAAAATACCGAGTTGTTGATTTCAAAAGGATGCAAATTAATCATCATAGCCTGCAATACTGCCACTACCAACGCTATTGATTATTTAAGGGAAAATTATTCCGTTCCTTTCATTGGAATCGAACCCGCTATAAAACCCGCAGCCCTTTTAAGTAAAACCGGTGCTATAGGGATTTTAGCCACAAAGGGAACTTTATCCAGTAAATTGTTCGAAAAAACCACCAAGGAATACAGCAAAATTATTACGACGATTGAGCAGGATGGCGAAGGGCTGGTTCCTTTAATTGAAGAAGGAAAATTAAATTCCCCTGAATTAACTGAGTTACTTTCAACCTACTTAAAACCCATGTTAAACTTTAATATTGACCATTTGGTATTGGGCTGTACGCATTACCCTTATTTAATTCCTCAAATTAAAAAAATAATAGGCGATAATGTAACTATTATTGATTCAGGTGAAGCGGTTGCCAGGCAAACAAAAGCAATTTTAGAAAAACTCGACTTGCTTTCAACAGACCTGTCTAAAGGCAATCATCTGTTTTATATCAATGCTGAAACAAAAGTATTAAAAGAAATTTTAAGTGATGTATCTGTTGAATTCAAAGTTCAAAAATTGGATTTTTGATTTAGGGCTTTTGAATTATGAATTATGATTTTTTTACCACCAAACCTACCTACCACAAAAGTCATTTTTTTAAAAGAAAAGCGCGTTTGCATAGATGTTAAAATATTTTTTAACTTTAAGACCCTGCTGAACTTCCATGACAGGTGTTGACCGGTTTTATTAATTTTTTATTCTCATGATTTTTTACACACCCCTTGCCCCTCTCCTTTAGATTGGCATCATAGCATTTTAAGTTTAAAAAAATAAAATGATGGTTATTTCTCTCTGTTTTGATTGGAATTACCGAAAGAGGCTCCTTGAATTTCAAATTTTTTATCTTTTTGGTGTTTTTATTTATTTTAAATTTTTGAAGCCAAAAGTCCTGTTTTTTGACCCATTTTTTTTGATCAATTTTAACCCGAGTGTTATAGTCACTATAACACTACTATAACACTATGTACGGAGTATGTACGGAGTATCCTCCCTTTATCCTCCCATGAACCCCCATTAAGACTACTGTTGTGCCCGAAAAAAACGCTAAATTAGCTATTTCGGTAAATAGGCATACAGAAGGATCATCTGATGGTTTTTTTCTGTAAAAAGAATTCTTCCCTTGCGCCGGCTGGTATGTTCAATAGATTGCTGTTTTGAATGAAATATCATGTTTAGAACTTCATCCATTTCTTCTTTTTCTTTTTTGCATCGCCCAAAAAAGAAACAAAAAAGTCTAGTCTGATGATCTTATTCTGCAAAATTATTGAATTTTTGCCTTGCGCCAGCTGGCTCGATCGCTAAAAACAGCTACTCAACACGCCGGCTGGCTCCTGCGCTAAAAACATCCACTGGATGTTTTCTTTACGCTTGACCCTCTTTACGCTCCGCCCTACCCAGACCGCCTTCCCCTCTTCTTAACCAGCCACGAGGCTCTTTGGGTTGCAACATCAGCCAACGCTAAAAATTTCAATATTTTACGACGAAAAAAATCATAGGACGGTTTCTTTGGTTTTGGGTTTTGGGTTTTGGGTGTTGAGTTTTTGGTTTTGGGTTTTGGGTTTTGGGTTTTGGGTTTTGAGAATATAAACAAGTTTGAATCAGGGGATGAAAGGTTGTTATTTGTGTATAGCTAGTTCAGGACAAGACAACATATATCAGGGACGTACATATTTAAACTTTCAACTTTCAACTTTGAGCTTTTAGCTTCCTTCCTTATACCAACCCGCATACTTAACATAGTTATCGGCAATTCTGTTTATTTCCCCTGAAATTAATTCCTGGCTGATGTCCTTTATTTTTTTTGCAGGCAT
>NZ_JBFFKM010000075.1:0-8881 GCF_041555395.1 Lutibacter sp. | reverse complement strand
CGCATCAACCCTTCAAAATTGGTGTTAAGAATCACTTCTGTCAACAACGACATCAATGCATATAGCGAAAGTTTAATCAATACCATTGAGCACGAGTTTGAGCACAATCTTGCACAGCAAATCTACATTTCAGATCAATGTTGGAGTGTTATTATGTCTGCAAAAAATGCCACAATTTATATCATTAAAAAAACTGTGGAGGAAGAAACCGTTACCAACGCCCAAGAATTACGCGAAGCCATTATAAAAAAAATCTTAAATAATGGTGCACCTTCGGCTACAGCATTGACTTTTATGAAAGATGAAGTGAGAAATTTTATTTAAAGGAATTATTCCAATTTAATTTACATTTTAAAATAGCCATGTTGAAATCAAAAAACAACCATCATATTAATTTTTCAAGCAGTAAAATAAACTTTTACAAATCCATTTTAAGGGCTTTCCTATTTGTATTTATTTTAGTTACCGCAGCCGCATTTAGCCAAAATAACACTCAAAAAGGTGATATTTATGTTGATAATCATGGCTTAATGAGATGGAAAACATCCAACAAAGAAGTTCAAGGGTTTGGAGTAAATTATACGGTTCCATTTGCACACGCTTATCGTTCTGCAAAACGAATGGACATCGACCAAAAAAAGGCCATTGAAAATGACGTGTACCATTTTTCAAGATTGGGATTCGATTTATTTCGAGTGCATGTTTGGGATACCGAAATAAGTGACACCTTAGGAAACCTGATTGTAAATGAACATTTGGACACTTTCGATTTTTTAATGAAAAAATTAGCAGACAAAGGCATTCGTGCTGTCATAACTCCCATTGCTTTTTGGGGAAACGGCTGGCCGGAGCCTGATGAAAGCACCCCCGGATTTTCGCATAAATACGGCAAAGACAACTGTCTTATAAACCCTGGTGCCATTAAAGCACAACAAAATTATTTGTTTCAGTTTTTAAACCATGTGAATCCATACACTGGTTTAGCCTATAAAAATGACCCTAATATCCTTGCTTTCGAAATAAGCAATGAACCGCATCATAGAGGAAGCGAAAAGGAAGTTACCAACTTTATAAAAGGAATGGTAAAAGCCATGAAAAAATCTGGCACTAAGAAACCAATTTTATACAATATCAGCCATTCCGTGCATTTGGCTGAAGCCTATTTTAAAGCGGGAATACAAGGTGGAACATTTCAATGGTACGGAACAGGTTTGGGCTATCAGCGCGAAATTCCCGGTAACTTACTCCCTAACACAAATGATTACAATATTCCTTTTGATAAAACCATAAAAAAATATCACGGCGCAAAATATGTCTATGAATTTGATGCTGCCGATATGGGAAAATCTTATATATATCCGGCAATAGCAAGAAGTTTCAGGCAAGCTGGCATACAATTGGCGACCCATTTCGCTTATGACCCAACCTATTTGGCTTCCACAAACACAGAATATAACACGCATTATATGAATCTGGCTTACACGCCTCAAAAAGCTTTGAGTTTAATGATTGCTTCTGAAGTTTTTCACGAAATACCCATGTATAAAGACTTTGGGAAATATCCTAAAAATCTGACTTTTGATAATTTTAAAGTGAATTATGAAAATGATTTGGCGGAATACAATGCTGAAACTAAATTTATTTATACAAACCATACGACCACAAATCCTGTAAATGAAGCTAAATTAAAACTGATCGCAGGTTTTGGAAACTCTTCGCTAGTAAAATACGACGGCTTAGGCGCATATTTTTTGGATAAAATTGAAGAAGGAATTTGGCGATTGGAAGTGATGCCAGATGCCGTTTGGGTTGATAACCCTTTTGGACGAAACAGTCCCGAAAAAACTGTTGCTGTCATCAACTGGGAAAATCATAATATGGTTATTCATCTTCAAAACCTTGGTTCTCAATTTGATATAGAGGCTATTAATAAAGGAAATACATATTCTAAATTGGTGGAAAACGCCTCTTTTTCAATCGCCCCGGGAACTTATATGTTGAGCAAAAAAGGTGTTTCTAAAATTTGGAAGACAAATGACGACTCGGCCTTTGGCAAACTAAACGATTTTTACGCACCGAAAACAACCGTAACGAAACCTTGGTTTAAACATATGCCGGAAACTGAAGTTTCTGAAAATGCTTCCTTACCTATTAAAGTAAATTATATTGCGCCAAATAAACCTCAGGAAATACAGTTGGTTGTATATTCCAATGGTAAAAGTAAAATTTATAAAATGGAAAACAAGGCTGCTTATTCATATTCAGCTACCATTCCTGCTGAAATGATGACTGCCGGGTTTTTATCTTATCATATTATTGTACAGCATCATGAAGAGAATTACACCACCTATCCGGCCGCTAAAACAGGACGCCAGTTTGATTGGGATTTTTATGACAGAAGTACTTTTGAAGTGCGTGTTGTTCCAAAATCAAACCCAATACACCTTTTCAATGCCGCAAAAGATTCCGATTTGCTTGTAAAAGAATGGCGTAAATCATTTAAATTAGTTCCTACAAAAAATGAAGGTGAAGCAGAATATCAGATGAATCTTGAAAAATTGTTTGTGACCGATATCGAAAATCTGAATGCAAAACCAATTTACGATTATAGCTTTAAACATTTTATTTTGAATGAAATTAAAGGCAGAAAAAATGATCTCCCTTTAATGAAAAATATGATTTTTAAAGGAAGGTCCTTGAACGAAAAACCATGTAAATTGCAGATTGCCTTTGTAATGAATGATGGTTCTTCCTTCGGAAATAATATAGAAATTGGAACAAAAACCACTGATTATAAAATATCATTATCTAGCCTAAAACCTTTAAAAACAGTTACATTACCCAGACCCTATCCAAGCTTTTTGCCTTATTATTTAGATCACAATCTATCCTCACAATTTGATATAACAAAAGTTGAAAGTATTCAATTCTCAATTGGACCCGGGATTTCTGAAAATGAATTGACAGACAAACATGGAATTGCAATTATTAGTCTGAGATTGGAATAATGATTAAAGGTTAAAGGTTTTACGAAACAAAATTTCATAAAACTAATAAATATTATCATACAAAAGTGGCATAAAAAACCCTCGTTTATTTCTAAACGAGGGTTTTTTATAAAGAATTAATCTCTTTTTGCTTTTTTATCTCTTTTTGCTTCTTTTTTCTCTTTCGCCGTTTTAAGCGGTTCTTTTTTGACGTTTTTTTTCGCGTCTTGACTTTTTGCCATAATGAAATGTATTAAGTGTTTATTTTAACTTTTTTAATTAAGTAAATGTAAAAAATATTTTTGATTTGTGTGGCTAAAATAACCAAAGAAAATACAATCAATATACCTAACGTACTATAAAGAAAAAAACCGCAAAAGCGGTTTTTTAATCTATTTTTTAAAACAATAATTTTATTTGGCAATATTTACAGCTCTTGTTTCCCTTATTACAGTTACTCGAACCTGACCTGGATAGGTCATATCATTTTGAATTTTTTGTGAAATACTGAAAGAAAGTTCTGCCGCTTTAGCGTCAGTAACTTTTTCACTTTCAACAATAACTCGCAATTCCCTTCCTGCCTGTATAGCGTATGCTTTTTGAACACCCGTAAATCCGAATGCTATGTCTTCCAAATCTTTTAAACGTTGAATATAAGAATCCAAAATTTGACGACGAGCACCAGGTCTGGCCCCAGAAATAGCATCACAAACCTGCACAATTGGCGCAATTAACGTTTTCATTTCAATTTCATCGTGGTGAGCACCTATTGCATTGCAAATTTCGGCGCTTTCATTATATTTTTCAGCCCATTGCATTCCCAATAAAGCGTGAGGCAATTCACTTTCTGATTCTGGAACTTTTCCAATATCGTGCAACAAACCTGCTCTTTTCGCCAATTTGGCGTTTAATCCCAATTCCGCAGCCATCAAACCACATAAATTGGCAACTTCACGTGAGTGCTGCAATAAGTTTTGACCATAAGAAGAACGATATTTCATACGTCCGATAGTCTTAATAAGCTCAGGATGCAATCCGTGGATACCTAAATCGATTACGGTTCGTTTCCCTATTTCAATAATTTCCTGCTGAATTTGTTTTTCGGTCTTTTTGACAACTTCTTCAATACGAGCCGGATGAATTCGTCCGTCGGTTACTAAATTATGCAATGCCAAACGCGCTATTTCTCTTCGTACCGGATCAAAACAAGATAAAATAATAGCTTCCGGCGTATCATCCACAATGATTTCAACACCTGTAGCAGCTTCCAAAGCACGAATATTTCTACCTTCCCTACCTATAATTCTACCCTTAACATCATCAGATTCTATATTAAATACAGAAACACAGTTTTCAACAGTTTGTTCAACCCCTACACGTTGAATGGTGTTTAATATAACCTTACGTGCTTCTTGTTGCGCAGTTAATTTGGCTTCTTCAATAGTTTCCTGAATGTTGGCCATAGCATCTGACTTTGCTTGTTCTTTTAAGGAAGTAATCAATTCTTTTTTAGCATCAGTTGCAGACAATCCTGAAATTACCTCAAGCTGATCGACTTGTTTGCGGTGCAGTTTGTCAACTTCTTCAGTTTTCCGATCGTAATATTCCACTTTTTTATCGAACTCACTTATTTTTGAGACAATATCAAGGTTTAGTTTTCTGTTTTTATCGAGTTCCTGGGATATTTGAGACTCTTTGTCCCGTGCACGTTTTTCTGCCTCGGATATTTTTCTGTCACGGGCAATAATCACTTTTTCGTGTTCCGATTTTAACTCAATAAATTTTTCTTTGGCTTGTAAAATCTTGTCTTTTCTGGTTGCTTCAGCTTCAATTTGTGCTTCTTTAATAATTGTCGCCGCTTCCTTTCTTGTGTTTCTTAAAATTTTGGTGGCCTTCGATTTTTCCAGCGTTTTAGCAATCACATAACCTATTGCGAGCCCTATTGCTATACCAACAATAATTGGCATTATATATTCTATCATATTTCAGTTTTAAGTATAAAAAAACCTACATTAGAGAGGTCTTGTAAACTCCTTTAAACAAGTTTAGGATTAACTAATTGGTCAAGGATCCGTTTAAAACGGCTTGCTTTTGCAATTAAGACTCATCCTTTATAAAGGTATAATGTTGAGTTCGACAAACAATAACTAATGTAGGCAGTATTATTATTATTAAATTTATTTTAAAGAACTTATTTTTCTAAATGAGTATCAATTAACGCACCCAATTTAGTAATTTTTTCTGTCACTTCTATTAAATCCTGATCTTTTGTAATGGAACCAATTTCAATAAGTGAGGCAAATTGTAAAGCACACATGGCCAATACATCTTGTTTATCGCTTACCGCATAATTCTTTTCAAATTTAGTAACCAAATCATTGATATGATTGGCCGCTTTTCGCATACCCTCTTCTTCATTTGCGTTCTTCACGTTGATTGGATATACCCTACCGGCGATTGTTACTTTTATTTTTAAAGGTTCTGCCATTTTAAAGATCTTATTCGCTTAATTGAACAATACACGTATCAATTTCACGAATTAATGCATTTATTTTAAGTTTCGTTTCCCTTCTATCTTCTTTACTGCCTTCTATAGTTTTAGCAATTTTTAATGTTTGATACTTAACTTCAATATCATTTAACAATTGCTTTCCTTCTGCCAACTCATTCTCTAATAATGCTATTTTGTTGAATAAAAACTCATTTTCTTCTTTTAAAAAATGATAATTTTTCAGAAGTATTTTGAGTTTATCTTCGACTAAATTAACTACTTGTATTATAGAACTCATATTTACTTTAGGAATATAAACTATAAATACAAAGTTAGTGTTAGTAACGCAATATTACAACTGTTTTTTTCCATTTTATAAAATACTTCGATTCTTTAATGCTAAATGATTAAAAAATCACACTTTATAAAAAAATATTGTAATTAATTATTAACTAAAACACTTTAAGTTTGAGGTATTTAAAGTTAAACGAAAAATAAACCTTTGCTGACAAAAATATTATAATTTATATTTAAATTATCCGTTTGTTTGAATGAACTGGTTTAAACTTATTTGATTGAAACGAAAAATAGGAATTTTTTGCTCAATTGAAGGCTTTTTTTAACTGCATAGCATCGCTACGGAGTTCAAAAAAAACAAAAAGTGATTGAAAAATAACATTTTGTAGCCAATTGAAAAAAAGTTTTAACCAGTTCAATAAGTAAAAAATTGTTTTTTCCTAATTGAATCTTAAAATTAAGGGCTTCTTAAATTAAGTATTTTAGGCGCTTAAAACTTTATGAACTTAATTAATTGCAAAATATTATTTAGTATTTTAGCACAAAGAAAATATTATTTGTGAAAAAATTTGTAACCCTTTCAATTCTATTAATACTGTGTTCCAACATTTTTATTTTCGGGCAAGCGAGCATTACTATGGGAAACACGTATCCAACCAATTATTTTGGGAGTCCGTTAGAAATACCATTAATTTTATCCGGAACTTTTGGGGAATTGCGAGCTAATCATTTTCATGCCGGATTGGATATTAAAACAGAACAGAGACAAGGTTTAAAGGTTTGTGCCTCAGCAGAAGGTTATGTTTCCCGAATAAAAATTTCGCATTGGGGTTATGGAAAAGTGATCTATATAACGCACCCAAACGGTTATACAACAGTTTACGGACATTTACAGAAATTTAGCGACCGTATTGAAGCCTATATTAAAAAAGAACAATACAAAAACGAAACTTTTGAGATTCAGCTTTTCCCTGCGGCTTCCGAATTGCCAGTCTCAGAAGGTGAAATTATAGCATTAAGCGGAAGCACTGGCGGATTTGTTAGCCCTCATTTGCATTTTGAAATTAGAGATACTTCTTCTGAGAAAACAATTAACCCCTTACTTTTTGGCATACAGATAAGTGACTCTAAACGCCCCTCAATTACTGGTTTGGTTGGCTACTCTTTAGATACCTATTCTCAAATTAATCAAGTTAATATTCCCCTACAGCTTTCATTCAAACGATTAAATAACGGGGATTTGCTTGCCGATAAAATGAATGCTTTTGGAAAAATAGGTTTTGGCGTAAATGCTTACGACCAATTGGATAATGCCATCAATCAAAATGGATTGTACAGTCTGGAACTTTCGGTAAATGGAGAGAAAATTCATGAATTTAGGGCAATTGAATTCCCTTTTTCAGAAGATAAATACATTAATTTGCTTGTTGATTACGAACGGCTTGAAAAAATGGGGCAACGAATTCAAAAATGTTTTATTGAACCTTCAAACAAATTGAGCATGTATTCACCTTTCGTTACTAACGGTTATTTAACTATTGAAGACAAAAAATCATATAATATTGAGATTATTGCAAAAGATTTTATTGGCAATAGTCAAAAAATATCCATCCCCATCATTGGCAAGAATGATGATATTTTAGTTAGAAAAACAGAAATTGAAACACCTTATAAAATTAATTCTGCGCAATTTAATCAGTTTAGCATAGATGGAGTTACTGTAGCTTTTCCTAAAAATACCTTTTATGCGGATTTATGGTTGGATTTTGAAGTAAAAGATTCGGTTGCTAAAGTTCATTACCCAACTGTGCCTATTCATCATAATTATACCATTACTTTCGATGTCTCCAAATATTCAGAAAGCGAAAAAAAACAAATGTATATTGCTTCGATAAGCAAAAAAGGAAATAAAAGTTATGAGTCGACCATAAAAACACCAACGACATTTTATACTTCAACAAAAAAATTAGGGAAATTTACGTTGCTATCAGACAAGGATGCTCCTTCTATTCAGTTGCATAATTTTAAAGACAATCAATGGCTGACAAATTACGAAAAATTGAAAGTTAAGATTTCCGATTATAAATCTGGCATTGACACTTACAGAGCTGAAATAAATGAACAATGGATTTTAATGGAATATGATCCTGCAACCGGATTGTTAACTTATGATTTTAAAGATAAAATTTTTACTGATTCCAAGCATGAACTGAAGGTTGTGGTCACAGATAATGTTGGAAATTCAAACACGCTTACAGCAACTTTCTTTAGAAAAATATAAAAGTACATGCTAAAAACAGCAACACTAACCTTGTGTTTTTTATTGGCGACAACCTTAATAACTGCCCAAACGGCAACTGTTAAAGGTGTTTTAAAAACCAGTAACAAAACACCCATCGAAGGCGTTGCTATTACGTATTTAAATACCGGAACCACTTCTGATGAAAATGGTGAATATATATTGAAAATACCGGCAAATAAAGAAATAACGCTCACCTTTAGCCATATTTCTTATGCCACTTTTGATAAAATAATTAAGCTGCAAAAAAATAAGACGATTCAGTTTTCGCCAACTTTAGAGCCTAAAATTGAAGTCATCCAAGAAGTGATTGTAAAAGACATTAAAAAAGATGCACAGGGTTTTATAAGCATAAATCCGGCTGATGTTGCAAAAATTCCAGGGGCAAATCAAAGTGTTGAAAATATATTAATGACGTTGCCCGGCGTTAATAACAACAATGAATTAAGCACCCAATACAATGTGCGCGGCGGAAATTTCGACGAAAATTTGGTTTATGTAAATGGCATTGAAGTTTATCGGCCGTTTTTGGTCCGATCCGGACAACAGGAAGGTTTGAGTTTTGTAAATAGTGCCATGGTACAAAACGTAAAATTTTCAGCTGGTGGATTTCAGGCAAAATATGGTGATAAACTTTCTTCGGTTTTAGACATTACTTACAGAATGCCAACAACATTTACAACCAGCGTAAATGCAAGTTTGTTGGGCGGAAGCGCCACTGTGGAAGGCGTTATGCTTCAAGATAAATTAAGTGCTATAATAGGCGTAAGATACCGGGATAACAGCTTGTTTATTAACAGTAAAGAT
>NZ_JBFFKM010000074.1:0-8927 GCF_041555395.1 Lutibacter sp. | reverse complement strand
GCATCAAAATTGCTAGCGCCATTTCCGTCAACCCAAGTATAACCACCACCAACAAGAACATAAGGATCAAAGAAACCTGTTTGCCCGATCACGTTATTGATATCGTATTTAAGATTTCCATCTAATGCGAAAAAAGACATCCTAGAAACACTTTCTCTTCCATTTTTGGTAAGTTCATTTATTGACCCGGATCCTTCAAATGTAAATCCTTTGTCAAGATATCTACCAACGGTTAATCTTGAAACAGCAGGAATCATATTCCAGTCTTGAGTCCTAAAATATTCTTTAGAGAGTTTATCATTTGGTATTTGTGGATTATGAACAGCATTTGCTCCAATACCTATTGCCCAAGGATTGTTCTTATCTTGTGCGTTTACGTTACTTAAACCAATTATAAGGAATAAAGCCAGTAAGGTTACTTTTAAATGTTTCATAGTTATATAAATTAATTAATTAATATTCATTTTAAGAAGTTGTAAAGCAAATTTATTAATATTAAAAAAACTCAAAAAAATAACCAAAAATTGCTTTAAACTTAATAAAGCGGCTCTTTTGCTTAATCTTTAACTAATACAAATTTTAAGCCTTTAGGTTTTCGGTCAATTCTAAAAAATTATTTTTAGAGATTGATGTGCTTTTTACAATAATGAAAGTTCCAAAAAACCTCTAAATTACTAACTAAAATACGAAAACAAATTGAAATTTGTGCTTTTTTACAATTTTTCTATATCACCTTAAGTATTTTCCCCACTTTTACAAATGCATTTATTGCTTTTTCCAAATGTTCCTTGGTATGTGCAGCGGAAAGTTGGACTCTAATTCTTGCTTTTCCTTTTGCCACAACAGGATAAAAGAATCCTATAACATAAATACCTTCTTCCAACAACATATTGGCCATGTCTTGAGACAATTTGGCATCGTAGAGCATCACGGGTACTATGGCCGAATCTCCTTTTACGATATCAAATCCCGCTTTTATAATTCCTTCTTTAAAGTAATTAGTGTTCCACTCTAATTTATCTCTTAAAGTAGTGTCGTTTGAAATCATTTCAAATACTTTTAGGGATGCGCCCACAATTGCCGGAGCCAATGAGTTTGAAAACAAATAAGGTCTTGAACGCTGGCGCAGCAATTCAATAATTTCTTTTTTCCCTGTAGTATAACCGCCCATGGCGCCACCCAAAGCTTTCCCTAAAGTTCCCGTAATAATATCAACCCTGCCTATTACATTTTTAAGCTCTAAGGTTCCTCTGCCTGTTTTTCCTATAAAACCTGCGGCGTGACATTCATCTACCATCACCATTGCATCATATTTATCGGCCAAATCACAAATTTTGTCAAGTTTAGCCACAACCCCGTCCATTGAAAAAACACCGTCGGTCACTATTATTTTAAATCGATGATTGTTTTTATTGGCTTCAATAAGTTGTTTTTCTAAAGAATCCATGTCGTTATTATCATAGCGATATCGCGCAGCTTTGCACAAACGCACGCCGTCAATAATAGAAGCATGGTTTAATGAGTCTGAAATTATGGCGTCTTCATCCGAAAAAAGAGGTTCAAAAACACCTCCGTTTGCATCAAAAGCGGCAGCATATAAAATAGTATCTTCCGTTTTATAGAATTCAGCAATTTTTTGTTCCAATTCTTTGTGAATATCTTGTGTTCCGCAGATAAAACGCACCGATGACATTCCAAATCCGTGTGTGTCCATCGTGTCTTTTGCGGCTTGAATCACTTCAGGATTATTTGACAATCCCAAGTAATTATTGGCGCAAAAATTAATAACGTCCTGTCCTGAACTTATTTTTATCACTGCATCTTGTGACGATGTGATAATGCGTTCAGATTTATATAGGCCTGCTTCTTTAATTTCTTGCAGTTCCTTTTGTAAATGTTGTTGTATTTTATAGTACATCTTGTTAATTTTTTACAAATTTATGTTAATTTAAACTTCTTCAATTAAAATTTCATCAGTAATATAAACCAATAATTTTTTTTCAATGCTGTAATTTAAATTTTCCAAAGCCAGCGAATAGGCGTTAATTTGGTGGCGATGCTTTTCTTCTGGCTTTCCAGTTTTATAATCTAAGATCGTTACCTTATCGCCATTAAAAATCAAGCGATCTGGAATTAAAATTTGCTTATCTGAAGTCAGTATTTCACGCTCCGTAAAAACCAAATTATTTTGTTCAAAATAGCCGGATAATTGATGGTGATTTATCACTTTATTTAGAATGATAGTGAGTTCTTTTTGTTCTTCGATCGTAATTTCACCTTTAAATAAAAACTGATTCGTCACTTCAAAAATGTCGTTTTTTGTTTTAATTTTGGATAACATTTCATGCAGTAAATTCCCGTAAACAATCGCATTTCCTTGTTCTGTATCCCAAAGCAAAGAGGAATTGGCGACAATCGAAATATGATGATTTTTCCATGAATTGCCAATAAAACTTTGTTGAATCGTAGTGCTGCTTTCTTCCCTTTTTGAAAAAGGCAATCGCTTTGGGTTTCCAAAACTGTATTCGTTTTTTTCAGGATTCCACAATTCACTTTTCTTTAAAAATTGTATAAAAAGATCGGAAGTGTATTTGACAGATTCCCCGTTTTTACCACCCGTTTTGTCTTCAGTAACAACGTAGAGTTGCTCTACAGCCCTTGTTAACGTAACATACAATAAATTAAAATTGTCCAACTCCAATTCTTCTCTTCTTTGTTCAAATAACTGTTTTCCTTGTTCGCCTATGTAATTTAACTTGTCGCCATAATTTAAAAAAACCTGTTTAATAGAATCAGATTGGTTGTTTGTATACCAAACTTTCGGATTTATTTGTCGGTAAATTTCAATATCATAAGGGAAAATAACGATAGGAAATTCCAATCCTTTTGCTTTATGAATGGTCATAATTCTTACGGCATTTTCAGCCTCTGGCGCCACAATGCTTAACTTGTCTTTTTTTAATTCCCAGAATTCCAAAAAGCTGCCAACAGAAACTTTTTTCTTTTGCTGAAATTCAAAAACAACGTCCAAAAAGAATTGGATATTTGAATCGGAATCTGTGGCCAAATTGAAACTTCTGACGATGTATTCTATGCTTTCGTAAAACGGACTTTGGTGAAATTCATCCACATTAAAATACAATCCGAATTTTTTCAGACCTTCAAAAAATTCAACAGTTGACAAACGAATAAACCGACTTAAAAAATGGTGTTTTTCTTCCTCCAAATTAAAATATTCGTGCAAAAAATAGAGCAATTTAATTTTGTATTCTTTGTACGACGGATTTTCGACAGTATTCAATAAGTCGATAATAAAGTTAATTTTTTCGTTATTTTTCAACAACAGGGTTTCAGAAGAAATAATCTCAATGCCATTTTCCGATAAATATTTTGCCACGGCAATTCCCTGATCTTTTTTTCGAACCAAAACGCACACCTCATTCTTTTTAAATGAAGGGTCTAAGTTTTGAATAATTTCAGCCACTTTTTTCGGATAAACCAATGTTTTATCTTCGGCGTCATCATTTTTCTCCACAAATGAAATCTGCACATAACCGCCTGTTTTCTTATTGAAATTTTGGCTATTGCCATCAAAAAATAAATTACGGTAACTTATATTCGTTAAAAATTGTGAACTATGCTTAAAAAAACAATTGTTGAAATCAATAATTTCTGAATAGCTTCTGAAATTGGTTTCCAAATTGCTCAATGTTTTTTCTACAAAAAACGGATTGGTGTTTTTGTCTTTTTCTTCGGAAGACAGGTAAATAAACTGTTCCGATTTTCCGCCTCTCCACCTGTAAATTGATTGTTTTGCATCGCCAACCAACAATAATTTTCCAGATTCGCCAAGTTCATCTTCAGAAGAAATTGCGTGATCGATCAATGGAATTAGATTTTTCCACTGCAATTGTGAAGTATCCTGCATTTCATCTATAAAATAATAGCGAAATTTCTCACCAATACGCTCATAAATAAAAGGTGCGGGTTCATTTTTAATGGTATCACCAATTAGCTGGTTGAATTCTGCATTTAACAAAATGTTATTTTCGCTTTTTATTTCCTGCAATGCATTATTAATATAATTTAAAACCGCCAAAGGAATTAATCCTTCAACAATTAAATTATTTAAAATATAGCGAGGATACTTTTCTGTGTATAATTTTTTGGATTCGTGATACAATTCCTTTAAAACAGGAGCAATAGTCTCAATAATTTGCTTAGAAGCTGAGCTGCATTTTGCGGAAAATAAATTTTTGTTTTCTTCAATAGTGGTATTCAGCCTTCCTTCAAATTTTAAATCATCAACTTTTAAATATTTAAGTTTGGTGAGTTTTATAAAATGATTTGGAAATTCTCCCGCGTAGCCAAATTCACCAAGCTCAAGTCCGTTTTCATTAATAATATTCAACCCCTTGTTCCCTAAATTTAAAAATTCAACTTCAAGCCGGTTGTTTTCTTTTTGAAGTTTTTCTTTCAACAAAGTAAATTCTTCAATTGAAATTTTACGGAGCGATTTTAAATTGGCCGCATCGGTTTCATTCAGAATAATTTTGGCAAATGACTTCAGTTCTAAAGAAATATCCCAAGCTTTATCATCTTCCAGTTTTTGAAGCGAATAGCTTACCAATAAATCGGTTAATTTTTTATCGCTCCCAATTTTAGAAATCACTACATCAACGGCTTCATTTAGCAAACTTTCGGCGTCCATTTCAACTTCAAAATTTAACGGAAGTCCCAAATCATAAGCGAAAGTTCGTATTAACTTATGGGTAAAACTGTCTATCGTCATAATGCCAAATGCAGAATAATTCTGCAATATGGCGTTTAAAACAGCTTGTGATCTTATAATAATAACAGTTTCCGTTAAATTTGTTTCTTCACAAATTACTGGAAGCATATCATTTTTTTCTTCTTTAGAAAATGCGTGTAAATTCTCAATTACACGCGCTTTCATTTCACCGGCGGCTTTATTGGTGAATGTTACCGCTAAAATTTGTTGAAATTTAAAAGTATTGTTGCTGGTTAAAAGAATTTTTAGGTATTCTTTAACCAACGTAAATGTTTTTCCGCTGCCTGCAGAAGCATTATATACTTGAAATGAAGCTGAATTTCGCACGAGTAATTTTTGTTGCAAATTACCATTTTAAACACAAAAAGCCGAACATTATATTCGGCTTTTTAACAATCGGTAAACTTCTTAAATCCTATTGACTTGTTTTATGGCTTTTGTAAAATCATCCAAATCACTGCCGTTTAAGATTAAATGAATGGCTTCTTCGGTTACTTTTTCAGCATTATTAAGAGGAAAACCCAGTCCGATGCATATTTTTCTTAACACTTCTGACTCTAATTTTGAAGCTTCACCATCAGCAAAAACCATCATTGCCAAATCGTATAAATGTTCAATGCGCTCATCATAACTATGAGGCGTCTCTATTGAATAATCATTAGGATTCTCGAGAATTTCCTTGTGTTTTTCTTCAAGAATGTGAAATCTTTTTGCAAGCCTTTTTAATAATTTTTCTTCACCTTCAGTAATAATGTCATCTGCCAAAGCCAATCTTACAATACTTGCAAAATGTGCGATATTTCTTTTTTGTTCTCCGCTTAAGTTATAATCTGATAATCCCATTTTTCTAATTTTAAACGCAAATATAGATAAACCTTCAGCATATTTGCCCTTAAAAATATCATAAGTTTATGAAGAATGCTTTATGGGATTCACTTTTTTTATTGCTTTTTTAAAATCCTCAATATCGGGTTCTTTTAAAAAGAATTTTATGGCTTCTTTTACGATATCTCTAACATTGTCAACATGGAAACCTAAACCTACTGCAATTCTATCCATTGTTGAAGTTTTATCAATAGTTGGATTTTTATCTAAAAAAAGCATTTTAGTTAAATCATATAAACACTCTAAACGTTCCTCATAACTTACCGGTGAAATTATCGGATAATTATTAGGGGTTTTCAAAATAGCTTCAAACTCATTTTTAGTTATATCAAGCCTTATGGCAAGTCTTTCTAATAATTTGAGCTCGTCTTCAACAATTTTATGATCAAGCAAGGCTAGTTTTACAATGGAAGCAAAATGGCCTTTATTTTTTTCATGAAGGCCTGTAGGATATAAATCTGAAATTGACATCTCTTAAATTTTTTTATTTTATGTAGATAAATTTAAGGATTATTCCTGAATTTTTTCTATTTTTTTATAAAATGCTATCTTTGCCGAAATTTGCAACTTTGAGCAAACAAAAAATTGTTAAATCCTACGGACAAATTGTTGAAAAAAAACAATTGGTTCAAAGCTTATTAAAGGAAAATCACCATTTTCAAATTTCGAATTTGGTTGGATCTTCATTGTCTTTTATTATTTCTGAAAGTTTTACAAAAGTTGAAAAACCATTTCTTTTAATTTTTAATGACAAAGAAGAAGCCGCTTATTATTTAAACGATTTAGAACAGCTTTTAACCGATAAAGACGTGTTCTTTTATCCCGGTTCTTATCGGAGACCTTATCAAATCGAAGAGACAGACAACGCTAATGTTTTATTACGTTCAGAAGTTTTAAACCGCATTAATTCGCGCAAAAAACCGGCAATTATTGTCACGTATCCCGAGGCACTTTTTGAACAGGTGGTTACCAAGGCTGAACTTAACCGAAACACTTTAAAAATTAGCCTAAACGATAAATTGAGTCTGGATTTTGTGAATGAAGTGTTGTTCGAATATCATTTTAACAGAGTTGATTTTGTGACTGAGCCAGGAGAGTTTTCTGTGAGAGGAGGTATTATTGATGTATTTTCTTTTTCAAATGACGAGCCTTATCGCATAGAATTTTTTGACGATGAAGTAGAAAGCATCAGAACTTTTGATGTTGAAACACAACTATCGACAGAAAAGCTTAGCAAAATTAGCATTATGCCCAATGTTGAAAATAAAGCATTGGACGAAAAAAGAGACAGCTTTTTAAAATACATTTCCAATAAAACCATTATTTTCACTAAAGATTTAAACCCGCTTTTCAACACCCTAGACACGCTTTTCGGTAAAGCAGATCTTGCTTTTAAAGACCTGAATTCTGCTTTGAATCACGCAAAACCAAACGAACTTTTTTGTAACGGTGACCTTATAAAAAAACAATTACTGGAATTTTCTTTGGTTGAAATTGTGAATGCCAAAAATATTGAAACTGATTCAAAAGTTACGAATGACGTTATCGTTTTCAACACAAAACCACAACCTTCATTTAACAAACAATTCGATTTGCTGATTGAAAATTTTCATCAAAACAGCGAAAACGGATTCTCAAATTACCTTTTTTGCGATTCGCAAAAACAAGCCGATCGTTTTCACGACATTTTTAGTGATCTTGACGAGGAATTGGAATACACAACGCTCGTTTTTCCATTATACAAAGGATTTATTGATGTAGAAAATAAATTAGCTTGCTATACCGATCACCAAATTTTTGAGCGTTACCATAAATTTAGACTGAAAAACGGATACGCCAAAAAACAAACCATCACCTTAAAAGAATTGACCAATCTTGAAATTGGTGATTATGTAACGCATATTGATCACGGAATAGGAAAATTTGGCGGACTTCAAAAAATTGATGTTGAAGGAAAACAGCAAGAGGCCATCAAATTGATTTATGGCGATCGGGATATTTTATACATCAGTATTCATTCGCTTCATAAAATTTCAAAATACAACGGTAAAGATGGTACCGCTCCTAAATTGCACAAATTGGGTTCGGGAGCTTGGAAAGCATTAAAACAAAAAACAAAATCGCGAATCCGTCACATTGCCTTTAATTTGATTGAATTATACGCAAAGCGAAAAATGCAAAAAGGTTTTCAGTACCGTCAGGACAGTTATTTGCAGCATGAATTGGAAGCCAGCTTTTTGTATGAAGACACGCCGGATCAGTCTTCTTCAACCCAAGATGTAAAAAATGATATGGAAAATGAACGGCCAATGGACCGTTTGGTTTGTGGTGATGTTGGCTTTGGGAAAACAGAAATTGCCATTCGAGCGGCTTTTAAAGCGGTTGATAACGGAAAACAAGTTGCCATTTTGGTGCCAACCACCATTTTGGCTTTTCAGCATTTTAAAACCTTTAGCGAACGGTTAAAAGATTTCCCGGTTACCGTAGAATATTTAAACCGATTTAGGACGGCAACACAAAGAAAAGCTGTGCTAAAAGGATTGGAAGATGGATCTGTTGACATTGTTATTGGAACCCATCAACTTACCAATTCAGCAATAAAATATAAAGATTTAGGCTTGTTAATTGTTGATGAAGAACAAAAATTTGGCGTGGCCGTTAAAGATAAATTGAAAACTTTAAAAGAAAATATTGACACGCTAACGCTCACCGCAACTCCAATACCAAGAACTTTGCAATTTTCCCTGATGGCAGCGCGAGATTTATCGGTTATTAATACACCGCCTCCAAATCGTGTTCCCATTGAAAGCAATGTGATTCGTTTTAGTGAAGAAGTGATAAGAGATGCTATTCGATATGAAATTCAACGTGGCGGACAAGTTTTTTTTATTCATAACCGCATTGAAAATATTAAAGAAGTTGCAGGAATGTTGCAGCGATTGGTTCCCGATGCTAAAATTGGGATTGGCCACGGACAAATGGAGGGCAAAAAGCTTGAAGGCTTGATGCTTGCTTTTATCAATAATGAATTTGATGTTTTGGTTTCCACAACCATTGTTGAAAGCGGTTTGGACGTGCCAAATGCAAACACCATTTTTATAAACAACGCAAATAATTTTGGATTGTCCGATTTACACCAAATGCGCGGACGTGTTGGGCGTTCAAACAAAAAAGCGTTTTGTTATTTTATTACACCTCCTTACCATATGATGACCGATGACGCCCGAAAAAGAATTCAGGCCATTGAATT
>NZ_JBFFKM010000073.1:0-9440 GCF_041555395.1 Lutibacter sp. | reverse complement strand
TTTTAGTATTTTTATTTACCCTGCTAAATTTATTGGTATTGTCATTTTTAATTGATGAAATCCACGATTGATTAAACAGTAAAAATATGATCACAATTAATAAAGAAGCAATGATTACTTTATTTAGACGTCTTTTTGTGTGTGGCGTTATTGATGCTTTTCGATCAACATCATCGGTTTTCTTAAGTCCTTCCGGAGTAATTTCATATACCCATGCAAAAACCAACCAAAACGGAAAAGCAATGACGATAACATACATAATAATTTTAAAAACGTATGCTGGTGCATTAAAACCATTGAGAATGATTGCTGATACCTGAATAACGAGCCACGCCATTATTAAATATGCAAAAGCGGCTTTAAATACGTTTCGCCTTTTGAGTTCATCTATGTACTTTTTCATATTCCTTTCCCACCTCCAATCTTTTTCTTTTTTTCGATAATTTTGTAGTCGTTAAGTAAAACCACAAAATTGTTGTGATACACTTTTAACATATATATATTATATGCTTAATATTCTTCTGTTCAACTCAAACATACAGCCAATTTAACATGCTAATTTACTTTTAAAGCATACAAAATACAATGATATCTATCAATAATAATGATGAGAGTTATCAGCTTTTAAAAGTTATTTTCCTGACCTATATTTGAATTTCAGGAAAACTATTTGCTTTTTTTAGGAGTGTTTTCTAAAGTGGAACCGTGGTCGTTTTTATGTTTCAACATATAATTTGCCATCATCTTTTCAATCAGTTCCTCTTTGGTTAAATGATGGAATACCGTTTTAATTTCACTCTTTAAAGCTGAAGAGATGTCATAATTAGGCTTGGTTTTAAAGAGTTGTTTTGCCCACAAAATCATGTTATTATCTTCAATGCTTTGTGCGTTTGGTTTTTTAAATTCCTTAAAATCGATTCCCAATTCTTCCTGAAATTCATTCAGTTTTTCTATTTCTTCCTGCTGAATAACAGTTAAAGAAAACCCCTTTGCTCCTGCTCTGGCTGTTCTTCCACTTCTGTGAACATACAATTCAGCAACATCTGGCAGATGATAATTCACCACATAAGAAATTTCTTTTACGTCGATTCCTCTTGCCGCTAAATCTGTAGCTACCAAAATATTGATAAAACCTTCCCTAAATTGTCCCATAATTCGATCACGAATAGGTTGAGACAAACTTCCGTGCAAAGCGCCTGAAGAAAATCTGTTTATGGCCAAATTTTTGGCCAATTTATTTACGGCTGCTTTTGTTTTACAAAAAATGATACCGCGTTCCCCCTCTTTGGAAGCTAAAAAATGCATCAGCACTTCTAATTTCTCTATAGGCTCTACAACAACAAATTGATGGTCAATATCCTGGTTACCTAAGGTTTCCATGTCGGCACTAACTTGTATTACATGCTTAGACATATAATTTTGCACCAATTGTTTGATGGTTCCAGGTAAAGTTGCAGAGAATAAAAAAGTTCTTTTCTTTTTTGGCAATTCAGCACAAATTTCATCCAAACCTTCTTTAAGTGAAGTCACCATTTCATCAGCTTCATCAAGTACTAAGTAACTCGCTTGTTTAATATCAATGGCTTTTCGTTTTATTAAATCAATTAAACGTCCGGGTGTTGCAATTACAATATGCGTGGTTTTCGACAAACGTTCAATTTGTGGTTTTATGGGAATTCCTCCGCAGACTTCAGCAATGGAAACTTCAGGCGAATAGGTCGAAAACGCTTCCATATTGGTATAAATTTGATGTCCCAATTCTCTGGTTGGCACCAAAATTACCGCTTGAATATGTTGAATATTCAAATCTATCAACTGCAATAAAGGCAATCCGAAAGCCGCTGTTTTTCCAGTTCCTGTTTTGGCCAAACCAACAAAATCATCACTTTTTGTAAGTAAAACAGGAATTGTTTTTTTCTGAATTTCTGTAGGTTCAGAAATTTTTAAATCGGCTAAACTTTTTAGTAATGGTGTTGAAATCCCTAAATCGGAGAATTGTTTCGACATAAAATTAATTTTGTGCAAATATAATCTTTTACAAACTTAACCTATGGAATCATTCTTGGATATTTTAAACAATGCTATAATTAATTCACATTATTATTAAATTATAAATACAATTCCATTCTAATATTACAACGCTCGTACGGAGTGTCTTTTGGAACCGGAATTTCTCTAAATCCAACCTTGTTATAAAGTGTAATTGCCGGAGTTAATTTGGTGTTTGAATCTAGAAATAGTCGTTTTACTCCTGCTCTTCCCGCGAAATCAATACAGGCATACATTAATTTCTGGCCAATTCTTAAACCTTGATATTCCTCAGTTACGGCCATTTTAGAAAGTTCTAATACGTCGTTATCTCTTTTTATCAAAGCGACAGTTCCAACTACCTTTCCTCCGATTAATGCAAACAAAATATGTCCTCCATCATCAAGAATATATTTTTGTGGGTTCAAGAGAACTTTTTTGTCGTATTCTTCTATGTAGAAATATTTCTTAAGCCATTCAAAATTAAGCTGAGTAAAATCATTTGTGTATTTTTCATCAAAATCATTGATGGTTACTTTTAACTGTTCCATAGCTACTTAATTTAATATTTTCTGAAAACAAAGACTGTTCTCTGCATTTTCGTACTGTCCGTAGTTGTCTATAATTTGATAACCATTTTTATGATAAAGTTCAATGGCTTCCGGTTGATTTATGCCCGTTTCCAAAATACATTTCGTATAAGATAATTCTTTTGCCCATCGTTCTAATTCAATCAAAATTTTAGTGGCAATTCCTTTTCTCCTGCCATTTGGCGTAACAAACATTCTTTTTATTTCAGCTGTATCTCCTTCATATTCCTTAATTGCACCACATGCTATTGGCATCTCCTCATCATAAGCTATAATCACATGTTTTATATTTTCAAGCTTATTAAACTGATCGTAAAATGAATGTTCCTCGCCATCTCTTATTTCTAAATCGGCATCAAGAAACTTTGCAAGTTCTATAAACGCCTCATTGATAGCATTCGTTCGAAGCAATTTTATCATTAGTCCTTTTTTTGAGTAATAGAAAACAAGCCTTAATTTTATTGATCAAGTATCATAAGCTAGATAGTAGTTATTCTTACTTTTTTATTTTTTAATTTGGTATTATTGAGCATTTTAATCATTTCATTTGCTTTTAATGCAGGCACAGAAACAAAAGCGCAATCTTGTTTTAATTCTATAATTCCTAATTGATCTTTGCTGAGTTTTCCTTGTTTTAGAAATAATCCTGCAATATCTCCTTTTGAAATTTTATCTTTTCTTCCTCCAGAAATAAATAATGTTTCCCATTTGGAAGTTTTTGGTGTGGGTTTATTTTGAAGGGTTTCGATTTCAGCATCTGCAGTAAACTCCGATTTTTTTTCCTTTTCCCATTGAATTACATAAGCGGTTCCTTCGGCATTCATTCTAGCTGTTCTTCCATTTCTGTGAGTGAATTCATCCAGTTTTAAAGGAAGCTGATAATGGATAATGTATTTTATTTCCGGAATATCTAATCCCCTTGCTGCCAAGTCTGTGGCTACAATAACTTGATGTGTTCCATTGCGGAATTTTATCAGTGTTCTTTCCCTGTCTTTTTGTTCCATTCCGCCATAAAAACAACCGTGATCAATCTTGTTTTCGGCAAGAAAATCACTTACCATTTCAATGGTATCCCTAAAATTACAAAATACAATTGCCGGCTGATTTTCAATATGACAAAGTACTTTTACCAGCGTTTCCAATTTATCTTTGGTGGGAGAAATGATGGTTTTTATTTTCAAAAGCGGTGCTTCCTCACCACCATCAATGAGATAATTAATGGTGGCGGGGTTTTTTAAACCAACGAATTTCGGAATTCTCAGGGCTTGTGTTGCCGAAGTTAATATTCTTTTATTCACTTTTGGCAGTGCCAAAATGATTTCTTTCATTTCTTCTTCAAACCCGACTTCCAACGATTTGTCAAACTCATCCAATACTAAGGTTGTAATGTTTTCGGTTGAAAAAGTGCCTCTTCTTAAATGATCTGCAATTCTGCCAGGTGTACCAATTAAAATAGCAGGCAAATGATTCAATTCAATTTTATCTTTGGAAAATGGGCGTCCACCATAAACCGCATTGGCTTTAAAACCTGTTCCCATTTCTCGGGTAACCTGCTCAATTTGTATGGCCAACTCTCTTGAAGGCACTAAAATTAATGCTTGAACTTCAAGACAATCTGCATCCAATTCTTTAATAATTGGCAATAAGAACGCCAAGGTTTTGCCGGTTCCTGTTGGAGACAACAAAACAACATTGTTGTTTAAGCTAATTACCAATTCAGCCTCTTCCTGCATAGGATTGAGCATTTCAATACTCAATTTGTCCAAAATATGTTGTTGTTTCTTGATAATATTTGCCATATTGCAAAAATTCTATTATTTAAATTATTTATTGAAGCATGATTCATTAAATAACTAATTTACATCTAATTATATTTTAAACAAAATGAGTTATTAAGCTTATAAAGTGATTTATTTTTACAAAACAAGTTATCAAAAAGTATCATTAATCCTCTGGAGGCCTTCCGAATACTTCTTCAAAAACAGTGTCAAAATTATCGCGTAAATACAAACGAAGTTTCTTTCCGTAATCTTCTTTCAGCCAATCTGCAAAATTTGTAGTGCTTTTGCTGATACATTTGGTATAATGATGAATTCTATATTCAATATCTTCTCCTAATTTATTGGCTAAAATTAAAGCGTCATAAACATCTTCACTATTTTCCACACATATTTTTGCATGTTGTTCAATGGAACGTTCTAAAACTACTTTTGAAGACTCCCCTATTTTAATAGCATCTTTATAGGTTTGTTTGATATCAAAATGCACAGCTAAAGACTTGGAAAACTCAGCCCGAAGTTCTTTCGGCATTTCATATTCAAAATTACTTTCCAATTCTTCATCATTCAATAATTTGTCCAGATAATAATTTGGAGAGGAAAAAATACTTTGCCAGTTTAAATCGGCTCCCCACGGACCAAATCGGTGGAAGTTATTTCCCAAATCAATCACGTTAAACGTGTTTTTAGTCTTTAATATACGTGAACCGCGACCAATCATTTGATAATATAACGTAAGCGATTTTGTTGCCCTGTTTAAAATGATGGTATCTACCGTAGGTTCATCAAAACCTGTGGTTAAAATACTTACAGAAGTTAAAATGGCATTGGGTGTTTTTTTAAACCACCTTAAAATGAATTCTCTTTCCTTTTTTGTGGCGGTATTATCGAGGTGTGCAATTGTATATCCTGCAGCCCTGAACATTTCATAAACATGCAATGAAGTACTGATACCGTTATTAAAAATTAATGTTTTTTTCCCTTTGGAATGCTCTTCATAAGACGACAATAATTTGCTTAACATATCATTGTTAGAGTACAAATCTTCGGAAGATTTTACGGTATAATCCCCATTGGCACCAACAACTAAGGAAGTTAACCCTACATTGTATAAAAAGGTGTTTGCACTTGACAAAAATTCATTTTGGATTAATGATTCTATCGTTTCCCCAACAATCAATTCATCATAATTGTCGTTCATTGGAAGCTGCATATTTGAGCTTAAAGGAGTTGCGGTAACGCCTAAAAAAAACGATTTATCAAAAAACTTAAAGAGTTTTGTAAAAGAATTGTAATGTGCCTCATCAATAATTACCAAACCAACATCAGAAATATCAAGTTTATCTTCATTTAATCTGTTATTCAATGTTTCCACCATCGCCACAAAGCAACTGTAATTTTCCTGATCGTCTAAATTTGCTTTGCTGTGAATTACTTTATTGTTAACGTTAAATTCTGTAAGCATGGTCGATGTTTGCTTGCACAATTCTATACGATGCGTTAACACCAACACTTTTTTATTGTGATGCTTCAAATATTGTCGCACAATTTCAGAAAAGATGACTGTTTTTCCACCGCCAGTTGGCAATTGGAATAACAAATGATAATCGTCCGGTGCATCCTCAAAGCATTTAAAAATCTTGTTGATTGCTTCTTTTTGGTAGCTGTATAAATCTTTACCGGCTTTTCTCTCTTCTAATTCTAGGGATGTTATAGACAAACTTTTTGTTTTTGTGACCAACAAAAGTACCTCCTTTTATGGGTTTTTTCCCTATGATTTAAAATTATTTTTATTCAGTCTAAATTCATTATAGTTTAAAAAATTTATAACTTACTGATTTTTAGTTACATGTCCGATTATTTCTGTAGAAATAATTATAGAAATATTTCTTCACATAAAAATTTATACTTATCTGCTTATAGCCCAAATAGATAAAAAATCTTTTTTTTGATTTTTTAATGCTGAATTATGCAGGAATTTGTTGGCTCAAACAATGTAAAGTTCCAAAGCCCCAAATTAAATCGATTGCGCTTATGCCGATAATTTCTCTATTAGGAAAACAGTCTGAAATAATATTTAAGGCAATTCTGTCATTGGGATCATTAAAAGTTGGCACCAAAACACATTTATTTAAAATAAGAAAATTGGCATAACTCGCCGGAATTCTTACTTCGTCAAAATCAATTCTTTTTGGCATTGGCAAACAAACAATATTAGGGGATTTTCCATTTTCTAATTTCGCCTGTTGCAGTCGTTTCAAGTTGTCTTGCAACGGCTTATAATTTGGTTCTTTTGGATCGGGTTCTACTACGGTAACAATGGTGTCTTCATTTACGAATCGGCACAAGTCATCTATATGTCCGTGCGTATCATCACCTTCAATGCCATTCCCCAGCCATATCACATTGGTAATTCCTAAATATTCTTTAAAAACAGCTTCATAATCTGCTTTTGTAAAATGCTGATTTCTGACTTGAATACTGGGATGCAACAAACATTCTTCAGAAGTTAATAAGGTTCCTTTTCCATTACTGTCAATAGCGCCGCCTTCAATAATTACTGGTTTTCCGTTGTAAACTGCCTGCGTTAACGGAATATCCAAAAACGCTGCTACTTTAGAAGGAACTAATTTATCCAATTTGTAATTGCTGTATTTTGCCCAGCCGTTGAAATTAAAATTAAGAGCTTCCCTCCCATTATTTCCGCTTTTTACGATAATAGGGCCGGAATCTCGCATCCAGCTCCGGTTTGTTTTGTGAATAATAAAAGAAACATTTGGTGTTTTTACATGAGCCATTTCAAGCATGCCAATCACTTTCTCTTTCAATTTTTCATTGGCAACCATTAAAAAAACGTTTTCAACATGAGCTACTTTTTTAATAAATTCAACAAAAGCCCATTGAATAGCGCCATATTTTCCTGGCCAATCATTGCCATTGTGCGGAAAGCAAAGCAACAATCCCTGTTGTTTTTCCCATTCTGCCGGAAATCTTCTGTTATTTGCCATTATTTATCGATTGCTCTTTTGGTAATTTCGCCATAGGCATCAATTCTTCTGTCTCTGAAAAATGGCCAATTCTGACGCACGTTTTCCTGTAAATCCAAATCTACCTCCGCAATTAAAATTTCTTCTTTATCGTGTGATGCCTGTGCCAAAATTTCGCCTTGAGGACCAACAATAAATGAGGAACCCCAAAACTGAATACCTTCCGTATTCGGCAGGTATTTTTCTAAACCAATTCTATTTGCAGCAGCCACATAAACCCCGTTTGCAACCGCGTGCCCCTTCATTACATTCATCCAGGCGCCATGCTGATTTGTGCCAAATTCCTCTTTTTCTCTTGGATGCCATCCAATTGCTGTAGGATAAAATAACACTTCTGCGCCTTGTAAAGCTGTTAGTCTTGCCGCTTCAGGATACCATTGATCCCAACAAATAAGTGTGCCTATTTTTCCTTTTTTGGTTGGAAATGCTTTAAAACCGATATCTCCCGGCGTAAAATAAAATTTCTCATAAAAATGAGGATCATCCGGAATATGCATTTTGCGGTACAAACCTGCTTCAGATCCATCTGTATCAATAATATAGGCACTGTTGTGATAAATTCCTGCCATTCTTTTTTCAAAAAATGGAACAACAATCACCACGCCCAATTCCTTTGCCAAAGCACTGAAAGCTATAAATGATGTGCTGTACAATTCTTCTGCCAATGAAAAATTTTCGGTATCCTCACTTTGACAGAAATAATGACTGCTGTACAATTCTGGCAATGAAATTACTTCCGCGCCTTGTTTTGCAGCATCTCTTACCCAGCTTAAACATTTTTTCAAATTATTTTCAGCGATATCATTTAAATTAAGCTGTATCACCGCTATTTTATAAGTTCTATTTGGCATTTGAAAGAATTTAGAATGTAAAAGTAGTTTTTTTATAAAAAGACGTCATCAACAATTTTAGATTTTTTGTTGAAATTCAATTTTTATTTAATTGAACGCAGATAAAGATTTTCTACTTTATCTCGTGCCCATTGTGTTTTTCTTAAAAATTTCAGGCTCGAATTTATGGAAGGGTTTGATTTAAAACAATTGATATTGATTCTTACTCCCAATTCTTCCCATCCATACATTGCCACCAGAAATTGGAGTATTTCTGCAAGTTTAACGCCGTGAAGCGGATTGTTTGGCTGTTCTTCCATCGTATAAACGTATAACTATTTGTTTTTTAAATGTTTATTTATTTAATAAGGCTAATTAAGGGTTAAAACAACAAGAAAATAGCAATAAAAATTAAGCATAAAAAGCATAAAAAATTTTCGTAATATTTTGATAATCAATATGTTTATAGTTAATTTCAATCATCATATACCACATGATTAATCAGGCTAAAGCAGTAAAATTAATAAAAATATATCAATATGTATGTGATAAACACGAAGAAGAATTACAATATCACTATGAAAGATTTACCTATAACAATCTCCTGAATTTACAGAGCAAAAAATTATGACCATTTATTTATTTTCAGTGAGTGAAGAACAGCGTTATAATTTCCAGAAAAATTATAGGATGACAGATGTATAGTATATTTAGGATTAAAAATTATATTTGTATAACTATAATAGGATTTATTATACTAATTAAAAAGAATAAAGGATCAAATTCCCCTCTAGAGGGGTTGAGGGTGAGTTTTTATGAACCTAATTATTAAATATTTACTCAAATCTAAAAGAACAGCCGGCTGGCGCAAGGCAAAAATTCAATTAATTTTACAGAAAAAGATTATCAGACTAGCCTTTTTTGGTTCTATTTTTGGCAATGAAAAAAAGAACAAAACAGAATTATCCTTCTGTCTGCCTATTTAACGAAAAAGCTAATTTAGCGTTTTTTTTACGGGCACAACACCAGCCGCAATAAGGGCTCATGGGAGGATAAAGGGAGGATACTCCGTACATACTCCATACATAGTGTTATAGTAGTGTTATAGTGAGGTTAACATTCGGACTAAAAATTGATAAAAAAACGGAAACAAATAACAGACTTTTT
>NZ_JBFFKM010000072.1:0-9621 GCF_041555395.1 Lutibacter sp. | reverse complement strand
ATTACTGATATTTTTAGTAAAAATACAAATCTTACTTTGACCCCTAATTTTTTAGGGGGTAATTTTTTTTAAATCAATTTTTAGGTTAAATTTGCACTATTAAAAACAGTGTATTAATTCTAAACAACATAAAAAATGTCAGTAATTAGATTTCAAGCATTAGCCCAGTCCGCAAAAAGAAAACCTGTTGACGTAAGTGAAGATATAAAAAGATCAATCTTGTTTGGCGAAAATGTATTTAATGAAAATACGATGCGTCAATATTTAACCAAAGATGCCTATAAAGGTGTTATGAGTGCAATTGAGCACGGAACAAAAATTGACCGTAAAATTGCAGATCAAGTTTCTTCATCAATGAAGGAGTGGGCAATGGCCAAAGGAGTTACTCATTATACACATTGGTTTCAGCCTTTAACAGGCGGAACTGCTGAAAAGCATGATGCTTTTTTTGAAACTATTGGAAATGGAATGGCCATTGAAAAATTTGGAGGAGATCAATTGGTGCAACAAGAACCAGATGCATCAAGTTTTCCTAATGGAGGTATAAGAAATACTTTTGAAGCTCGTGGGTATACTGCTTGGGACCCAACATCACCAGCGTTTATTTACGGAACCACTTTAAGTATTCCAACAATATTTGTTGCTTATACTGGGGAAGCATTAGATTATAAAACTCCTTTATTGCGTGCGCTAACAGCCGTAGACGATGCTTCGACAGCAGTTTGTAAATATTTTGATAAAAATGTAAAGAAAGTTACCGCTTCATTAGGATGGGAGCAAGAGTACTTTTTAATTGACAAAGCTTTGGCTAACAGCCGACCGGATATTACCTTAACCGGAAGAACTTTATTGGGACATTCTCCGGCAAAAGGGCAACAATTGGACGACCATTATTTTGGTTCTATTCCAAGCAGAGCGTTAAATTATATGCGTGACTTGGAAACTGAGTGTATGCTCGTTGGTATTCCTGTAAAAACTCGTCATAATGAGGTAGCTCCAAATCAGTTTGAATTGGCACCTATTTATGAAGAATGTAACTTGGCCGTCGACCATAACTCCTTATTAATGGATATTATGGGAAAAGTTGCTTCTCGTCACAATCTTAAAGTACTGCTTCATGAAAAACCTTTTGCAGGTGTAAATGGTTCTGGAAAACATAATAACTGGTCTCTTTCAACTGATTCAGGCATCAATTTATTAGCACCTGGAAAAACACCGATGAGCAATCTTCAGTTCCTAACCTTTTTTATAAATACAATTAAAGCTGTTCACGAAAACGAAGAATTGGTGAGAGCAGCGGTAGCTTCGGCAAATAATGACCACAGACTTGGCGCAAATGAAGCGCCCCCTGCAATTATTTCTGTATTTATTGGAGAGCAATTGACAAAAGTATTGGCAGAGTTGGAAGGTGTAACTAACGGTAAACTTTCTCCGGAAGAAAAAACAGATCTTAAATTAAACGTGGTTGGTAAAATTCCAGATGTTTTATTGGACAATACAGACAGAAACAGAACTTCGCCATTTGCGTTTACAGGAAATAAATTTGAGTTTAGAGCGGTTGGGTCATTTGCGAATTGTGCAAACCCAATGACTGTTTTAAATACGATAGTTGCAAAACAATTAAAAGACTTTAAAATTGAAGTAGATGCTTTAATTGTAGCTAAAGACTTAAAGAAAGACGAAGCTATTTTTAACGTATTAAGAGAATATATTAAAGCTACAAAAAACATATTGTTTGAAGGAAATGGTTATGGAGAAGCTTGGGAAAAAGAAGCAAAGAAAAGAGGTTTAAGCAACAATAAAACAACTCCCGAAGCATTAAAAGCAAGAGTTTCTAAAAAATCACTTGCATTATTTGAAGAAATGAATGTGATGAGTAAGGTTGAAACTGAAGCCCGATATGAAATTGAAGTGGAGGATTACACGATGCGTATTCAAATTGAATCTCGTGTTTTAGGAGATATCGCGGGCAATCACGTAGTGCCAACAGCTGTTCGTTACCAAAATATGTTAATTAAAAATGTAACAGGATTAAAAGAAATATTTGGAAAAGAATTTAATAAACATGCAGGAGAACAAATTAAATTAATTAAATTAATTTCTGAACATATTGAAGCGATCCATTCAAAAATAGATGAAATGATTGATGCGCGTAAAAAAGCGAATATTATAGAGGATGTTGAGGAAAAAGCGGCGGCATACTGTTCTGAAGTAAAACCATATTTTGATGAAATCAGATACCACTGCGATAAATTGGAACTTATGGTTGATGATGAATTGTGGCCACTCACAAAATACAGAGAATTGTTATTTACACGATAGTGACAATAAAATCCCGCAACTTGCGGGATTTTTTATTTTATGTACCTGTTTTAAAAATAGTTTTCTTTTTAGAGATTACTTAGGTAAAATCCAACAGGTTTAAAAAAGAAAAATTACTTTTGCACAACAACATAATTAGCATCAATGAGTTCAGAAAATAGTAAAAGATACAGTCAAAGAGGCGTTTCAGCTTCAAAAGAAGATGTTCACAATGCTATAAAAAATGTAGATAAAGGTTTGTTCCCGAAGGCATTTTGTAAAATTGTGCCCGATTATTTAACAAATGATGAGGATTACTGTTTAATCATGCATGCCGATGGTGCTGGAACAAAATCGTCTTTGGCTTATACCTATTGGAAAGAAACTGGTGATATTTCGGTGTGGAAAGG
This sequence comes from Lutibacter sp., assembly GCF_041555395.1. Classification (GTDB taxonomy): domain Bacteria; phylum Bacteroidota; class Bacteroidia; order Flavobacteriales; family Flavobacteriaceae; genus Lutibacter. The sequence goes on along the minus strand of NZ_JBFFKM010000072.1, from coordinate 6,910 downwards.
TATTGCGCAAGATGCATTAATTATGAATATTGATGACTTGATTTGCATTGGCGCAACAACCAATATTATGCTGTCTTCAACCATCGGGCGTAATAAAAATTTAATTCCAGGTGAAGTGATTTCAGCTATTATTAATGGAACTGAGGAAATACTGCTGGATTTAAAAAAGCATGGCATTGAAATTCATGCTACAGGTGGCGAAACTGCCGATGTTGGTGATTTGGTTAGAACCATAATTGTGGATTCTACAGTTACCGCACGAATGAAAAGAGCCGATGTTATTGACAATGCAAACATTAGGCCCGGCGATGTTATTGTTGGTTTGGCTTCTTTCGGACAAGCTTCTTACGAAAAGGAATATAATGGAGGAATGGGTTCTAACGGGTTAACATCTGCCCGTCATGATGTTTTTAATAAGTATCTGGCCGCGAAATATCCTGAAAGTTTTGATGCCGCAGTTCCAAATGAATTGGTTTATTCAGGGAATATGAAATTAACTGATGACGTTGAAAATGCTCCAATAAATGCAGGAAAATTGGTGCTTTCTCCAACCAGAACTTACGCACCTATCATCAAAAAAATACTTGACAAATATACTTCAGAACAAATTCACGGAATGGTGCATTGCAGTGGAGGTGCCCAAACAAAGATTCTCCATTTTATTGATAATTTACATATTGTAAAAGACAATATGTTTCCAGTTCCGCCATTATTCAATTTAATTCAGGATGAGAGCAAAACAGACTGGAAGGAAATGTACCAGGTGTTTAACTGCGGTCACAGAATGGAATTGTATGTTGCTCCGGAAATTGCCCAAAACATCATCGCTATTTCCAAAAGTTTTAATGTTGATGCGCAAATTGTGGGCATGGTAGAAGCTTCTGAAATTAAAAAGTTAACGATCAAAAGTGAATTTGGCGTTTTTGAGTATTAAATGTATTGCGATGCCAATTAATTGATTTGGCACTTTTCTTCAAGAATTTGCCTAAACAGATTGTCTTATTCTGTCATAATGGGAAATATTTTTTTTAATGGACATTAAAAAGTGCCCGAATATAATATCAAGAATTTGTTGTAAATTTGCAAACTAATAAAAAATAAATGTTAGATAAATTAAGAATAATAAAACAACGATTTGATGAGGTTTCTGATTTAATAATTCAACCGAATATTATTTCAGACCAAAAGCGCTACGTAAAAATCAGTAAAGAATATAAGGATTTAAACGCGGTGATGAAAGTGGGTGATGAATATCGTGGGTTGTTAATAAATATTGAAGAAGCCAAAGAAATAATTGCTGACGGGTCCGACGATGATATGACCGAAATGGCTAAAATGGAGATTCAAGAAGCTGAGGCGCGTTTGCCACAATTGGAGGAAGACATTAAGTTTATGTTAATCCCAAAAGATCCCGATGATGCCAAAAATGTGATGGTTGAAATTAGAGCTGGAACAGGCGGTGATGAAGCAAGTATTTTTGCAGGTGATTTGTATAGGATGTACACAAAATACTGTGCCGATAAAGGCTGGAGAACAAGTATTGTTGACATGAGTGAAGGTACTTCAGGAGGATTCAAAGAAATCATCTTTAGCGTTGAAGGTGAAGATGTGTATGGCAATTTAAAATTTGAAGCAGGCGTGCATCGTGTGCAACGAGTTCCACAAACTGAAACGCAAGGACGTGTTCATACATCGGCAGCTACAGTGATGGTTTTGCCGGAAGCTGAAGAATTTGATGTGCAAATTGACATGAATGATGTTAGAGTAGATTTTTTCTGTTCATCTGGGCCAGGTGGGCAATCTGTAAACACAACTTATTCTGCTGTACGTTTAACACATATTCCAACAGGACTTGTGGCACAATGCCAGGATCAAAAATCGCAACATAAGAATAAGGACAAAGCGATGCAGGTTTTACGTTCAAGGTTGTATGAAATGGAACTGGCCAAAAAACAAGAAGCAGATTCACTTAAACGAAAAACAATGGTGAGTTCTGGTGACAGATCTGCTAAGATTAGAACCTATAATTACCCACAAGGTCGGGTTACGGAGCATAGGATAGGTTTAACCATGTATGATTTGCAGAATATTATAAATGGTGATATCCATAGAATTATTGAGGGCTTGAGATTGGCAGAAAACACGGAAAAGCTTAAAGAATTAGGAGAAGTTTTTTAATGGAAAAACAGATCGCAACAAAAATAAAAACCCTCAAAATTTAAAATTTTGAGGGTTTTTATTTTTATATCAGCTCTTCAAAGATGTTTTAAAAGTTGTTATGATCACTCTCTTTTGCCGATCTAAGTGAAATTACAATTCCAACTAGGAGGGAAAGCGCTATAAATGTTAGCGAAAACCATTCGGGAAACTTAATATGGTGCGCTAAAATAAGTTTGATTCCAACAAAAGTTAAGATGGAAATTAAACTAAATTTTAAGTAATAGAATTTTGTTAACATATTTGACAGGAAGAAATACATGGAACGTAAGCCAAGTATTGCAAAAATATTAGATGTAAATACTAAAAACGGATCCGATGTAATTGCAAGTATAGCTGGAATGCTATCTAAAGCAAATAGAACATCGGTAAATTCAATAATTATTAAGGCTATAAAAAGGGGCGTTGCCGCCCTTATATGTCTTAATTTAATGAAAAAATGTTCTCCATTCATATGGCTTGTGATTGGAACAAACTTTCTGACTTGTCTATAAATAAAGGATTTTTTCGGATTGAATTTTTCTTCTCTTGAAGCCAGCATTCTGTATGCTGTGAAAATTAAAAATGCTCCAAAAATATAAGTTGTAAAACTAAATTTTTTAATTAGAATTACACCAAAGAAAATCATCAACGCTCTAAAAACAATGGCTCCTAAAATCCCCCAAAATAAAACACGGTGTTGGTATTTTAATGGAATTCTGAAAGATGCAAATATTACTGCAATTACAAATATATTATCAACACTTAGAGAAAGTTCAATTAAATATCCTGTAATATATTTTAGTGTGGCATCAGTTGGCGTCAGGTTGTCTACATTGCTGATAATATCACTGGAATACAACCAATAGATAACCCCTGAAAATAGAAAAGAAATAGTCACCCAAACGCCTGTCCAGATAGAGGCTTCTTTTGTGCTTATAATATGCGGTGTTCTATTGAAAACACCCAAATCCAATGCTAAAAAAATCAAGATGAGCGCAATAAAAATAATCCAAACAATCATATTTAAATAATTATATTAAGGAAACAAATATATGCAATTTGGAACTCTCTACTTAAATTATAGTTGTAAATATATAGCACAAAAAAACCGAACAGATGTTCGGTTTTTTTATAAGCAAGGAATTAAAAAATCTATTTTACTTTATCTGCAATTGCCTTAAAAGCTTCTGGGTTATTCATCGCTAAATCGGCAAGAACTTTACGGTTCAATTCAATATTGTTAGCTTTAAGTTTCCCAATAAACTGTGAGTAAGACATTCCGTATAAACGGGCTCCGGCATTAATACGCTGAATCCATAATCCACGAAAACTTCTCTTTTTGTTTTTACGGTCTCTGTAAGAATATAACATTCCTTTTTCAACCGCATTTTTAGCTACTGTGTAAACGTTTTTTCTACGTCCGAAGTAGCCTTTTGCTTGCTTCAATATCTTTTTTCTTCGAGCTCTTGAGGCAACTGAATTTACTGATCTTGGCATAATTCATTTGTTTTTTTGTAGTAGGCGGCATAAATGCACTTAAATAAGCACTACTCCATGGTTAATAATTAAATTCCCTTTTAACTTTTTATTTTAAAGTTAGTTGTTGTAAAATGTTAGCTTTATCTGCTTTGTGAACCAAACCAGCGTGGGTTAACTTTAATTTACGTTTCTTAGACTTTTTAGTCAAAATATGACTTTTAAAAGCGTGTTTTCTTTTTATTTGTCCAGAGCCGGTAAGCTTAAAACGCTTCTTGGCACTAGATTTTGTTTTCATTTTAGGCATCTTTCTTCTATTTTTATTGTCTTGCTTATTATTTTTATTTCTTTTTTGGTGAAATGTACATAATCATACGTTTCCCTTCTAATTTTGGCATTTGTTCAACTTTACCGTATTCTTCAACTTCTTGGGCCAATCTTAAAAGTAGAATATGCCCTTGATCCTTATAGATGATCGATCGACCTTTAAAAAACACAAATGCTTTTAATTTCGCGCCAGATTTTAGAAATTCTAGAGCATGTCTCTTTTTAAATTCATAATCGTGTTCATCTGTATTTGGGCCAAATCTAATTTCTTTAACAACAACTTTTGTCGCTTTGGCTTTTTGAATTTTATCTCGTTTTTTCTGTTCGTAAAGAAATTTCTTATAATCTGTTATTTTACATACAGGAGGAACTGCTTTGGGAGATATTTCAACCAAATCTAATTCTAACTCTTTGGCAAGTTCTCTTGCCCGTGCAATAGGGTATACGCCTATTTCCACATTTTCTCCTACTAAACGAACTTCATCAACATAGGTAATTTTTTCATTTATTCTATGTTGATCCTCTTTTACTACTCTCCAAGGCTTTCTTGGGCCTTTATTTCTACTTAATGCTATAACGTTATATTTTAAATTAAACTTAAAATTGCTCTAATGTGCTATTAACTTCTTTATTTATTAATGAAATGAATTCATTTATTGTTGATGAACCCATATCACCATCGCCTTGTTTTCTTACAGAAACTGTAGCGTCATTTTCTTCCTGTTCCCCTACAATCAGCATAAACGGAATCTTATTCATTTCGGCATCTCTAATTTTTCTGCCGGTTTTTTCATTTCGTTTATCTATAAGGGCGCGAATGTCGGCATTTTCTAACAAATTTAAAACTTTTTCGGCATATATTTGATATTTTTCGCTGATTGGCAATATGATAACCTGCTCGGGAGTTAGCCAAAGCGGGAATTTACCACCCGTATGTTCCAGTAATACCGCAATAAATCTTTCCATGGAGCCAAATGGCGCTCTATGAATCATTACGGGTCTGTGTAATTGATTGTCGGCTCCTTTATAAGTCAAATCAAAACGTTCAGGTAAATTATAGTCTACTTGTATGGTTCCTAATTGCCAGCTTCTTCCTAATGCATCTTTCACCATAAAATCCAGTTTAGGACCATAAAATGCTGCTTCTCCGTATTCAATTTTAAAATCTAACCCTTTTTCAGTGGCGGCATTTATGATGGCGTTTTCTGCTTTTTCCCAATTTTCGTCACTACCAATATATTTATCTCTGTTTTCTTTATCACGTAAAGAAACTTGAGCAGTAAAATTTTCAAAACTTAACGATCTGAACACATATAATACTAAGTCAATAACGGCTTTAAACTCACTATCTAATTGATCTGGCGTACAAAATATATGGGCATCATCTTGTGTAAAACCTCTAACGCGGGTTAATCCATGCAATTCCCCACTTTGTTCATACCTGTATACGGTTCCAAATTCGGCAAAACGTTTTGGTAATTCTTTATAGGAATAAGGCTTGTCGTTATAAATTTCACAATGATGCGGACAGTTCATAGGTTTTAAAAAGAATTCCTCACCTTCTTTTGGTGTATGTATTGGTTGAAAACTGTCTGCGCCATATTTTGCATAATGACCTGAAGTGACATACAATTCTTTTTGCCCGATATGCGGAGTAATCACCATTTCATAACCGGCTTTTTTTTGTGCTTTTTTCAAAAACTGCTCTAATCTGTCTCGCAAAACAGCTCCTTTTGGCAACCAAAGCGGTAATCCTTGACCTACTTTTGCTGAAAAAGTAAACAATTCCAGTTCTTTTCCTAATTTTCTGTGGTCTCTTTTTTTCGCCTCTTCCAGTAATTCCAGATATTCAGTAAGCATCTTTTGTTTAGGAAACGATATGCCGTATAAACGCGTAAGCTGGTTGTTCTTTTCATCTCCACGCCAATAAGCACCGGCAACACTCATAATTTTGACAGCTTTAATTAAGCCTGTATTTGGAATATGTCCACCTCTACATAAATCAGTGAAATCAGAATGGTCGCAAAAAGTGATTTCCCCGTCATTCAAGTTTTCGATTAATTCAACTTTATACTGATTGTTCTGACTTTTATAAAAATTCAGGGCATCCTTTTTTGAGACTTCACGCAATTTAAATTCATGTTTCCCACGAGCCATTTCAAGCATTTTTTGCTCTATTGCAGGAAAATCTTTATCAGAAATAACATCCTCTCCCAAATCAAGATCATAATAATAGCCATTGTCGATTGCAGGACCAATAGTTAATTTAACATTAGGATAAAATGAAGTTATAGCTTGAGCCATTAAGTGGGCGGATGAGTGCCAGAAAGCTTTTTTGCCTTGGGCATCCTCAAAAGTATATAGTATCAAATTTCCATTTTCATTTAATGGCGTTGAAATTTCAACAGTTTTGGAATTAAATTCGGCAGAAATTATGTTTCTGGCAAATCCTTCACTGATGCTTTTAGCAACATCCAGTGGAGTACTTCCCTTTTGAAATTCTTTTATTGAGCCATCCGGCAATGTTATTTGTATCATGCTTTTTTTATTAAAGATGCAAAGATATCGGAAAACTATCAGTTTCGCAATACGTTTGCGTTATTAACGGAAGCTTTTTTATAAATAATTGTTAATTTATTTATACCTTATTACATGTATATAATATACAAATTATTTAGTGGAACTCAAAGGCAGTGCAGGGTGCTAATTTTTTAATCTTTTTTTAATTGTAATACGCACAATTTCAACGGTGTAAAATTAAAGTTTATTTTTCTCAAAAAAAACCTAATAAAAATTTGTTTTGGGAGATAAAAAGGGATTACATTTGCAACCGCTAATAAGGAAAGGTATTGGCGAAGTTCATAAAAATACTGCAGAGGAAATCTTTATAAATAAAAAACCAAATTTT
>NZ_JBFFKM010000071.1:0-9917 GCF_041555395.1 Lutibacter sp. | reverse complement strand
CCTCGAGCGGGAATCGAACCCGCACTTCCTTGCGAAAACTGGATTTTGAATCCAGCGCGTCTACCAATTCCGCCATCGAGGCAAATGAATCGGTTTGCAAATTTAAAAATATTTTTCATCTAAAACACAAAAACTTCACTTAGTTATAGTATTACCATTTAAATAATTTTAAATTTGCATCAAAATACAGAAACCTAATTAACTAACATTCCTTAAAAATGGACATCCCTTATCTAGAACCTAAAATTTTCGCCTGTTCACAGAGCAAAGAATTGGCCGCAAACATTGCCAAGCATTATGGAATTGCACTTGGAAAAGTAGTGGTAACAAGATTTAGCGACGGGGAATTTCAGCCTGCATTTGTTGAATCAGTTAGAGGCAGACGAATTTTTATTGTGGGCTCTACTTTTCCTAATTCAGACAATTTAATGGAAATGCTTTTAATGTTAGATGCCGCAAAAAGAGCGTCAGCGCGTCATATTACAGCGGTAATCCCCTATTTTGGATGGGCGAGACAAGACAGAAAAGATCAGCCTCGGGTTGCTATTGGCGCAAAACTAGTGGCAAATCTTTTGCAAACAGCAGGAGCGACCAGAATTATTACTATGGACTTGCATGCAGATCAAATTCAGGGTTTCTTTGAAAAACCTGTAGATCATTTGTTTGCTTCAACCATCTTTTTGCCTTACATCCATTCATTAAATCTGCAAAATTTAACCATTGCTTCTCCCGATATGGGCGGTTCAAAACGCGCCTATGCCTATTCTAAATTTTTACAAAGTGATGTTGTTATTTGTTATAAACAACGCATAAAAGCAAATGAAATTGATAGCATGGAATTAATTGGTGACGTAAAAGACCGACACGTAATTATCGTAGATGATATGATTGATACAGGCGGAACGCTTGCCAAAGCAGCAGATGTTATGATTGAAAAAGGTGCCTTAAGCGTGCGAGCCATTTGCACACATCCAATTTTATCAGGAAACGCCTATGAAAAAATTGAAAACTCTAAATTATTGGAGTTGATAGTTTCAGACACAATTCCTTTAAAAAGAGAATGTTCTAAAATAAAAGTTGTAACTTGCGCCCCTTTATTCGCGGATGTTATGCATAAAGTGCAGGACAACACATCAATAAGCGGACAATTTTTAATGTAAATAATAATTAAATATAAATAAATGAAATCAATTACAATCAAAGGATCTAAAAGAGAAAGCGTAGGCAAAGTAGCTACTAAAGCCTTACGTAATGCTGAAAAGGTTCCTTGCGTATTATACGGAGGAGACAAGGCATTACACTTTTCAGCAGACGAAACTTCATTCAAAGACTTAGTGTACACTCCAAACGTTTATACTGCTAAGATTGAATTTGAAGGAAACAAATACAATGCAATTTTGAAAGACATTCAGTTTCACCCGGTATCTGACAAAATTTTACATGTCGATTTTTATCAGTTATTTGATGATAAAATGGTAACGATGGCAATTCCTGTAAAGTTGCTTGGTACAGCTCCGGGTATTATTAAAGGTGGTTCACTTCGTTTTGCAAATCGTAAATTAAACGTTAGGGCTTTACCAAAAGATTTACCAGACTTTATTGGCGCCGATATTTCAAAATTAGACATTGGTGATAAATTGTATGTTACTGAATTGTCCAATAAAAAATACAGTATTTTAAATCCTGAAAATACCGTAGTTGCGCAAGTTAGAACTTCTCGTAATGTTGCCAAAGCAGCAACTACGGAAGAAGCTGCTGAAGTTAAAAAATAAACTTTTTATTAAGTATGAAAAAGCGTTGCAATAGCAGCGCTTTTTTATTTAATTAAACCCCCACTCTTTTTTATTACTTTTGCATGATGCAATTGTACAGATTAATAAAATTATTGTTTGGTTCAAAAAAGGAAGCCTCAGCATTAGATCCTATGAAAAAATATTTAATTGTTGGTTTAGGAAATATTGGAGAAAAGTATGCGGCTACCCGGCATAATATTGGTTTTAAAATTTTAGATGAAATTGCAGCAAAAGAAGCCGTTTCTTTTGAAAGCGAAAAACTGGGTGCCATAGCCACCTTTAGATTTAAAGGAAGGACTTTTATTTTGTTAAAACCTTCAACTTATATGAATTTAAGCGGTAAAGCCGTAAAATATTGGCTTACCAAAGAAAACATTCCCATTGAAAATTTATTGGTCATCTGTGACGACTTAAACCTGCCTTTTGGTGCTATTCGGGTGAAGGCAAAAGGAAGCGACGGCGGACATAATGGTTTGAAAGATATTACTGCCGTTTTACAAACCCAGGAATATGCACGATTTAGATTTGGCGTTGGATCGGAATTTTCTAAAGGCCGTCAAGTAGATTTTGTTTTAGGCGAATGGGACAAAAATGAGTTGAAATCACTTCCTGAACGATTAGACAGGTCGACAGAAATCGTTAAATCTTTTGGCACCGCCGGATTAAACAACACCATGAACACGTTTAACGGAACCTAAAAATAATCACAATTAAAATAATATTTTGGGCGTTCCCCTACGGGTCAGGCTTTCACTACTCGCTTCCCGAAAAAACGGGAGAGCTCAAACATATCGTTTAATCCTTAACGCAATTAATAATATCCAATAAAAAAGTCTTCTCTTGGGAAGATTTAGATGGGATTTTGGTCTGAAGCATACCATTCGGCATGGGAAGTTCCGGTTTCCTGTAATTTTAAGGAGTGTAGCATGATGTTTGCCGGTAATCTTCTTTTAATTTTTTCAGCGAAATCAACCAACATCATTTCACTGGTTGGCTGATAATCGACCAAAATAACGCTGTGATCTCTTTTTTCCAGTTCCCTTGCCAATTCAATATGTGGCGTATTTTTATTAAAAACAGTAGCATGGTCAAATTTATTCACAATTTCCGACGAAACAATTTTTTTCAAATCCCCAAAATCAATCACCATTCCGTATTTCACATTGTTTGAATCCCCAATTGGCGTTCCAATTACAGTTACGGAAAGTTTATAGCTGTGCCCATGTACATTTTTACATTTTCCGTCATAACCATACAAGGCATGGCCGGTTTCAAAATTGAATTGTTTTGTAATTCTAATAATACTCATTTTGTTTCAAAATTTTAAATTCAATCATCAAAATCCTTTCTGTTTTTGGCTTTGTGATACATAAAATAAGCCAAAATCACCAGTAATACAAAAGGCAAATAAGTGCCAATCATTACACCAATTTCATAACCTTTATCCGGAGCGTTTTTAATTTTCTCTTCAACATTTATCTGTTGAAAAAACACGATAAATTTCAACAACATTCGTTACTTTTTAAATTTTTGCAAAGCGCTTTTTGTAGCTTCAGAAAGCACTAATTTACCACTTACTTTTGCTCTTTCTTCCAGTAAAATATCCCAATTCTCAGTGCCTTCCCACAATACTTTTTTCATTCCCTTTAAAGCTTCCGGATTGTATTGCGATAGCTTCAAAGCTAAATTATCCACTTCTTTATCCATTTCTCCAATAGATTCAAAAACTTTAGAAAACAGCCCCTTTTCTTTCGCCCAATAGGCATTTTGCCAGTTGGTGGCATCTATGGTCAATTCACTTAAAGCCGCCAAACCCATTTTACGTTCAACTGCCGGGGCAATTACAAACGGACCAATGCCAATGGTAAATTCCGATAATTTTATGGAAGCCTGTTCCGTTGCAAAACAATAATCGCAGGCAGCTGCCAAACCTACGCCTCCACCAACGGCTTTTCCCTGCACACGTCCAATAATTAACTTTGAGCATTTTCGCATCGCATTAATCACATTGGCAAAACCCAGAAAAAATTGTTTTCCTGCTTCAAAGTTTAAAATCGCTGTCAACTCATCAAAAGAAGCTCCTGCACAAAAAGTTTTTTCAGCTTCACTTTTTAAAATGATTACCTGAACAGTCTCATTGGCACTTAATTCATTAAAAGAAATTGTTAACCTGTTTAACAACTCGCCTGGAAGCGAATTGCTTGCCGGATGCCCAAATTCTATGGTGGCAATATTATTTTGAATATGTGTATATAGACTTCCGTTGCTCATAATGTTCAAAGTTACGTGTTTTTGTATAAATATTTCCTTCTAAATTTGATTACTAAAATTCCAGCCCTCATGAGCATCCATACCGTAAAAGCCATCCAAACTGCATAAAGTTTCAAATTATAATAATCGCCAATTAAGAGAACGGGAATAAATCCTAAAAAAGTAGCTGTCAATAATAAATTTCTTAGCGTTGCGGCCTCTCCAAGTCCTTTAAATATGCCATCAAAAACAAAAGCAACCGCATTTATTGGCTGCATAATGAGTACTATCCAAAAAATATCGTAAAAAGCCTGTAGCACAAAAATATCTTTTGAAAAAAGCCGTCCTATTGGAAAGTAAAAAATAGCGCAAAGCATGGCAAGTATGATGGAAACAACAATAGAATACCTGCTTAATTTAATACTAAGTCGCCATAGCTTCTTGTAATTCTTTTCGCCCAATAATTTTCCAGAAACAATGTCGCCAACACTTGAATATCCATCAATAAAAAACGCAAAAAACAACCAAATTTGAAAAGCGATGGTTTGAGCAGCAATATAATTATTTCCATATTTTGTAGCATAGGCATTCGCCAGATACAATGCAACATTTAAGGCCAATGCCCTTACCATTAAATTGAGGCTTAATGCAAGCAAATTTTTTATTTCTTTATTAAAAGTGAACGACAGTTTTATGCTGAAAGGCGTTTTTTTCAACAGCAATACCAAGGCTAAAATTGCCATCACGGCTTGCGCAATTACACTTGCCCAGGCAGCTCCTTTTACGTTCATAGGGTCTATTACTCCTTCTATCCCAAATACCAAGGCGAAATCCAGCCCAATATTTAATAAGGCGCCAATAATGCTTATGACCATTGGCCAATACGTGTTTTGCAGACCTCTGAAAATGCCGAAAATCGAAAAAACAAAAAGGGTTAATGGAAGGCCAATTGCGCGTATTTTATAGTAATCAACGGAATACTTTAAAACCAGTCCGTCAGCATTATAAAGCTGAAAAATTTCATCAACAAAAAATACAGTCATAAAACAAATGATTCCGCTTAAAATTAAATTAATCGCAATAATTTGTGCCGGTAATGTGGCTATTTCATCCAATTTTTTAGCCCCCAAATATTTTGATATGGTCGCAGAAATAGCTGAACGCGTTTGTGCTAAAATCCAAATCATCGCAGAAATAAAGGAACCTGCGATTCCAACTGCGGCAAGTGCTTCGGTTGGGTTTAATGTTAAATTTCCTACTATTGCCGTATCTGTAATTGAAAGCAATGGTTCTGCAATCCCTGCAATTATTGCCGGAATGGCTAATTTATTTATTCCTTTAAATGTGATGTTAGATCTTTTATACATTTAACAATTTTTCATCTGTCATTTTTATTGTTTTTTATTGGTCAGATGGAATGCCCCATTGATTATTTAGATGCACCTCAAATATTGTTTATAGGCATTTCATAACAGTAAAATGGAAACTCGCTTTGGTTTGGAAAATAAATGCTTTCCAATTTTATATAATTGCGCTTTTCATAAAACTTTTGATTTCTTTTATTTTTGCTGAATGTGTCTAACCTGATAGAATTGTAGTTGTTTTCAATAGCAAATTTCTCTGCAAAATCCATTAACTTTTGCGCATATCCCCTTCCTTGAAAATTTGGATGAATTGCCAAACGGTGAATATAAAGGTTTTTCTGATTTTTTGTGAGCCATTTTACATGTTCATATTCCGGATCTTCAATTTCTGTAAGAACAATTGAACCAACAATACCGGTTTCATTTTCTATTTTCCAAATTTGTTGTAACGCAATATCGCTACTTAAAATTTCTTTTGTAGGATAATTCTCAGACCATTGAAAAATACCTTGTTCAATTAAGTTTATGGCACAACTTTTTACAACAGAAAACAACTGTTCCAAGTCCTGTTTTGAAGCATTTGTAATAATCATCTTAATTATATAATCATGTTTAAATACCTATTTACAAAGAACAAACGCTATACTCATATTAACCGCTTTTTCTAGGTGAAACGTCATCGTTGAACCTTCCCAGGGATGTGTACACCCTAAAGAATGATTCATTCCTTCAACAATAACAAGTTCGCTTTTTGGGTTCCACAAATGAATGTTTTTTGCTTCCTCAGGCAAAACAACATCATCAATTTCACCATGGATAATTAACTGAGAAATGTTCAAATTTTCAACAGCCCTTTTTATCGTCAATCGTTCTTCATTTTCTGTAAAATTTTCATAAAACTGGTACAAATGAGGCATTTTTTGATGGGTCCTTGTGTTCAAAATATAAGTAATGCCTTGATTTTTCCATGCTTCGAGCTGTTCCCCTTTTGGAAAACGAGCGCCAAAATCGGAAACGCCGGCCCAAGTGATCAATTTGGTTATTTTATTATTTTCTGAAGCCTTGATTGCCACAATTCCCCCGCCTCTTGAATGTCCGATTAAAGTGATGTTTTCAACATCAATTTCATTTTTAAAATCGGGATTGGCCGTTACCCAATCAATAATATTTTCCAAATCGTTGAGTTCTTTTATAAAAGTATTCTCCCCAAAAGCAGCTAAATCAGGAAAATCTATTGGATTTTCAAAAGTTCCTCCATTATGCGAAAAATTAAATTTCACAAAAAACAGGTTGTTATTGGCAAAGGTTTCTGCCGCCAAATTCCATGCGCCCCAATCCTTATAGCCTTTATAGCCATGACAAAATATCACGATTGGTTTTTTCGCATTGTCTTTTAAATAAAATACATCGGTAACAATGGGTTTATTATGGTGTGTGCTTTTTACGGGTATATTAATTGTTTTTTGCATTTTTTAATTTTTAAAACGGTAAATTTTGATTTTGAATAAATGGAATTTCGGGATTTAAAATTTCCTTGATCATTCTTTTTAATTCAATTAAAAATGGATCCATTTTTTCTTGGGAAATAAAACTATCATTAGTGCCTCTTTTTTCTGAAAAATTCATTTTTAAAAAACCGCTGTTCAAATTTTTAAATGAAATGATTCCCGCTTCAACAGGTTTTGATAATTGGTTTTTATTTTCTTCTGAAAATAAAAAACTGTAGAGCATCACCTGCAACGCTTTGGTATATTTATAGTCTTCACCCAAAACACTAAAATCGGTTATTTTTAAATCTTTGGCTTCCACTTTTCCTGTTTTGTAATCTATAATTCGGGTAACACCATCCAGTTCATCAATTCTGTCTGCAATTCCTTTTAATTTTATTGGAAAACTGATGCCTTCTATTGTTATTTCGGCGGATAACCCCTTTTCTAAAGCAATAATTTTTAGCTGTTTATTTTTATTGAGAAGTTGCAATTCCTGATTCAAAAACCGTTTGATATGATTTTTACATACTTCAAAAATAAGTTTGTTTTTGCCCGTTTCTATATTTCCGTTTTTGTAATATTTTTCAAAAAACCTGACCAGCAAATTATTTGTGTTTTTTTGCATTTCAGCAATATTTTCCCTGCTTACAAATTGGTTTAAAAATGGTTTATACAATGCCTCCAGTACTTCGTGAATTACAGAGCCCATCGTATTTGCGGCAATGGTTTCCTCCACTTCATCTTCTTCATAAATTTCCAATATTCTTTGCTCGTAAAAACGTATTGGATCGTAAATATAAGTTGCCAGGGCCGATGGTGAAATACCTTTGGTGAAAACAGCCTGTAATTTTTCCATAATTTCAGGTGTTTTTTCAATTTGAAGGATTGGAAAATTGATGTGCTGAACTTTGGGACTGATGGTTGTTTTGGTAATAGTTGGATTGTTGATTTCAAGCTGCGTTAAAAAACGGCTTTTTTCCCCGGCGCCGTAGCCATCCGATTCGGTATTATAAATCAAATAAATATTTTTTGCTCTTTGCAGCAACCTTTGAAAATGATAGGAAAAAATAGCGTCTTTTTCTTGAAATGTCGGCAATCCGAAATATTTTTTTACATCGTATGGTATAAATGAAAAATCGTTTTTTCCTCCAGGTAAAACCCCTTCATTTACCGAAGTGATAATGACTGTTTCAAAATCCAAAGCCCTGGTCTCAAGCATTCCCATCAGTTGTAAACCCTGCAATGGTTCCCCTTGAAATGACAACTTTTCGGTTCGCAAAATTTGAGTGTAAAATAAGGTCAGCGCTTTTAAATCGGCGATGTGATTAAAGGCTACATTTAACGTTTCCAATTGCTGGAAAATTGTAAAAAATCGATATAAATATTCCTTTTCAACACCTTTCGCATCGTTTTTAAGTTCCTTTAATAAATCAATGCACTGTTTAATAACCTTATTTATGGAGGTTGAAAAATAAAATAATGAAAATATCGTTGAAAGCTGCACCGCTTCAGTTGATGAAATATATTTTTTCAACATTTCAACCGATAAAAAGATGCTGTTTTTACTTTTAATTTCAGCAATTAATTTCTGAAGAATTTCTCCATTTAATTTATTTAAAAAAGGGTTGTTTAATAGGCTTATAACATCTTTATAATAAAATTGATTATCTGACTCCTTATTAAATTTATGCTGGTTTAAATGCAGTTTAAAAAGCGCGTCAAACAAACCTGCCAATGGAATATCCTTTAATAGATAACCCATAGTGATGTTAATGTTTTTTACATTGTTTGGAAGCGAATTTAAGGTGAGTGTAAGTAAATTTTCATCGGCCAACACCAAAGCCGTTTTACTAAAACCCTCCATATTAGCCAATAATTCTCCGGCATATTTAATTTGGGTGATGTTTTTGGGGGCGCCTATTAAATTGATGTTTTTAGCAATGGGCAACATATCGTTATCCCATAAAAACGGATTTTTTTGATAATATGCCCATTCCTTTTTGTATTTCCTCAAAAAAACACCTGCTTCATTAGAATTGTTGAAAAATGATTCATTAGCGTCCCAATAAACAGAAGCCAAGTTGTTGTTCAATAATTCCTGAAATATGGTTTCTTCAGCTCTGTTGAGCGCATTAAATCCAACAAAAACAATGTGATTATTTTTGTTGTTATTCATATAAAACTCTAAATTATTTGTAGCCTCTTTATAAATTAAGCCCTGATAACCAAATTTGTTAGATTTAAGTTTTTCATAAAGCGCCTCATATAAAACAGCCAAATATTCAAAAAACTGAAGGTAGTTTATCGCCAATTTACTTGGTTTTTTGTTTTGAAACCACTCGTCTAACTTTTTTATATCTCTTAAATTAGAAAAAAACTGTTTAGAATTCACCAAATAACTGTCAATTTCATTAAAATCATGCAAGGCAATTGTGGCCCATTGAGAAAATGCATCAAAAGATTCCTTGTTTTCTTTCGGAATATTTTGCTGATAAATGATGTAAAATTCAAATAAAAGCTGGGTAGCATCAATTAAATTGATATCCGCCAATTCCTGAATGTAATTCTCAATGCTCACGATTTTTGGAAAGAATGAGGCGTTCGGTATTTTTTGTATAGTTTCTTCTTTTAAAAACACACAAGACCTTTGGCTTGGAAGCACGAATATTAAATTATTGAAACTTTTGTGTTTACAAAGAACATCTTCAACAACTCTTGAAATAAATGATTTCATCTGATTTTTTTATTCCGTATAAAAATATAAAAGCCATTTCAATTGAGATGGCTTTTACAGGACTATTTTGATTATTTAAATTCTCAACCATTGGCTTATTGGATTTGTCAAAAATAGTTGGAGTATTCAATAGTAATTTCCCAATAAAAAATCGCCTAAAAAATTAATTTCAGGCGATTTTTATTTTATACTTTATAAAGTTTTATTCGATTACTTTTTTAAAGTAACTTCAGTACGTCTGTTGTTATGACGACCTGCAGCTGTTTTATTAGTGTCAATTGGTTTG
>NZ_JBFFKM010000070.1:0-10327 GCF_041555395.1 Lutibacter sp. | reverse complement strand
GTCGGCGCTAATTGACTCTGCAGTTTTTCCTGGAAATCAGGGAGGACCTTTAGAGCACATTATTGCTGCAAAGGCGATTGCATTTGGGGAAGCCTTAACCGATTCATTTTTGCACTATCAAATCCAAGTGAAGAAAAATGCGGCAACTATGGCAGAGGCTTTTATGAAAAAAGGTTATGAAATTATATCTGGAGGAACAGATAACCATATGATGCTTATTGACTTACGAAATAAAAACATAAGCGGTAAAGATGCTGAAAAGGCCTTAGTAAAAGCTGATATTACCGTAAATAAAAATATGGTGCCTTTTGATGATAAATCACCATTTGTAACTTCAGGAATCAGAGTTGGAACGGCAGCTGTAACAACGCGGGGCTTAAAAGAAAATGATATGATTGCCATCGTTGATCTAATTGATGAAGTTATTCTAAATCATGAAAATGAAGCAAAACTAGAAGAAATTGCTGAAAAGGTAAATGAAATGATGTCAGATTTGCCATTGTTTGTTGAGTAAATGACATCTTAAAAAATATAAAAAATCCCGCCTTGAGCGGGATTTTTTATATTTTACTATTCTTCTAACTCCTCAATATTTTCAGCGCGTTCTATAACATTTTGAGGCAATGATTTTTTGGATTTTGCGCCCATTTTCTTCAATTTTTCAACACTTATGATTAAATTCCCTTTTCCTTCGAAAAGTTTATTCATGGCACCTCGATATTCTGCTTTTGCTTCATCCATTTTTTTTCCAACATTGGTTAAATCGGAAATAAAACCTTCAAATTTATCGTACAAAGCACCTGCCTGACGTGCAATTTCTATCGCATTTCGCTGTTGTTTTTCATTGTTCCACATTGAATCTATTGTGCGTAAAGTAGCCAAAAGGGTAGTGGGAGTCACAATCACAATATTCTTTTCAAATGCCTTATTATACAACTGATTGTCGGTATTTAATGCCACTGCAAATGCAGGTTCTATGGGGATAAACAAGAGCACAAAATCTGGCGATTCAATTTTGTAAATATCTTCATATCTTTTTTCACTCAATTGTTCAATATGGCGTTTTAAGGAATTTACATGTTCTTTTAAAAATTGTAATTTTTCTTGGTCGTCATCAGTATTTATATATTGCTCATAAGCAGTTAAGGAAACTTTAGAGTCAATAACCATTTTTTTGCCATCGGGTAAATGAATGACCACATCGGGTAGGATTCTTTTTCCTTCCTCATTTACAAAACTTTGTTGCACAAAATATTCCCGGTCTTTTTCTAAACCCGATTTTTCCAAAACGCGCTCCAGTACCAATTCTCCCCAATTTCCTTGTATTTTGCTATCTCCCTTTAACGCTTTTGTTAAATTGATGGTGTCTTTGCTCATTTGTAGGTTCAGGTCTTTCAATCCAAGTATTTGCTGACGTAAAGCGGCGTGGTAATCAATGCTTTCTTTATGGGTATCTTCTACTTTTCGCTCAAAAGTCTGTATTTTTTCCTGTAGCGGGTTTAAAATATTTTTCAGATTTTCTTTATTCTGCTCCGTAAATTTGACAGATTTCTCTTCCAGTATTTTACTTGCCAAAATTTCAAACTCTTTGCTGAATTTTTCCTGTAATTTTTCAACTTCGGCTTTATTCTCATTTAACTTTTCTTCCAAATTATTAAACTCGGAAACCTTTTGCGTTAACCTGATATCTATTTGGTGTTTTTCATCATATAAATTATTTTTATCTTGATTTAACTTATTAATATTTAATTCATTAATATGTTTTTCTTCAAGTAATAGTTTATTTCTGACTTCCAGTTCAGAAGTCACTTTTTCGAAGTTGCTTTTGGTTAATAATTTGCCAATTATAAAGCCAAGAACCAAAAAAACCAAGGCAATTATTACATATAAAATAAATTCAGTCATCACAATTTTAAAATAAATATTAGTTTATAAAAGTAAGAATTTTATATTTGCGGAATAACCGGTATTTTAAAAATAGAAACTGAGTTATCAACAAACATTATGAAAGTATTTGGCCGATTTATATTACACACTCTTTTTGGTTGGAAAATTGTTGGAAGTTTTCCGAAAGAATTAAAAAAATATGTCATAATTGCGGCTCCGCATACCCATTGGCAAGATTTTCCTTTGGGAATTGCAATTAGATGGGCGGAAGGTTTACCTGCAAATTATATTGGGAAATCCTCCTTATTTAAACCGCCATTCGGATTTATATTTAGATGGTCGGGCGGAATACCCATTGACAGAAGCACAAGCAGCAATAAAGTTGAAGCTATCGTTAACCTATATAATTCCAAGGAAAATTTAATTTTAGTATTGGCTCCAGAGGGAACACGTAAAAAAGTAACCGAATGGAAAACAGGTTTTTATTATATCGCAAAAGGAGCAAACGTGCCTATTGTTATGATTGCATTTGATTTCAAAAATAAAGAAGTTAAAGTTGCTGAACCTTATTATATAACTGATAATATGGGAAACGACTTTAACTTCTTTCATAAATTTTATGAAGGTGTGCAGGGTAAAATTCCCGGAAATTTTTAACCTTTATAAAAAGGCAATTTTACCGTAACGGCCGGGATTGCTTTATTTCTAATTTGAATGAAAATTTTTGTGCCAACCTTGGCATAGGCTTTTTTTACATAACCCATCCCGATTCCTTTTTTAAGTGACGGACTCATAGTTCCTGAAGTTACTGTTCCAATTACTTCTCCTTCTTCATTCACTATTTCGTAGTCATGACGGGGAATTCCTTTTTCTGTAATTTCAAAAGCAATTAATTTTTTTGAAATGCCTTCCGCTTTTTGTTGTTTTAAGGCATCGGAATTGGTGAAATCTTTTGTGAATTTCGTAATCCATCCCAAACCGGCTTCAATAGGCGAGGTGGTATCATTAATGTCGTTTCCGTACAAACAGAATCCCATTTCTAAACGCAAAGTGTCCCGAGCTGCAAGACCAATTGGCTTAATTCCGAATTTTTCACCCGATTTAAAAATTGCATTCCAAATATGTTCAGCATCTTTATTTTTAAAGTAAATTTCAAATCCGCCAGAACCTGTATAGCCAGTAGCGGATACAATCACATTTTCAATACCGGCAAAAGTGCCAATTTTAAAGGTGTAATATTGCATTTCGGATAAATCAATATCTGTTAATGACTGCAGCGCTTTGGCTGCATCCGGTCCCTGAACGGCCAATAAAGACAATTCATCTGAACTGTTTATCATTTCTACACCCAAATCATTATGTTGTGAAATCCAATTCCAGTCTTTTTCAATGTTAGCGGCATTCACCACTAAAAAATACTTTTCTTCGTTTATTCTATAAACCAATAAATCATCAACGATACCTCCGTCATTATTGGGCAAACAACTGTATTGAACTTTCCCGTCAACCAATACGGAGGCATCATTTGAAGTTACTTTTTGAATCAATGCCAACGCATTTTTTCCTTTCAAATAAAATTCCCCCATATGTGAAACATCAAAAACACCAACGCCGTTTCTAACAGTTTCATGTTCTATATTTATCCCTTCATATTGTACAGGCATCAAATAGCCTGCAAACGGTACCATTTTAGCACCTAATGACTCATGAATATGAGTTAAAGCAGTATTTTTCATCTAAAATTGTTTTGTGACGCTAAAATACAAATTATTCAAGAATTGAATTGGTATTACTTTACCTTTTTAAGATAATAGCCAAAATAATGAGGCGACTTATATTATTTTTATGTGCCCGGTATTAATCGCCCAAAACATTATTTTTTTTATCTTTGGATTTATTTGCATCAATTTCTAGTACCATGAAATATTTAAACTTTAAAATACTCTTATTTTTTTTCTTTTATTCAGCTGGTTATGCCCAAAATCATGAAACACCGCAAGATTTTTTAAAAAAAGAATTTCATTCGGAAAGACGCGAACAGCTACGGGCTAAATTGCCTAAAAACAGTGTCGCTGTATTTTTTGCAAATCCGGTAAGAAACAGGGCAAACGATGTTAACTATGTTTATCACCAAGATCCAAACTTTTATTATTTAACGGGTTATAAAGAACCAAATGCTTTAATTTTTATTTTTAAAGAGAATCATACAATAGGAAATAAGACTTTTAATGAAGTAATATTTGTTCAGGAACGTAATGAAAATGCTGAAATGTGGAATGGAAAGCGATTGGGAGTTGAAGGTGCACAGGACGAATTGGGTTTTAGAGTGGCTTATAATGGAGGCGAATTTGAAAGTTACGAAATTGATTTTGCCAAATTCGATAAAATTTTGTTCGAAAACTTTAATAATGATGTTAGGGATACCAGAGAAAGGGCCGATTTATTTGATTTGATAAAGGTATTTAAAGAAAAAGTTTCTTTTGATTTAATCAATTTAAACAATCCGACAAATGATAAAATGTACAATGAAACCAAAAAAAGAATTGATACGGAAACGCTTCAAAAATTAATGACTTCATTAAGGGAAATAAAAACAAAGGAAGAATTGGTGTTGTTAAAAAAAGCGGTCAATATTTCGGCTATAGGGCAATTGGAAATGATGAAAGCCATGAATCCAAAGATGTCTGAAACAGAAGCGCAAGGCGTTCATGAATTTGTGTACAAAAAATATGGCGCCGAATATGAGGGGTATCCGTCAATTGTAGGTGCAGGAAATAATGGTTGTATTTTGCATTATGTAGAAAACAATAAAGTAAATATTGGCGATAATAATTTGATTTTAATGGATTTAGGGGCTGAATATCACGGGTATACAGCGGATGTTACACGTACAATTCCAACGAATGGGAAATTTACCGAAGCGCAAAAATTAATTTATGATTTGGTTTATGAAGCCCAGGAAGC
This sequence comes from Lutibacter sp., assembly GCF_041555395.1. GTDB lineage: Bacteria > Bacteroidota > Bacteroidia > Flavobacteriales > Flavobacteriaceae > Lutibacter. The sequence continues at coordinate 5,476 of NZ_JBFFKM010000070.1, read as the reverse complement.
TGGAATAGCAGCCTATAAAATTGGGCATAAAATGAGCGAACCAAATAATATTGCAAGAAAAATTATCAATAAAGGACTCGCTGAATTGGGAATAATACCTGATAAAAACAGTAAGCACAATTATTTCCCTCATGGAACATCACACCATATTGGCTTGGATGTTCATGACCCCGGAAATTATGAAAAATTTGAAGAGGATATGGTGGTTACTATGGAACCCGGAATTTATATCCCTGTTGGAAGTGCTTGTGATGAAAAATGGTGGGGAATAGGCGTGAGAATTGAAGATGATATTTTAATAAGCAAAGAAGGTCCCGTAATTTTATCGGCAATGGCTCCAAGAAAATCGGAAGAAATTGAAGCAGCAATGAAGCTGCCAAGTGTTTTAAATAATTTTGCTTTACCAAAATTGGACTAATATTTTAATTAATGCACAGGAATTTATACTTAAAGAAGTAAACGGCTCCAGCTTAATAAAATAGAATATTATTTGTCACTAAAGTTACATGAAATATGTTTTTTAGCATAAAATATGGCTATTTAATAGATAAAAGCGAATTTAGAAACATTTATTTTGTCAATTTTACAAAAATAAAAAAATAATAAGTATCTTTATAATCGCCATTTTAACTAACTCAACTATGAAAAACAACGTGAAATACTCCGTAACTTTAAGTTTTGAGGAAATTAAATTACCTCCTTTTGAAGAAATCCTGGTTCTCGGAAAAAATTCTCCACATGGTAAAACAGGTATTTCTAAATCCTTTGACTTATTGATTCCAAATGGTTTTGAAATCATTGATACAAATCATGGAAATGTTGATTGTGTATTTATCAATAAACGAATTTTGGCTAAAATGCCAAAAGAAAGGATACTTAAAATATTGGATTCCAATGTTTTTCCTTTTGTTTCGGAAAAAGAAATTTTAAAAGTTGATTTTAAAGTAATGACATCTTTTACAGTTGTAGAAGATGTAACTTAATGAAAAATAACATATTTTTCTGAACTAGAATATTTTTTACAGGTATTGAAAACTTAACGTAATGAAAATAGAATATTTTATACGAAAAGATTTTATAACAGTTAATCCTTATTCAGGCCTAAATGCAATTAAAAAAAAATTGTTAGAAAATTATGCCATCGCCGTTCAAGATGATGGGGGTATTTTTTATGGCGTTTTAACAACCCAGGATATTGTTCAAAATCCAAAAACATTAATTATTGACTGTCTAACCATAAAAGAATTAGTTGATTGCGAGCTTTCCATTGAAGATACAATTTATAAAATGGATACCGCTAAAACGGATGTGCTTCCTGTTGGTGAAAATGAAAAATTTATTGGATTGGTATTTAAAAATGAACTATATAAATACATCTCAGACTATAATTTAGAATTGGAAAATATCATAAAGGAACGAACAAAAGAACTTGAAGAAGCCATTGCCACAAAAGATTTAATGTTTTCATTAATTGCACACGATTTAAAGGGCCCTTTTAATACTATCTTAGGATTTACAAAATTATTAAAAGATAAATTGCGAAACATGGATTTTGAAAAGGCTGAAAAATTGATTTCCGGGATGAATGCTCAAGCAAGAAATACTTATAATTTATTGGAAGACTTATTAACTTGGGCAAGAGATAATAGCAATAAAATTGCATATAACCCTATTCTATGCAATATTTCATCTATTTGCGATGAAGTAATTAATCAATTAAAAGATATTGCTCAAATGAAGGGTATAACTATAAATTCTTTTCATTCACCTGAAGTTTATGCTTATGCCGATAAAAATATGGTTGAAGTAATTTTACGTAATATTATTACCAATGCAATTAAATTTACAGAAAGAATGGGCAAAATTGATGTTTATTCCGAGCCAATAGTTGAATTTATTGAAGTTTCTGTTTCTGATAACGGAATTGGGATTGATGAAAAGATTAAAGCCAATTTATTTAAATCAGATTTTATTGAATCCACACCTGGAACTGAAAATGAAAAAGGATCTGGTTTGGGATTGGTTATTTGTAAACGCTTTATTGAAAGACATCAAGGGGAAATTTGGATTGAAAATAAAACTGAGAAAGGCACTACAATTAAATTTACGCTACCAATTTTTAAGGAAGAGTTGTATACCTCCCCAAAAATGAAAGTGGTAAAAACTGAGAAGTAAATCTTTATTTTTAGAAGTCGTAATTCACTCGAATTATTAAAATAGTGATATATCAACAATTGATTATATCATATTATTCGATAAGGCATTTTTCCAATCTGCTATCAAATCGTCAATATGCTCAATCCCAACTGAAATCCTTAATAAATTATAGGGTGTAGGACTGTCTGGACCTTCAACCGATTTACGGTGTTCCACCAAACTCTCAACGCCGCCCAAACTTGTGGCAAGGGTAAAATAGGCTAATTTAGCGGCTATTGCGGTAGTTTCACTTTCACTTCCCTTAATTAAAATGGAGAGCATCGCACCAAATCCCTTTTTTTGCTGCCTTTTAGCCAATAAATGTTGTGGGTGACTTTCTAATCCCGGATAGTTGACCTTTTCTATTTTTGGATGACTTTCCAAGTATTTGGCCAATTTAAACGCATTTTTAGTTTGTTTTTTAATGCGTAAATGAAGTGTTTGAATTCCTCTTGCTATTAGCCAACAATCGAAAGGAGCTGGTACAGCACCAGATAATATTTGAATATTTTTAATTTTTTCTGCAATTATTTCGTCATTCACAACAACACAACCACCAATAACATCACTATGTCCGCCAAAATATTTAGTGGTTGAATGCACAACAATATCAGCGCCAAGTTCAAGCGGATTTTGAAAAACGGGAGTTAGCCAAGTATTGTCAACTGCGCATATTGCATTGTTTTTGTGTGCAATTTCAGCAATGACTGAAATATCGCTTAATTTTAATTGAGGATTTGAAGGTGATTCCACCCAAATCATAGCTGTATTTGGTTTTATGGCTTTTTTAATTGCCGCAATATTGGTCATATCAACCAAATCATAAGTCAAGTTCCAGCGCTGTAGAACATCTTCCATTAATCTTTTAACAGCATAATAAATATCGTCTGGTAAAAGAATATGATCTCCGGCCTTTAGACTTTGAAAAACAGTGCTAATAGCTGCCATTCCTGAAGAAAAAGCAAATGCATGCTTGCCATTTTCCAATATTGCAATGGCTTCTTCAACTATGGCACGATTTGGATTGTTGGCACGCGAATAAACAAAATCGTTTGTGTAAGATCCGTCACTATTGCGTTTGTAGGTACTCGACAAATAAATAGGAGTGCTTACCGGAGCTGAATCATTATATTTATTTTCAGTACTTTTTATAGCGATTGTCTCAAATTTTGGTTTTGATTTCATGTATATTTCATAAAATTAGAATGCTTAAAAATAATGTTAATTTTTAACTTTACGAATAAAATTAAAACAAGTCTTAATTAAAATAAACAAAAATTTAAAACAATCTTATTTCGTAAATCTGTTTTTTGGGAAAGTGGGGTAAGGGTTATTTTATTTTACCCTAATTAAGTGAAAGATATTCATTTTTAAGGTATTCGTGACCGAGAGTCACTAAGTGTTGGGCGCTGTTTGCTTGATTCAATTTATCTGAATCAGCTATTGCCTGGTTGTTATAAACATAAATAGTTCTTTGATACAAGGCAGCTTTATTAAAATCGTTTGGCAAAATTTCATAAACTTTAATACATATCAATTCATCATTGTCATAATAAAAAACTTTCGATTTAATAAAATTATTATGCAAGTGATCTTTATATTTTACCCGTACAATTGATTTGTTTTTTAAAACAATATTTTTGTCTGATTCATTTGTGGTTATGATTCTCTTTTTACCTTGTATTACCAATTCATCCAACTCCTCAATATTAAATTTCTCAAAATCATTTGCGTTAAAATCTATCTTGGAAATATAGGAATCGATACCATCTATTTTTTGGCCTACAAAAGATGAAGTAAATTTTTTATTTTCAATATGCGCAGGATTAATTTCAGTAAACGACGAAGTTGAATTGCAAGAAACAATCAATGCTAAAAAAAAGAAAAATAATAACCTGTTGCCTGTCATCTTATGTGAGTAAATGGCAAATATATAACATAAAATTAATTTAGACAAAAGCTTTAAATAATTTTTTTAAAATTAATTGTTAATTAAGGTGCTGTTTTATAGCTATATAAAAATGGATATCAATCATATATTATATTCAGGCATCGGTAAAATTAATCACAACTAAGAAAATGAAAAGGTACATGAAGTGACACTTTACTTAGAACCTGATGAAGAGTTTATTGTAATTGGTGATAGGCCTTTAAATTAAAACATCAGTAAACCGGCTTAAATTATAAATACTACATGAAGATGTAGTAGCGAAACCTATATTCACAGTGTAAATTTGAATAACAAAACAATCAACCTCCCATAATTAAGTTATCATCAACCCCCATAATTTAAGTTACAAAATTCAATAAAGACTTACTTTAAGTATTTTAAAAACAAATAGCTAACTAAAAATAAAATGTCATGAAAAAATTTAAATTATTGGTTTTGGCTTTCGTTATAGGAACAATGAACTTATTTGCAACAAATATTTCTCCAGACTATCCTATAGTAAAAGATGTTAAACCACCGGTAAAAAATTTGTTATCCAACACAACAATATTAGACTCACCAATAGTATTATATAATAAAGACATTAATCTAAAAACTACTTCCATAAATAATTCTGATGATAAATTGGTCCTTCTGGATATGCAATCTGAAAATGAAGATGTTTTAATATCAATTCTTGAAGCCTTAAATCATAAAAGGCGAATTTCTGCAATTAGAGAATATGCATATCAAATACCAGATATAGCAAGAAAAGAATGAGCTTAAACTAAAAAAAACTCATGCCAATAATTCTGATGAGAAATTGGTCCTTCTGGATATGCAATCTGAAAATGAAACTGTTTTAGTATCAATTCTTGAAAACTTGAATCATAAAAGGCGAATTTCTGCAATTAGAGAAACTGATATCAATCATATTGTAAATTGATGAATATCATTTTTAGATTGTAATTTAAAAAATAATTTTACTACCAATAAGTGATAAATGTCTCTCACGTTCAATTTTTATTTTAAAAACATATTACGATTTTATTTTAAGAATTAAATTTTTGCGATTTTAATTAAGTATTGTTATTGCCGTTTCCTCTCAGGCAATAAAAAAGTTTTAACCCCACCAAATCACTTATAATTACAGCCCCAAAATTTTTAATTATTGAATAATATTTTGTTTATAACACGATTTATTAAATTAAAAAAATAGAATTGGTATCTAATCTAAATTAAAGGGCCATGAAAAAAATAACTACTTTACTTAAAACAGCTTTAATTTCACTTTTTTTATTAATGTCAACTTCATTTTATTCACAAATAATATTTGATGGTGATAATTGT
>NZ_JBFFKM010000069.1:0-10392 GCF_041555395.1 Lutibacter sp. | reverse complement strand
AATTTTTTACCCGAATTAATTGCGTTGGCAAAAAAACACTACATCGAAATTATTGAAGCGGCATATCATAATTCTTTTTTAAAAGGAAAACATATTGTTATAGCAACAACCAACAATGTTGCGGTAAATATTCAAGTATATCAGGATTGCAAACAAAAGAATATTTTGGTCAATGTGGCCGACAATCCGCCTTACTGCGATTTTTATATGGGAGGCATAGTTACCAAAGGCAACATCAAAATAGCCATTTCAACCAACGGAAAATCGCCCACGCTGGCAAAACGATTGCGTCAGTTTTTTGAAGAAGTCATTCCAGATAACATCAATGAACTTGCAGAAAACATAAATTCATACCGAAAAACAACAAGTGGTACCTTTTCAGAAAAAGTGAAAGCGTTGAATGAATTAACAAAATCCTTGTTAATTAAATAATAAATATCCGGTTTCATTTGTAATTAAGCGGCTTATTCCGTTAATTTGCAGCCAAGTTCATATACACAGTGATCACAGTTATTAAGAAAGGCAGAGGGATTAGACCCGTTGAAGCCTTAGCAACCCTTTGCCTTGCAAAGAAGGTGCTACATTCTACCAAAATATTTGGATAGATAACGAAGAGATTTTTCAAGAATTCTTCCTGCTTTTTAATAATTATTTGGGCGTTACCGCAAAGCGGTCGGGCTTTTCGCTATATCTGTCATTGCGAGGAACGAAGCAATCTTTTGTTGATATTGCTTCATAAACTCACAATGCCAGGATGTCACTTTAATCCCTAACGCGGGTTGAATGAATAATGAGTAATTAACAATTAATAATGAATAATTGAAAAATAAAAATTCCCTCATTGGCTAATAGGCTAATTTAAAATTCATAATATAATTAAAAACACCAATAACCATCAACAATGAGCAACATAAAAGAAGAAATACAAAAAAGAATATTGGTACTTGATGGTGCAATGGGGACCATGATTCAGCAATATCGTTTTTCGGAAGAAGATTATAGGGGCGAACAGTTTAAAGATTTTCATATGTCCGTAAAAGGAAATAATGATATGCTTTCCATAACACAACCCCAAGCCATTAAAGAAATTCATCGGAAATATTTGGAAGCGGGTGCCGACATTATTGAAACCAACACCTTTTCGAGCACAACCATCGCGATGGCCGATTATGAAATGGAAGATTATGTGTACGAACTCAATTACCAATCGGCAAAAATAGCCAAAGAAGCTGCCGATGAATTTACCGCTAAAAACCCTGAAAAACCAAGGTTTGTGGCAGGTTCCATAGGTCCTACAAATAAAACGGCAAGTATGTCGCCCAAAGTAAATGACCCTGGATTTAGGGCAGTCACTTTTAACGATTTAAAAGAAGCCTACAAACAACAAACCGAAGCTTTGTTAGATGGCGGCGCAGATTTATTGTTGGTTGAAACAGTGTTTGACACCCTAAATGCAAAAGCGGCTTTGTTTGCGATTGAAGAAGTAAAAGAAGAACGAAATATAGACGTGCCAATTATGTTAAGTGGCACCATCACCGATGCAAGCGGAAGAACTTTATCCGGACAAACGGCCGAAGCATTTTTAATTTCAGTATCGCACATTCCTTTATTGTCTATCGGATTTAATTGTGCGCTGGGAGCCAATCAGTTAACGCCGCATTTAGAAGTGCTGGCAAGAAAGTCAAACCTGCCGGTTTCAGCACATCCAAACGCCGGATTGCCAAATGCTTTTGGGGAATATGATGAAACACCTGCACAAATGGCAGCGCAAATTAAGACGTATCTGGATAAGAATTTGGTAAGAATTATTGGCGGTTGCTGCGGCACAACACCGGCACATATCAAGGCCATTGCCAATTTAGTGGCGGAATATCAAAAAAAGTAGAGACACTTTGCGAATTGATTTGAATGACAAAATAAAAAAACATGAGCATTAAAGAAGACATATATAACCAACAACCAACAAACTTTACCCAGAGCGGAGCCGAAGGGAACAACCAAAAGAAATGGCTGAAGTTATCAGGATTAGAACCTCTAATCTTGAATGAGAACAGCAATTTCATCAATGTTGGTGAACGTACAAATGTGGCTGGTTCTCGTAAGTTTCTTCGCTTGATTAAAGACGAAAAATTTGATGAGGCACTTGCCATTGCAAGGCATCAGGTTGATGGAGGGGCACAGATTATTGATGTGAACATGGATGACGGATTGATTGACGGAAAAGAAGCCATGGTTCAATTTCTGAATTTAATTGCTTCAGAACCTGATATTTCTCGTGTTCCGGTGATGATCGACAGTTCAAAATGGGAGATTATTGAAGCGGGATTGCAGGTCGTTCAGGGGAAATGCGTTGTAAACTCTATCAGCTTAAAAGAAGGGGAAGCTACATTTATAAAGCAGGCAAAATTGATTAAGCGTTATGGTGCCGCAGTTATTGTGATGGCATTTGATGAGGTTGGTCAGGCCGATAATTTTCAAAGAAGAATTGAAATTGCAGCGCGTTCGTACCGTATTTTGGTCGATAAAGTGCAGTTTCCTTCAGAAGACATTATTTTCGATTTAAATATTTTTCCGGTAGCTACTGGAATGGACGAGCATAAAAGAAATGCCCTCGATTTTATTGAAGCAACGCGCTGGGTTCGTGAAAATTTACCCAATGTGAGCGTAAGTGGCGGCGTGAGCAATGTTTCTTTTTCTTTTAGGGGGAATGATTCCGTTAGGGAAGCCATGCATTCGGTATTTTTATACCACGCCATAAAAGCAGGAATGAATATGGGCATTGTAAATCCGACCATGCTGGAAGTTTATGATGAAATTCCGAAAGATTTATTGGAACGTGTTGAAGATGTTATTTTAAACAGAAGAGATGATGCCACAGAGCGTTTGCTATCATTTGCCGAAAGTGTCGTAAGTTCCGTAAAAGAACATAAAGTGGATTTGTCTTGGCGCGAAAAACCGTTGCAGGAAAGAATAACACACGCTTTGGTAAAAGGTGTGGATGAATTTATATTGAAAGACGTTGAAGAAGCAAGAATCCAGGCCAAAAAACCGATTGAAGTAATTGAACAGCACTTGATGACCGGTATGAATGTGGTAGGGGATTTGTTTGGTTCAGGTAAAATGTTTTTGCCTCAAGTGGTAAAATCGGCAAGGGTTATGAAACGTGCCGTTGCGTATTTACAACCGTACATAGAAGCATCAAAAAGCCCCCTAACCCCCGAAGGGGGAATTAAGACTTCGCAACATTGGGAAACTGCCGATCCTTTGAATTATGGATTGTTAAAAGAGGTTGCTTTTAAAATGCGCAATGAGCCAACTGAAGCCGAAGCTTTATTGTGGGATGTTTTAAACGGAAAAAAATTGGAAGGGCATAAAATAAGAAGACAACATATTATAGGGAATTACATTGCAGATTTTATTTGTTTAAAAACAAATTTAATTATTGAAATTGATGGATCAATACACCAGTTGCCAGAAAATATAGCGAGTGACAAAGAACGAACAAAATGGCTGGAAGAGGAAGGGTATAGCGTTATTCGCTTTACAAATGACGAAGTGTTATCCAATTTGGATGTAGTTCTGAAGAAAATAAAAGAAGCGCTGGAAGCTTCCCCTTTGGGGACGGGAGGGGCGGGAAAAATATTGCTTGCAACCGTTAAAGGCGATGTGCACGATATCGGAAAAAATATTGTAGGTGTGGTTTTAAATTGCAACAATTATGAGATTATTGATTTAGGTGTCATGGTTTCGGCTCAAAAAATAATTGAAACCGCCAAAACTGAAAATGTGGATGTGATTGGATTGAGCGGACTCATAACGCCGTCTTTAGACGAAATGGCTTATGTTGCTGATGAAATGGAGCGACAAAATTTTAAAGTTCCGCTGTTAATTGGTGGCGCAACTACTTCAAAAGCGCATACGGCCGTTAAAATAGATACCCAATATTCCAATGCGGTAATCTACGTAAATGATGCTTCAAGGGCGGTTACGGTGGTTGGAAATTTAATTAATGATAACAATACCGTTGAAGATTATGTTAAAAGCATTAAAGACGATTATGTGAAAGTTCGGGAAGGTTTTTTTAACCGATCTAACAGAAAAGAATATTTATCCTTAGCGGATGCACGGAAAAACAAGTTTAAAATTGACTGGAATGCAACAACAATTGGGGTCCCAAACTTTTTGGGAATTAAAGTCATTGAGAATTTGGAACTTTCTGAATTGTTGGAATATATTGATTGGAGTCCGTTTTTCCGGACTTGGGAGTTGCACGGGAAATATCCTGAAATTTTAACCGATAAAGTGGTTGGTGAAACAGCAACTCATTTATTTAAGGATGCCAAAAAACTGCTTCAAAAAGTGGTGGATGAAAAATTATTGACAGCAAAAGCCATCTTCGGGATTTTTCCTGCAAATGCTGTGGATAATGATGATATTGAAGTTTATGAAGATGAAGCTAAAACAACAGTAAAAGCAAAGTTTTTAACTTTACGCCAGCAATTGAAAAAGAAAGAAGGAATTCCAAGTATTGCATTGGCTGATTTTGTGGCACCAAAAGAAGCTGAAATCATTGATTATATGGGTGCTTTTTGTGTTTCAACTGGTTTTGGAACTGCGGAACTGGCAGCTAAATTTGAAGCCGACCATGATGATTACAATTCAATATTGATTAAAGCTTTGGCAGACCGTTTGGCAGAAGCCTTTGCCGAATATCTGCATAAAAAGGTGAGAACGGACTACTGGGGTTATGCGGCTGAAGAAATTTTGTCGAATGAAGAACTGATAAAAGAAGGCTATAAAGGTATTCGTCCGGCACCGGGTTACCCCGCCTGTCCTGATCATACTGAAAAATTAACCATTTGGGAACTGCTAAAAGTTAAAGAAACTATTGGGGTAGAGCTTACGGAAAGTTTGGCGATGTGGCCGGCAGCATCGGTTTCTGGCTATTATTTTGGGAATGAAACCGCCAAATATTTTGGTGTCGGGAAGATAACTGAAGAACAGGTAAAGGATTTTGCAAAAAGAAAAAAGATGGATTTTGAAACCGCCAAGAAATGGCTGAGACCTAATTTGGCGGACTAGGCCCCCTAACCCCCGAAGGGGGAATTAATGTTGGATTGGAAAAGTTTAAAGTAATAAAATAAGTTCTGAACATAATTTGAAAACAAATTAAAGAAACACCGTCATATGATTTTTTTCGTCGTAAAATATTGAAATTTTTAGCGTTGGCCGAAGGAGCAACCCAAAGAGCCTAGTGGCAGGTGAAGCGGGGAAAAGGCGGTCTGGGTGATGTGGACAAAAAAATTCAATTCATTTTACAGAAAAAGATCATCAGACTAGATTTTTTGTTTCTTTTTCATCAATGGAAAAAGAAAAGAGATAATAATTAAAACTAAAATTTGATTTGCGTTAGCGATTACTTCAACTTTTTTTATTTTGTATTGGTGTTCAGTGAACCTTGTTTGAAGTGGTATACTTTTTTGGAGTGAAACGAAGAAAAAGATATAACGAAAAGCGCGACCTGAAAGGGAACGCCCAAAACTAATTAACAATTATTAAATCTAATATACCAACAATCCAAAATACTAACATACTAAAAAAATGAAAGTAACAGAACACATAAAACAAGCCAAGGGGAAAACACTGTTTTCGTTTGAAATTGTGCCACCGCAAAAAGGGCAAAACATACAGGAATTGTACGACAATATCAATCCGCTGATGGAATTTAAACCACCTTTTATTGATGTGACAACATCTAGAGAGGAACACGTTTATCTAGCGAAAGGAAATGGGCTTCTGGAACAAAAAATTACCCGGATGCGGCCGGGAACAGTTGGTATTTGCGCATCTTTAAAGTACAAATATAATGTTGATGCGATTCCGCATGTGTTGTGTGGTGGTTTCACCAAAGAAGAAACGGAATATCTGTTGGTGGATTGTCATTATTTGGGTTTGGACAATGTAATGGCTTTGAGAGGCGATGCTATGAAACACGAAAAATATTTTTCCGCAACGGAAGGAGGGAATATGTATGCATCGGACCTAGTGGTTCAAATCAGCGATTTAAATAGGGGGAAATATTTACACGAACTGATTGAAACGCCTTATAAAACCGATTTTTGCATTGGCGTTGCGGGATATCCGGAAAAACATATAGAATCCCCTAGTTTGGATACTGATTTGCGCAGATTAAAAGAAAAAGTGGATGCGGGCGCCGATTATGTGGTGACCCAAATGTTTTTCGACAATCAAAAGTTTTTTGATTTTGTTAAGAAAGCACGTGCTATTGGGATTACGGTTCCCATAATTCCAGGAATAAAACCCATTGCCATAAAACGCCATTTACAAGTGCTGCCGCAGGTTTTTAAATTGGATTTACCCGAAGCGCTGATTACCGAAGTTGAAAAGTGCAGCAACAACGAACAAGTGAGAGAAGTAGGTGTGGAATGGGCAATTGCACAATCTAAAGAACTTGTGGCCAAAGGTGTCCCTGTAGTTCATTTTTATTCTATGGGGAAATCAGACAATATTAAAGCCATAGCGAAGGAAGTGTTTTAAAATGTTTATTTGTTCAGGAGGTTATAAGCTATAAGTTGTAGGCTGTAAGCTTTTTTTGAACTTAAAACTTAAAACTTTCAATTTTTGCTTTCAATCATTAAATTTGTATATAGCTTTATAAATAAAAGTAATATAGGTTAAGTGGTTATGGTAAAATATTTGTTTACTTTTGTATCATAAAAGAGAAATTAACAATTAAAAAAATAGAATATGGCAATTGAAGTAACAGATGCAACATTTGACGAAATAGTATTGAAATCGGACAAACCGGTAATGGTTGATTTTTGGGCAGCTTGGTGCGGACCTTGTAGAATGGTAGCACCAATTATGGATCAATTAACTACAGAATACGCTGATAAAGCTGTTATTGTGAAAGTGGATGTGGACGCAAATCAAAAATTTGCTGCAGAATATGGCGTAAGAAATATTCCTACGGTATTGGTATTTAAAAATGGCGAAGTTGTTGAAAAACAAGTGGGTGTTGCACCAAAAGCAACGTATGCGCAAAAAATAGATGCGCATTTATAAGCGTTAATTTTAAGACAATAAATAGAAAATGCCCGGCAAATTGTCGGGCATTTTCTATTTATATACTATATTTACAAGAATCAAATTTAGAAAGATGGCCGGTATTTCATTAGAAAATATTTCAGAATTACACCACCTTGAATTGTTGGCAAAGCAAGTAGTGGAAGGATTTATTACTGGCATGCATAAAAGTCCGTTTCACGGCTTTTCGGTTGAATTTGCCGAACACATAAATTACAATGCAGGTGAAAGCACACGGCATATCGACTGGAAATTATACGCAAAAACCAAAAAGCTGTTTGTAAAACGCTACGAAGAAGAAACCAATTTGCGTTGTCATCTAATCATAGACAATTCAGCTTCCATGCATTTTCCGGTTGTTAAGAATCCTTCCATAGACCATTTAACAAAAATTGCGTTTTCGGCAATAGCCTCTGCCGCTTTGATAGAACTGTTAAAGCGGCAGAGAGACGCTGTTGGTTTAAGTATTTACAGTGATATCAATGAGTATTATGCCCCGGCAAAAGGAAGTGAGCGACACAGAAGAATGGTGATGGCCCATTTAGAGGGTTTGTTGAACCAACCTTCCAAAAAAACGACTGAAACCTATAAATTTTTACATGAAATAGCCGAAAAAATAAACAGAAGATCACTTGTTTTTTTATTTACGGATATGTTTCAGACCAATAGAAGCGAGCAGGAATTGTTTGAAGCTTTACGTCATTTAAAACACAACAAACATGAGGTTGTTTTGTTTCATACTTACGATGGAAAGCTGGAATTGGATTTCGATTTTGGAAATACGCCCAAAAAATTTGTTGATGTAGAAACGGGAGAACAGTTGAATTTATACGCGTCATCAGTGAAAAAAAACTACAAAACGGCTATGGAAACCTATTTTAATGATTTGAAGATGAAGTGTATGCAGTATAAAATAGATTATGTTCCTGTGGATATCAATAAAGGGTTTAATCAGATTCTAATATCCTATCTCATAGGCAGAAAAAGATTTTTGTAATATTTATTGGAAAAACCTTTGACAATACAAAAAACGCTGTTATATTTGCATCCGCTAAGAGCAACGGTTTGGTAGTTCAGCTGGTTAGAATGCCTGCCTGTCACGCAGGAGGTCGCGGGTTCGAGTCCCGTCCAGACCGCATCATAAAACCTTAACAATCTTGTAATGAGAAAGTTAAGGTTTTTTGCATTTATAGTGTGTACACTTTTGTGTACATATTTATTCAACACTTACTATTGGGATGTGTTTTTATGCTTATTAAATATTGACTCAATCTTTTACCTTTTAGTTTTGTAGTTAGATAATAAACAGTACGGAATATCTTAATCCGAAGACCCCATCATTTCCCTTAACAGCAAGTCAGGAGCTAAATTGCCTGTAAGGTTAGCAAGCACATCTTTTTCCTTTAGTATAACCATATCATACTTATAATATTGGTTAGTGTCTTTGTAGGTTTCTTTGGCTTTGGCTAATCCTGCTACAACACCTTCAATATGGACTATATTCATCATTCTTTGAAATTGAGAAGTTGGCAGGTTCAATCTGCCCTGCTCCTTTGTAATAATGCCAAAATATTTAGTGTACTTCATTCAACAAAATTAGCGAATTACACCTCAGCTGATTGCTTAGGATTTTAGCAAAACGGTGTTAAAGGGATTGCAACAAGCCTTAACAAGTAACCTTCAAAGTCGATAATAACTACTTCATTCGACCCAAGAGCATCTCCTTTTCCATTAACAAAAACACAATCTTCTGATGATTCGTTTTGAATTTTTACAAGTCGCTCGTATTCTAATTTTTCAAGAAGATAACTACTCTCACATAAGTAGTTATCACAATTACAATTATCTGAAACTGTCACTTGGTAAATTACACATTCCTTATTAGTTGGGTCATCATCTTTACAACAGTTTAAGGTAGATAGACTTAAAAATAATATGAGATAAATGTGTGTTGTTTTCATAACATAAATTGTTTAGGTTAACTGTAAATATATATTTCAAAAATAGGGTTGATGTCCGAAATATTAGGATTCGGGAAAATTTGGACAAATTATTCATATCCGCAAGGAGTACCACCATAATCCTTATGTCCTTCTGCAAGTATTTCAAATTTACCTTCTGTGATGTTTACAATATTTGGAAGGCTATAATAATCTTCACCATTATAAACAGCAGTAAAGTAAAAAGTTCCTTTATATCTATCATTCTCCATTGAGGTGATTGTTACAGAACCAATTTCTTCAGAATGGGTTTGAGTTTCACTAACAAAATAGTTTTGGTGATAAAAGATTCCATTATCCCCATAATCACTGTAGTTACCGAGCCATGTATGATATTCTCCATTTGGGTTATAAATTCCAATACCATGCGAGGGTTTAAAATTTAAATAAATCGTATGACCATTAGAAGCTCTAAATTCCATACCTCCTGTTATTTGGTGAAAGTTTTTGTAACAATGATTATCAAGGTCATAAAAACCATATCCACTTGCATGTTCAAAGATTACTAACTTTCCATTAACCTTAGCTTCCATTGTCCCTTGAAATCTAATTTTTTCATTATCCTCATCTTTTGAACATGTAGTAAATAAAAATACTGGAAGGAATATCGTGAGAAGTAAAAGAATTTTTTTCATATCGAGATGTTTTAAAAAAAATTATTTTTTTCGATTCATTGAATAAGTCTGTATCTCATCAAAATACATTAGATAATTTTTTGAATCTCCATTAATCAAGAAAGTTTCTTTTTTAGAACCCACAACTGCTCCAACAACAGTTCCTGCAATTCCTAACCCAACAGCCCAAATTGCTGCCTTTTCACCTGCGGTCGTTCCCTCTACAGTGTAAGTGTAAGGGCCAAGATAAGGGAAATACCCATCAACCGTTTTGTCAGGGTCATCTCCACTCGCAAATCCAATTACAAGTCCTGTGGCTACCCCTGTGGCTGCTCCTATGGCTGCTCCTTTTCCTGCCTTTCCTTTCCTTCTTATTTTTATTTTATGAATATCTTTAACATTAACAATAATTTCTGAGTTCTTTTTTCCAATTATTATCAAAGATTCATCATTTGCCTCTAATAAGATTCCTTTAACCACTTTTGAGTTATCAATTTTTGATACCCAAACTTTATGAACTTTAAATTTCTTATTTGGTTCTTGCGCAAACAATATATTTAAAGAGCATAACATAACGATTACTGAGAGTTTGATTTTATTCATAATGTTAACATTTAAAGTTAAGTATTTACTTTATAAAAAAACAGAATGGAGTTGAAGCAAAATGTTTT
>NZ_JBFFKM010000068.1:0-10478 GCF_041555395.1 Lutibacter sp. | reverse complement strand
TTTTTATATATTTGGATGGGAAAACGAATTCCACCAAATGAAAAATTTTATTACCATCCTTCTTCTTTTTTGCACTTTAAATATTTTAGGGCAAGGCGAAGCAAATTTTTGGTTTTTTGGTCAAAATGCAGGAATCAACTTTAATTCAGGAAATCCTGTTTCA
Organism: Lutibacter sp.; assembly: GCF_041555395.1. Classification (GTDB taxonomy): domain Bacteria; phylum Bacteroidota; class Bacteroidia; order Flavobacteriales; family Flavobacteriaceae; genus Lutibacter. Next base: position 10,315 of record NZ_JBFFKM010000068.1, on the reverse strand, counting down.
ATATCAGGAAGTTTGAATACTAATGAAGGTTGTTCTTCATTTTCAGATAAAAATGGAAATCTATTATTTTATTCAGATGGAACAACCGTTTGGGATAAAAATAATACGCCTATGCCCAATGGAAATGGCAGCTTAAAAGGTCACCCTTCTAGCACACAATCCGCCATCATTGTTCCTAACCCAGGAGATAACAACCTGTTTTACATTTTCACAGTAGGAGCAATTGTTGACAATATTGGTGAATTTGGCTTCCATTGTTATACCGTTGATATGACTCAAAATAATGGTTTAGGTGACATTGTTAGAACACCCATTGACTTATCGGATGGAAGAAATGAAGATTGGTCTGAAAAAGTGGCCTCAGTAAAAGGAAATTCCTGTAATACATTTTGGATAATTTCATTGGTTCAGAATACTTTTTATAGTTATAAAGTTGATATTGATGGACTTCATCCACCAATAAAGTCTGTAGTTGATTATTTTTCAAGTGACAGAAGAGGTTATTTAAAAGTTTCTCCTGATGGGAAAAAATTAGCAAGTGCTACTTTTACTCAATATTATGATAATACAGGAGTAAATATTTTAGGAAATGGCAAACTTCATTTGTATAGCTTTAATGATTTAACTGGTGAGGTTTCTAATAATGGCATTGAAATTATTTCAAACACTGCCTTAGATGGATCTCCTTACGGTGTTGAATTTTCACCTCAATCAACAAAATTATATTGTTCAACTTTTGACGGAAGCAATAATAAACTCTATCAATTTGATTTGGAAAACGCTAATAACAAAACACTTATAAAATCACAAATTGGTTACAGAGGCGCTTTACAACTGGCACCCAATGGAAAAATTTATGCTACTGTGCCTTCTGGTTATTATAACGGAACGCGCTTTTTAGATGCCATTAATTTACCTGATGAATTGGGAGTAAATTGTAATTATCAAGAAAATGCAATTGATTTGGGTTCAGGAAGGGCAATGCAGGGATTGCCGCCTTTCATCGCTTCCTTGCTATTGCCAATTGAAATTACCAGTGTTGAAAATAATAATCAAATAATTACAAATCAAAAAGTTAAATTATGTGTTGGTAGCGATTATACTTTTAAGGCTGAATATTTACCTGGAAACCCTTCTTATAGCTGGACACTTAATAATTTAGAAGTAAATGATACCGCAACCTTACCATTTTCAAATATACAAACTTCTCAGGCTGGGATTTACAAATTGGAAGTTAATTTAATTGATGATTGCGGTTTTCCAATAATTTACAAAGGAAATTTTGAAGTTGAAGTTTATTATCCTCCTGTTATATCAAATTCTTTTATTTATGATCAATGTGATATTGATAACAATAGCACTGATGGAATTACACAATTCAATTTAACAACCAAAATTGAAGAAATTACACAAAATGATCCAAATCTTGAGGTTTTGTTTTTTCAAACTCAAGCCGATTTAGATTCAGATAATCCAATTTTAGATTCAGAAAATTACACATCTGCAACCAATCCTACTATTTTTGTAAAATTAACCAATAACCTTTCAGGATGTTTTACTACTGGTAAAATGGCGTTAAATGTGTATCCGACAAGTCTTGATTTATATGCCAATTATTACGAATGCGAAAATGATATTTCTTCAAATAATGATTTAAAAAGTGTAGGAAGCGGAAACGCAACATTTGATTTTGAAGTTAAAAGACAAGAAATTGAAGCCATTTTTACAGATTCATCTATTGAGGTAGAATTCTATCAAAACACCAATGATGCTCAATTACAAATTAATTCATTACAAGGAATTATTGAATTCCCTTCAAAAGAAATTATTGTAAGAATTTCAAATAAACTTTCTAAAAACTGTATCTCAGTGGGAAAATTTGATTTGGTAGTAAACAAAATCCCTATACCAAATGGATCTGATGATAACATTATTTTATGCGTAAGTAATCCGAGAGATAACCCTCAACTATTTACTACCTATTTAGATGGAAAAACCCTCAATCCAACTGATACTTACCAGTGGTATTTCAATAACAACCCTATTTCTGGCGCAACAAATTCGTTTTATGAAGCAAGTGCAGAAGGCATTTATAAAGTTGAGGTGGCGCATAAATTTGAAAATAACCTCATTAATTTGAATGATGATAGTTACTGTGTTGGTTTTAATACTTTTAAAGTAATAGAATCGAACCCTGCTGTTATTAATCAAAATGACATCAAGATTCTTGACGACTCAGAAAATAATTCCATCACCATAGACACCAAAAACTTGGGTATTGGAGATTACGAATTTTCTTTAAATGATCCTTACGAAAATTATCAGGATGATCCCTATTTTGATAACATTAGACCCGGCATTCACACCCTTTATGTTCAGGATAAAAATAGTTGCGGCATTGCTTCCATAGAGGTTTCGGTAATTGGCTATCCAAAATTCTTCACGCCAAATAGCGATGGCTATAATGATACTTGGAATATTTTGGGGGTAAATGAAAATTTTTACCAAAAGACAACTGTTTATATTTTTGATCGGTTTGGAAAACTCATTACTATTATCGGTTTGTACAGTGAAGGTTGGAACGGAACCTTCAATGGTAACTTTTTACCCGCAACAGATTATTGGTTTTCTGTTGAATTGGTTGACCTTAACGGAAATGTCAGGATTAAAAAAGGACATTTTAGTTTAATAAGACGATAATAATATTTTCTCAAAACTACATTTTCAAAAAAAGTAAAGATTTGTTAAATCTGTGATTGCCCTAAAAAACTTCAGAATTTAGTTTATTTTTGCAAAATGCTATTTAAATTAGAATCGAATTTTAAACCTACCGGAGACCAGCCCGAAGCAATCAAGCAACTTGTTGAGGGTTTAAATTCCCATGAGAAATACCAGACATTATTAGGTGTTACGGGTTCCGGGAAAACATTTACGGTAGCAAACGTGATTCAGAATGTGCAAAAACCAACATTGGTTTTGGCACATAACAAGACATTGGCGGCACAATTGTATTCAGAATTTAAACAGTTTTTTCCAAATAATTCAGTGGAATATTTTGTTTCCTATTACGATTATTATCAGCCGGAAGCCTATCTTCCAACTACGGGAACTTTTATCGAAAAAGACTTATCTATCAACGAGGATATTGAAAAGTTGCGAATCAGTGCCTCTTCTGCCCTGCTTTCTGGACGAAGAGACGTCATTATTGTGGCCTCAGTATCGTGTATTTATGGCATTGGGAATCCTGTTGAATTCAAGAAAAACATCATTTATATTGAAGTCGGCCAAGCAATTTCGCGAACCAAATTTTTACACCAACTGGTGGCAAGTTTATATTCAAGAACCGAAGCCGAAATTAGCAGCGGAACCTTTAAAGTGAAAGGAGATACGATTACCGTTTATCCTTCTTATGGCGAACATGCTTTTAGAATTCACTTTTTTGGCGATGAAATTGAAGAAATAGAAAGCTTTGACGTGACCAACAATCTGGTTGTGGAAAAATTTGAACAAAGCACCATTTATCCGGCAAATTTATTTGTGACTTCACCTGATGTTTTACAGAATGCCATTCACAGCATTCAGGAGGATATGGTGAAACAGTGCGACTATTTTAAAGAAATTGGAAAGCATTTGGAAGCGAAACGCCTAAAAGAACGCACGGAATTCGATTTGGAAATGATTCGCGAACTGGGTTATTGCAGCGGCATTGAAAATTATTCCCGTTATCTCGACGGCAGGGAAGCAGGAACACGCCCTTTCTGTTTGCTGGACTATTTTCCCGAAGATTATTTAATGGTTATCGACGAAAGCCATGTGACCATTCCGCAAGTTCATGCCATGTATGGCGGCGACCGGTCTCGAAAGGTAAATTTGGTGGAATACGGATTCCGATTGCCGGCAGCCATGGATAACCGTCCGTTGAAATTTGGCGAATTCGAAGAAATTCAGAATCAGGTGATTTTTGTGAGCGCCACACCGGCCGATTATGAATTGCAAAAAACAGAAGGCGTTTTTGTGGAACAGGTAATTCGTCCGACAGGCTTGCTGGATCCTGAAATTCAGGTGCGTCCGAGCATCAACCAAATAGATGATTTAATTGAAGAAATACAGTTGAGGGTTGAAAAAGACGAGCGTACACTGGTCACTACTTTAACCAAAAGAATGGCTGAAGAACTTACAAAATATTTAAGCAGAATACAAATTCGCTGCCGATACATTCACTCTGATGTGGATACTTTAGAGCGTGTTGAAATTATGCGTGATTTGCGCTTGGGATTGTTTGATGTGCTTATTGGCGTCAATCTTTTGCGTGAAGGACTCGATTTGCCTGAGGTTTCATTGGTGGCAATTTTAGATGCCGATAAGGAAGGTTTTTTGCGATCACACCGCTCTTTAACTCAAACCATTGGCCGGGCCGCAAGAAATATTAATGGAATTGCCATTATGTATGCCGATAAAATAACGAAAAGTATGCAGCTTACCATAGACGAAACAAACCGACGTCGTGAAAAACAGATTGCCTACAATACTGAGAATAATATTACCCCGACCCAAATTATAAAGAGCATAGAAAATATCATGGGACAAAACACGGCTTCAACATATAATTTTGAACATTTAGCAAACATTGCCGCCGAAGAAAAAATGGATTATATGACGAAGTCCGAATTGGAAAACAGCATTCGCGAAAAACGCAAACAAATGGAAGATGCCGCCAAAGCACTCGACTTTATTGCTGCCGCAAAATTGCGTGATACCATTAAGAAGTTGAAAGAGAAGATTTAGGTTGGTTGTTGGTTGTTGTAAAAGAAGTTTTATGAAACTGATTTCATAAAACTTCTTATAATGTATTATCAATAAAGGGCTTAAAAGGTTTTTACCAACTATTTTTCAGTATTATGCCGAAATTTCTAACCTTTAACTAAAAAAACTAGTTTCCTTTTTTGTAATCTGCCAAAAACTGCGCTAATCCTATGTCTGTCAATGGGTGTTTCAATAATCCCATAATAGCAGATAATGGACCAGTCATCACGTCAGCACCTAATTTTGCGCAATCTATAATATGCATGGTGTGACGAACTGAAGCTGCCAAAATTTCTGTTTCATAACCATAGTTGTCGTAAATAAGTCTTATTTCAGAAATAAGATTTAATCCGTCTGTTGAAATATCATCTAACCTCCCAATAAAAGGAGATACATAAGTCGCTCCTGCTTTAGCAGCCAGCAATGCTTGTCCGGCCGAAAAAACCAAAGTCATATTCACGCTAATACCTTTATCCGAAAAGTATTTACAGGCTTTAATTCCATCAGCAATCATTGGTAATTTAACCACAATTTGCGGATGTAAATCGGCCAATGCTTCACCTTCCTTAACCATTCCATCGAAATCAGTTGCAATCACTTCGGCACTAACATCGCCTTCCACAATATTGCAAATTTCCACATAATGTTTCAAAATATTGTCCTTTCCTGTAATGCCTTCTTTTGCCATTAATGAAGGATTTGTGGTCACTCCATCCAAGACACCTAATGCCTGTGCTTCTTTAATTTGCTCGAGGTTCGCTGTATCAATAAAAAATTTCATGTGTTGTGATTATTAGTTTATACTGAATTGTTTATTCTGCAAAAGTACCTAAATGATTACAATTTGTAATGATTCATTAATAACTTTTCATAAAGTTTATCAGGTAAAATTCTTTTCAATAAAATAGAGAATTTTTGCATAAAATCGCCAACTTTGTAATGAATTTTAGGTTTTGGCGTAATTATAATTTTAAAAATAGCTTCTGCCATTTCAATTGGATTGCTTCCGCTATCTACATGAGTATCCATTAAATTCAAATTTTTCTGATAGTTTTCCTTGTAGGGCGAATTTTCAATAACGGCCGTATGGTATCTTCCCGAAGCAATATTTGTTGCAAAATCACCCGGTGCTACGTTGGTCACTTCAATGCCGAAGCTTTTAACTTCCATCCTTATGGCTTCCGTCACAATTTCCAAAGCACCTTTTGTTGCTGAATAAATTCCCCTGAACGGCAATCCCATATATCCTGCAATAGAGGTAACGTTAATTATTAATCCGCTATGTTGTTTTCGCATTTGGGGTAAAACTGCCTTCATCACTTCAATTGGTCCGAAAAAATTGGTTTCAAAAACGTTTCGCATTTCATCAGTTGGCGTTTCTTCGATGGCACCGGTAATTCCCATTCCTGCATTATTAATCAAAATATCGATTCTTCCTTCCGCAGCAATTATTTCATCAACAGCTTTTATAATAGAATCCTTATCATTGACGTCCAAAGCAATTAAGTGAAACGGATGATTTGTTATTTTAGCCGGATTTCTGCTTGTTCCATAAACGATGAATCCATTTTGTATTAAAAATTCACCGACGGATTTCCCTATACCTGAAGAACCTCCCGTAATTAAAACGACTTTATTCATTAACAGTTGTAAAGTTTAAAAGTTAGAAAGCTGTAAAGTTAAAAAGTTAAAATTAGGTTGAAGACTAAAAGTGAATTTTTTACTGATGTTTTCTTTTGGGTTGCCTTCTTGCCAGCAGGCATGAATTTAGCATAGGAGCATAAAAAAAGGGCAAGCGACCTACATCACACCGCTACAACCTAATACCTTTGCTGCGTTCCCGCCCTGGAGGGTTCAAAGGGAGCTGGTTGTGCAGGACTTGCCCAGCGGCAAATTTACAATCATTTTTTAATTTTATCACTATTTTTTTATAATTTTAGTGTAACAAATCTAAAATAGTGTTTACTAATTACTTAGTAAAGAATATCCATTATTGTTCACATTTAACCACTTATAGTAATTAGGTATTTAGTATATTTGTTCAACCAAAAATCAATTAATTAATCAATCAATTATTATGGAAAACCAAGAAATATCACCAAAACAAATCATGTTAAACTACGGTTTAATATTAGGATTTGCATTAATTTTATTTAATGTGGCATTATATGCAATGGGAAAAACCTACGATCAACATTGGTCTGTGGGTGTAATCACCACATTAATAACTGTTGCTGCCATCATTTTAGGCATTAAAAAAATTAAAGAACTTAACGTAGGATTTTTATCATTGTCCGAAGCATTAAAAACCGGATTGGGAATTGCTCTAGTCTCTGGAATTATTTACGCAATTTACATGTTACTATTCGCTAATTTTATAGAGCCTGAATTCTTTGCCAGAATGACTGAAGTTCAGCATCAAAAAATGATAGAAACTTATCCGAATTTTACTGATGAGCAATTGGAAGCCTCTGCGGAAATGGGAAAAAAATTCTCTGGACCCGTTATAAGTTCAGCTGCAATAATTATAGGAAGTCTGTTTCTTGGATTTATAATTGCGCTAATTGGAGGCTTGATTATGAAAAAATCCGATGAAGAAATCACCAGTATTTAAAAAAAAATAAATGGATATATCCATAGTCATTCCACTACTTAACGAAGACGAATCTTTAAATGAATTACACGACTGGATTGCAACTATTATGCAATCCAATCGTTATTCTTATGAATTGCTTTTTATTGATGACGGCAGCACAGATGATTCCTGGAAAGTTATCGCATCCCTGTCCGAAAAAAACCCAAATGTAAAAGGCATTCGATTTCAAAAAAATTACGGAAAATCGCAGGCTTTAAATGCCGGATTTAAAGAAGTAACAGGTGATGTTGTGATTACGATGGATGCCGATTTACAAGATAGTCCGGATGAAATTCCTGAACTTTATAATTTAATTAAAAACGAAGATTTCGATTTGGTTTCGGGCTGGAAAAAAAAGCGGTTCGATTCAAAAATCAGGAAAAATATTCCATCAAAATTATTCAATGCCGCTGCACGCAAAACTTCAGGCCTAAAATTACACGATTTTAATTGCGGATTGAAAGCCTATAAAAATGAAGTGGTCAAAAATATAGATGTGAATGGGGAAATGCACCGATACATTCCCGTACTGGCCAAAAACGCAGGATTTAATAAAATTACCGAAAAAGTGGTTGCGCATCAGGCCAGAAAATACGGTGTTACCAAATTTGGAATGGAACGATTCATCAATGGATTTTTGGACTTAATTACCATTTGGTTTTTGTCTAAATTCGGCAAAAGACCTATGCATTTATTCGGATTGTTGGGAACGCTTACATTTTTCATCGGATTTTGTTTTGCGCTTTCCATAGGAATTGACAAACTATTTTTTAATCCGACAGGTCGGTTAATTACAGAAAGACCTACTTTTTATTTGGCGATAGTAGCCATGATTATCGGAACGCAACTTTTTTTGGCCGGATTTTTAGGCGAACTCATTTTACGTTCAAAATCAGACACCAAACGTTATGCTATTTCTGATAAAATCAATAACTAACGTTTTTAACATATTTGAACTATTTTTGCAATATTAATTTTTTTACGAAATGACTAAAATTTTAAACAAAGCCAAACTTTGGCTTACAGATACCTTTGATGCAAAAACAAAAGAGGAAGTGCAACAATTAATTGATGGGAATCTAACCCAATTAACAGAACATTTTTATCAGGATTTAGAATTTGGAACTGGAGGAATGCGCGGTATTATGGGCGCGGGAACAAATAGAATCAACAAATACACCCTTGGAAAAGCCACTCAGGGACTGTCAAATTACCTTCAAAAAACATTTCCAAATAAACCATTGAAAGCGGCAATTGCTTTTGACTGCCGACATAATAGCAAATTATTTGCAAAGATTGTGGCGGATGTATTTTCCGCAAACAAAATTAAAGTATATTTATTTGAAGATTTACGTCCGACCCCGGAACTTTCATTTGCCGTAAAATATTTAGGATGCGATGCCGGTATTGTTTTGACCGCTTCCCACAATCCGCCAGAATATAATGGCTACAAAGTATATTGGAATGATGGCGGACAAATAATTCCTCCACAGGACCATGAAATTATTGCTGAAGTTAATAATTTAGATTTTTCGCAAATTAACTTTAAAGCCAATGAAAATTTAATTGAAACTATTGGCGAAAAAGTGGATCAAGCTTTTATAAATGCTTCTGTGAAAAATGGTACGTTTAACACAAAAGGCAAAGAAAACCTAAAAATTGTTTTCACCTCTTTACACGGAACTTCCATTACCGCGATGCCTCAGGCTTTTGAAAAAGCAGGCTATACAAATGTTCATTTCGTTGAAGAACAACGTGTTCCAGATGGTGATTTTCCTACCGTTAAATCTCCGAATCCGGAAGAGCCGGATGCCTTGAAAATGGCTACTGACCTGGCTGAAAAAATCCATGCGGATATCGTTATCGGAACCGACCCTGATGGCGACCGATTGGGAATTGCAGTAAGAAATTTGGAAGGGAAAATGACTTTGTTAAACGGTAACCAGACCATGTGTTTAATGACCGACTTTTTAATCAGAAAATGGAAAGAAGCAGGTAAATTAAACGGAAATCAATTTGTGGGTTCTACTATTGTTTCAACCAATTTGGTGAATGAAATTGCCGCCAGATACGGTGTTGAAACTAAAGTTGGACTGACCGGTTTTAAATGGATTGCAAAAATGGTTCGTGATGCCGAAGGCAAACAAGATTTTATAGGCGGCGGCGAAGAAAGTTTTGGTTATATGATTGGCGATTTTGTGCGTGATAAAGATGCAGTAACAGCTACCCTTTTGGCTTGTGAAATTGCCGCAAATGCAAAATCTAACGCTAGTTCTATGTATCAGGACCTTTTGCAGATTTATGCCGATAACCATTTTTACAAGGAACATTTAATCTCTATTGTTAAGAAAGGAATGGATGGCGCTGACCAGATTAAACAAATGATGGTTGCGTTGCGCGAACATCCTTTTACGGAAATTGATGGTTCAAAAGTGACTTATCTTTTTGATTATGAAGCTTCAACAAAAAAGAATTTACTGACAGGAAGTGTTGAAAATATTGACATTCCTAAATCCAATGTACTCATATATCATACAGAAGACAGCACAAAAGTAGCTGCAAGACCCAGCGGAACAGAGCCTAAAATAAAATTCTATTTTAGCGTGAAAGGGAAATTGGATGCTGTTGAAAATGCAAAAAAAACAGAAGCCGAACTTGATGCCAAAATTCAGCGTATTATTGCTGAACTGAAATTGAATTAATTATAGTCCGAAGACGGAAGTCCGAAGTCCGAAGTTAAAAATCAAAATTCAATTTCATTTCTAGTAACAAATCAAGCTCTCTTTCCTTTGGAAAGAGCGGGGAGATAGGATTAAAGTTAAACAACAATAAAAAATTAATGAAATATTTCAGGCAAATATTGGTTTATGCCAAACC
>NZ_JBFFKM010000067.1:0-10540 GCF_041555395.1 Lutibacter sp. | reverse complement strand
TCAGCAGAAATACCTTGCGGAACAAATTTACCAAAAGCTGCATCGGGTTCCATGACCCAGGCAGAACCATCAATACCCATTGGCACACGCGACATAGATTCAACACCTCCTGCAATAATTAAATTGGACCATCCCGATTTTACCATGGCGGCAGCTTGATTGATGGCTTCTAAGCCTGATGCGCAATATCTATTAATGGAGAGTGCCGATAAATGGTCTCCGTAATTTGAACATTGCGCTGCAACTTTCGCAACATTTCCGCCTTGTTCTCCAGCCTGTGTAACGCAGCCTAAAATCAAATCCTCCACCAAAGTGGTATCCAGACCATTTCTTTCTTTTAATGCTTTTAATAAGGTGGTTACAAGCTGAACCGGACTTACCTGTGATAAAGCCCCTGTTTTTTTTCCTATGCCTCTGGGCGTTCGGACTGAATCATAAATGTACGCTTCCATTTTTGCTTTTTAAATTACTGTGTGGTTACATGAATTATAAAATTTTTGTGACCGTGTGGTTACAAATATAGATAAAAACTTTATTCTAAGTTATTTAATTAATTTTTTCTTTTTTGATTTTAATAAATTTATTCCATAATATTGCATGTTACTCCAAAGTAACATTTTAGTGAATATGTCGAAAAAATATACAGAGCCTACTTTTCATTTTGACTTTTTAAATGAAAAGATACAAAATATCCTCACTTCTTTAAAAGGAAAAGAAACTTTATCAGATAAAGAATTTGCAATTAAAGCTTATTTATATGTAAGAGATACCTGGTCTTACAATCCGTATCGATTCAGTTTAATTAATGAAGACTGGAAAGTTTCAGAAATAATTACGCATAAAAACGGTCATTGTTTGGATAAGGCAGTTATTTTGATTTCCATACTTAGGGCCGCAAAAATTCCTGCCCGTTTGGGATTGGCAAAAGTGAGAAATCATATTGCCATTGATGATATTATTGAAAAATTTGGTTCAGATGTATTGGTGCCGCATGGATATGTAGAAATTTTTTTAAATGATAAATGGGTAAAAGCAACGCCAGCATTCAATAAGGAATTATGTGAACTATTAAATGTAAAAACACTTGAATTTGACGGAGAACAAGATTCTTTATTTCAAGAATTTGATCAAACCGGTGATCACGTGTTTATGGAATATTTAGAAGATTATGGAACTTTTAATGAAGTTCCCCTCCCTTTTATGCACCAATTAATGACCGAACATTATCCACCATTTCAAAAAAATAATATACAATTGGGGTGTGTTTTAAATCTAAAGGATTTATAATGAAGAAAGACAGAGCTGCTACAGAAGATAAAATTTACCATGCCTTTTTGGCTATCTTAAAAGCAAAAGGACCTCAAGGAATGGGCATCAACGCCATTGCCAAAGAAGCCGGTGTGTCAAAAGGGCTTATTTACCGTTATTTTGGCGGCATGAAAGGTTTGTTACTTCAATTTGCGCAAAAAGGCGATTTTTTTAAAGCATTGCTCACCATTGATGAAAATATTGACAGTATAGAAAATTTAAAAAATTTCACCCGGAAAGGAACTAAAGAAATCAGGGAAAATATTTTAGCGCAAGAGCTATTACGATGGCAATTACTGGAAAATAATGAAAATACAAAAGAGCTATTTAAGTTTGTAAATACCCGACTTGGAAAAACATTTAAAACAAATGAAAAAGAAACCTCTTTAAATTATGCTTTCCAATTAATGCTTGGCGGTTATGTGTATTTTACATTGCTTTCCAAATTTAATAAAACGTTTATCACCACAGATTTAACTTCAGAAAAAACCTGGGAAAACTTTGATGATGCTATTGAGAAAACATTAGAGTTATATAAGAAAATATAAATCAAAGCAATTCAATGGTAAGGCCTAAAAACAAAAAAGCATTACAATTGCCTGTAACTCTTTTTTGATTCTACTCTTGGGCTCGAACCAAGGCCCCACTGATTAACTGAAAATCTGCAAATAAATTTTATTGCCAATACTCTTTTTCTTAAATACCAAGACAGTAAGAATTCCTTTTTTTTTGCAGGTAATTTATGTAGATTTGGATGGGTTGTTTAACAGGTGGAATTATTTAAATAATTGATAAATGAAAAAACTTTTATTGTTGCTTGTGTTGTTTGCTTCTATTTCATGTTCAACTTTAAAAAAAGAAGTAAAAACATATCAAGCAGGCCAAATAATAACTTCAAAAGGAGAAATCCTATTTTGGTTGTCAGATAAAACGCCGCTTCACAAGGCAAGTTTTATAAAGTTGGCAAATGCCAATTATTGGGATTCTTTAACTTTTAATCGCGTGATCAAGAACTTTGTGATTCAGGGGGGCTGTCCTGATACACCTGAAGGATTTGGTGATTCTCCCTATTTGCTAAAACCCGAATTCAATGATAGTCTTAAGCATGTATATGGTGCCGTTGGAGCCGGGCGTGATGACAACCCTGAAAAATTATCAGCCAGTTGTCAGTTTTACATCGTTAATAACAAAAATGGCATTCCCCGGCTCGATGGAGATTATACAATTTTTGGACAAGTATTTAAAGGTTTCGATGTTTTAGAAGCTATTTCTTCGGTTGAAACGGATTCCCTGGATACCCCTTTAACAAATTTAAAGCTTGACGTTACCATCATTTCACTGACAGAAAAAGAACTCAACGAATATGGGTATGACTTTAAATCTACCATAAATTTAAATGAAAAATAAAAATAGAACTACCTAATGAAAAAACTGATCCTAATTTTATTGCTTATTATTTCAAGTTGCAATCAGCAAGAAATTTCAACAGAACAAACACGATGGAAAGAACACGCGGCAAATACTGAAATTATCAGGGATGATTTTGGCGTGCCTCATATTTATGGAAAAACAGATGCGGATGCCGTATTTGGACTACTTTATGCACAATGTGAAGATGATTTTAACCGTGTTGAACATAATTATATTTGGGCAATTGGGCGTCTTGCCGAAGTTGAAGGTGAACAGGCGATTTATAGTGATCTTAGGGCGAGATTATTTATGACCAAAGAAGAAGCCATCGCCAATTATGAAAAAAGTCCTGATTGGTTAAAAAAGTTATGTGATGCTTTTGCTGATGGCATCAATTATTATTTATACACGCATCCTGATGTTAAACCTAAATTATTGACTCATTTTGAACCTTGGATGCCCATGTATTTTAGTGAAGGCTCTATTGGAGGGGATATTGAAAACATATCTACGCAAAACATCAAATCCTTTTATGAAGAAAAATCTTCAAATACTGCACAAGTCTATGATGGTTTACTTAGACTTAATGATGAGGAACCCAGAGGGTCAAATGGATTTGCAATTTCGGGAAAGTTAACAAAATCCGGTAAAGCTATGCTACTCATTAATCCACATACTTCCTTTTACTTCCGCGGAGAAGTACACGTGATCAGTGAAGAAGGTCTCAATGCATATGGCGCTGTAACTTGGGGACAATTTTTTGTATATCAAGGATTTAATGAAAAAACCGGGTGGATGCACACTTCAACCCATACCGATTTTATGGACGAGTTTAAAGAAAAAATTGTAAAAACAGAAAATGGGTATAACTATATTTATGGTGATGAACAAAGACCTGTTAAAACCATTGAAGTTGCCTTGAAATATGCTGATGGTGAAGTTCAAAAAGAGAAAAAATTCACCATGTTCAGAACGCATCATGGGCCCATTACAAATGTTATTGACAGTACTTGGGTTGCTTCGGCAATGATGTGGGATCCTGTGAATGCATTAATTCAATCTTTCACCAGAACAAAACTAAATAATACCAAAGAATTTAGAGAAATGATGACTATGCGAACGAATTCATCCAACAACACGGTATATGCTGATGCTGGTGGAAATATTGCCTATTATCACGGCGATTTTATTCCAAAACGAGACACCATATTCGACTATTCCAAACCGGTAGACGGAAGCAACCCCGCTACTGACTGGAAAGGATTGCATACGGTAGATGAAATTATCACCGTTTTGAACCCCGCTAATGGCTGGATTCAAAATTGCAATTCCACCCCTTTTACAAGTGCGGGAGAAAATAGTCCAAAAGTTAAGGACTATCCAAAATACATGTCTGTAAATGAAGAGAATTTTCGCGGTGTTCATGCCATTCGATTATTAGAAAAAGCGAAGGATTTAACCCTTGATAAACTTATTGAAACTGCTTATGATCCTTATTTACCAGCATTTGAGGTTTTAATACCAGGTTTAATTGCCGCTTATGACAAATCATCCAATTCCGATCAACAGTTAAAAGAAGCCATCAATGTTTTAAGAAATTGGGATTTTGCGGTTTCCAAAAAATCAGTAGCCATGTCATTGGCCCACTTTTATGGCTTACGATATTTAAAAGAAGGTAAAACGCCTGATGGATTAACATTTATGGGTAAAATCACCTATTTTGGTACTAAATCTCCCCTAAAAGAACGTCTTGAGATCTTCAACAAAACAATTGCGCAACTTTCGGAAGATTTTGGATCGTGGAAGACTCCCTGGGGTGACATTAACCGTTACCAGAGAATTAATGGAGAAATCATTCAGCCTTTTAATGATCACATGGAAAGCATCCCTGTAGGCATGGCATCCGGACAATGGGGAGCACTGGCATCTTTTGGAGCCAGGTCTTATGATGGTACCAAAAAGATTTATGGCACTTCCGGAAATAGTTTTGTTGCCGTTGTTGAATTTGGTGATAAGGTTAAAGCCAAATCTCTTTTAGCCGGAGGTCAAAGCGGCCATCCTGATTCTCCTCATTTCAGTGATCAATCACAACGATATGCTGATGTTAAATTTAAAGACGTTGCTTATTACCGTGAGGATGTTGAAAAAAGCGCTGAAAAAAAATACCATCCGGGTGATAAAAAATAATTAAGACGCCATTTTTTAAATTGTTAAATAGATGAATAACTAAAATCTACGGTTATCCGGAAATCATTAGTGATAAACAATTATATTTGTTTGGATGTAACAAGTAGCAGCCAATGCCGAAAAAAACTAACTAATTGGAGAAAACTACATTTGAAATTAAGAAAATGGATTGTCCTTCAGAGGAAAATCTAATCCGAATGAAATTGGACGGGATTTCAGGTATAAAAAATCTTGATTTCGATATTCCGAATCGAAAATTAACTGTTTTTCACAAAGGACAAATTGACCAAATCGAAAAATCAGTTTACGAATTAAATTTAGGTGGAAAAAAAATAGCTACAGAGAAAACTGAACAAATTGATTTTGAAGAACATTCAAACCAAAAAAAGTTACTTTGGACCGTTTTGGCTATAAATTTTCTATTTTTCATAATCGAAATAATTAGTGGGTTGATTTCAAACTCAATGGGACTTGTGGCCGATAGCTTAGATATGTTGGCTGACTCTTTTGTATACGGAATTAGCCTTTTAGCAGTTGGAGGAACATTAATTAGAAAGAAAAAAATAGCCAAACTTGCTGGATATTTTCAAATTATACTTGCAGTAATTGGATTTTCGGAAATTTTAAGACGTTTTTTAGGAGAAGAGCTGCTTCCTGATTTTTCGACAATGATTATCGTTTCGGCTTTTGCTTTAGCAGCGAATGGAATTTGTTTGTATTTAATGCAAAAGTCAAAGAGTAAAGATGAGGCACATATGAAAGCAAGTATGATTTTCACTTCAAACGATGTGATTATCAATTTAGGCGTAATTTCAGCCGGCGTTTTGGTAAATTGGTTGAACTCTGGAAAACCCGATTTGATTATTGGAACAATCGTTTTTGTTTTGGTAATTCAAGGAGCCATGAGGATATTGAACCTAAGTAAATAAAAAACACCGGCAGCAACACTGAATATAATTTATGCTTACATTTAAACTAAATATTAACCAACGAACATTCAACAAACGATTTGTTAAGATGAGAAAAATATTCATAAAAATACTTTCGATGCTTCTGCTGTCATACGGCATTACATCTTATGGACAGATCGATACTTTGTCACAAATAAATGACTCTATAAATATTACTGTTCTGCAAGATTATAATCAAAAACTTGCAGGAGTTGAAAAGCAAAGAATTGCTGATTCGATTAGAAAGGCCGAATTAGAATCACAATTAATGAAGCTTAAAACTACAGACAATCTTCAAAAAGAAGATTTGCTAAAACAGCTGAAAAC
Source organism: Lutibacter sp. (assembly GCF_041555395.1). Lineage (GTDB taxonomy): Bacteria > Bacteroidota > Bacteroidia > Flavobacteriales > Flavobacteriaceae > Lutibacter. Next base: position 4,358 of record NZ_JBFFKM010000067.1, on the reverse strand, counting down.
AATTGAAGAAAACAAGAAAAACAGATTAGCTGATAAAAAAACGCGGATTGATTCTTTACGAAATACAGCTAAAGGTTATCCAGTATTGGGCGTAATGAAAGACACGCTGTTTTTTATCTACTCAAAAATTGGTGCTTCTACCCCAAAAGAAAGAGCAATAAATATAAGCAGGAAAATTGAAAAGTTATATGAAGATGATTTTTTAAAAACAGATTCAATTTCTGTTATAAATTCGGAAAACACCTATGATATTGTTTATGGTGAAATCATTATAATAAGTATTTCAGAAAACGATGCAATATGGTACGGAAAAAGTATGCCTGAGCTGGCTGATAACTTTAAGGAAATCATAAAAAAATCGATAATTGAGGCAAAAAGCGAGAATAATTGGTTAAAGATTCTTGCAAGGATAGGTTTAGTTTTACTTGTTATTGCTATTGCATGGTTCATTATTTGGTTAATGAGCAAAAGTTATTCGAAACTCTTGCTTACCATAAATTCAAAAAAAGACACATGGCTTAAGGATTTATCATACAAGGATTATACTTTTATGACAGCCGACCAGGAAATGCAGGTTCTTCTCTTTTTAATTAAGATATTCCGATGGTTTGTTTATGCGATTCTGCTTTATATTACTTTACCCATTATTTTCAGCATCTTCCCATTTTCACGCGATTGGGCCAATGCATTGTTTCATCTTATTTGGTCGCCATTTAAAGGTGTTTTGGTTGCAATTTGGGAATATCTTCCAAACCTTTTCAGCATTCTTGTTATTTACTTTGTAATGAAGTATGTAATTCGGTTTGTAAGGTATATTTTTCAAGAAATCGAAGCGGAAAAACTTAAAATATCAGGCTTTCATTCCGATTGGGCAATGCCGACATACAGTATCGTCAAATTTCTTCTTTATGCATTCGTGTTTGTTCTGATTTTCCCTTATTTGCCGGGCTCCAACTCAAATATTTTTAAGGGAGTTTCTGTTTTTATTGGCGTTCTCTTTTCATTAGGTTCATCCTCAGCAATTGCAAATATGGTAGCAGGGTTGGTTATTACTTATATGCGGCCATTTAAAATTGGCGACCGTATTAAAATTGGAGAAGTAACTGGTGATGTGGTTGAAAAGACTCTTTTAGTTACAAGGGTTAGGACAATTAAAAATGAAGTTATTACAATCCCAAATTCATCTGTTCTAACAGGAAGTACAACAAATTACAGTATTGAAGCAAAGGAAAAGGGGTTAATCATTCACACCACTTTAACTATTGGATATGATGTGCCCTGGAAAGATATGCACCATGCATTAATTGATGCAGCTTTAAGAACAGATAGTATTCTTGATGAACCGAAGCCGTTTGTTTTACAAACGAGCCTTGATGATTTTTATGTGTCATACCAGATTAACGCCTATACACGTGAGGCAAGTAAACAAGCATTCATATATTCAAATCTACATCAGAATATTCAAGATGTTTGTAACGAGCGGGGTATTGAAATTCTTTCACCACATTACCGTGCTGCAAGGGATGGAAATATGACAACAATTCCATCTGATTATTTGCCAAAAGATTATAAAGCGCCTAATTTTAATTTAAAAATTGAAAAAGATAAGGATGCCTTGTAATATTTCAGGCACATTGCCAGAACCGCACATGCCAATTCAATAAACCAAAACTTTGTTAAAGAGCCTGAAAAACACCAAATGAAGAAAAGAAATTTTGAAAACGCCCCCTAGATCAATCTATTTAATGATCTGCATACTATAACTTTAGCGTATCGTGTCACAGCAATGCTCTTATTTATGGCGCTTCTGTGTTACATCAGCGTGTATTTTATAAATGAGTATCATTGTTCAACGGAAATTAATAAAACGAAATCAAATTCAAACTGGTGTACTCAATTTTAAAAATGAAAAGTTTTCTTCATAATTCAGATAATATGAATACTTTTGCGCACTAATTTGAAAAACAGCACATGAAGCGTATCAATGAATACAAGAAACTTTTTAAGATAGAAGGATCTATTGATTTGAAAGAATTAAAAACTACTTACAGACAACTGGTAAAAGAATGGCATCCCGATAAATTTCAGGACCAAGAAAAAAAGAAAGAGGCAGGCGAAGTTAGTGTAAAAATTATTGATGGTTATCATTTTCTGGTAAGTATCGCTCCAGATACAAAAGAAACTCATTTAGAAGAATACGTTGCTACAACAATTCAATCACCCGTTGCAGATTTCCGTCATAAAAGCCTGCTATTGGAGGTTACTTTTGCAGATGGGAATACGTACGAATATTTTGGCGTGAATCAAAGACTGTTTAACAAATTCGTTAATAGCAAATCGTTAAATAATTTTGGAAAAAGAAATATTTTCAATTCTTTCCTTTACAGAAAGTTGAAGAAAGCGTCAGTAATGGCCTAACTCAGAATTTCATAAGGGAAAAGAAGTATGCTAAAGAAAGTTTATGAAAGCCCTACCAAGTGTGTAAATAGAAAATTTGTTGTTTGCATTTTATATCTAAGAAAATTTCATTGACCAAAAAGTTCAAATAAAATAATCCCCAAAAGTACGGTAACTATAATCACTAAAATAATAGCATGGCCCTTTTCCATAATATACTTTAATTTAAATTTAATTTTGAGTGATGGAATTCCTCAAAATTTGTTACCAAATTATAAAGGAAATAAAATCATAGATTTTTAAAATAGCTACTGCCCACTTGAAAAAAGCAGGAAAAATAAGTTAGAAATATATAAAGTTGATGAATTGGATATTTAACAAGTTTTATAATTAAGGGGTTATTCATTTAAAAATATTTTTAATTACTTTAACACTACATATCCGATCATGGCCATTGAACAGCCAGCGGTAAACACCACTACAATAAGTAAAAAAATAATTTGTATTTTTTTCATAGAAGCAAATTTGGGTTGTTTATAATTTCATTTTACTAAAAGCCAATTAACAAATTATCATCATTTATATAACCGGCTGTTTTTTTATATTTAAAGATCCTTTAATGGTTATATTTCCTGAATAAAACTTACTGTTTTTTAATTTTTATTAGGATACTCACATGGCTTCGCCCTGCTAAGTCACCTTTTAATGAACTTTAATTCGCTTATAAAACCCTATTACAATTCTTTTACTGCACTTTTCGGATATTCCCCTTATAACTTTTACAAAAAATAAAAGCTTTTAAATTTGATTAATTACTTTTTTTCATTGCTTGGTTTTTCATACAAAACACACAACAATCCCTATTTTAGATGACCCCATAAAGTTTAACCCATCAAAAGTAATTTTAAAAAGAAAAAGGTCCTTACGGGTTTCCGTAAGTGTGTGTTTTTTAGGTTAAAAATTTCACGGCTTCGCCCTGCTAAGTCACATTAATGCTCACCTATTTTTGATTTTAAGGGTCGTCAACATGAGTGTGAAATACACATCGTTTATTTCTCTTTAAATCCTTGGCAACCTAAAATAATTGTTACTGCAAGAATAATAGTATAATTAATCGTTTTTTTCATCGCAATAATATTTGGTTTAAAATCGAATTTTCATAATTAATCACAACGGTTTAGAGCATGTGTACGTCTTCAAACTAAATTGGACTTTTCCTAAGAGAGTGTTCTGTTAAATAATTCAATATAGGCATCATTTCTGACCGAAAATAATTTTGCCAAAATCTATAGTGTCAATATAGTAAAGATTGAAAGAATGTCAGGTGTAAAAGTCATTCACGGAGCGGAGGAAGAGGAAATACCAGAATCAGGCAAAGTGATTTCAGAAAATTATGACAATACAGATTTTGTAAAAAAAATAAAATATCGCGATTTTACCCATTTGATAACTATAGATTTTGATAAACACCAAAATAAAACTCGTGAGACAAGATTTCCTCTCGATAATCTGACTTATAAATCAATTACTGCATATCACGAAAATGGGAAAATAAGCGAGAGCGGATTTTATGGTAGCAGATTAAAAAAAGACGGAGTTTGGACATGTTTCGACGAACAAGGAAAATTGACCAAAACGGAAATTTACGAAAATGGTAAACTAATCAGTACAGAATAAATACGTGTGCTAACACCTCATAAAATTTATGCTTACATTTAAACTAAATAACAAACCGACAAACATTCAACAAACGATTTGCTTCGTCCGAAAAATCTCAGATTTTCCAGTCGCACAAATCATATTCAAACTCGTTAGTCACAATTAAAAAGAATGAACACAATAAAACTAGAAACTACAAATAGTTTTATTTATTACTGAATAATAACAAAATGATTATAGAACAAGAGCAAAAATTTAAAGAAGTACTTTCTAAAATAGAAGGAAATATTAATGAACAAAGT
>NZ_JBFFKM010000066.1:0-10564 GCF_041555395.1 Lutibacter sp. | reverse complement strand
TTTAACAACTTCTTAACAATCATTTGTGTAATCTGATTTTTTGTTTCATATTTGGAGCAGACTATAAAAAATAAATACATGGAAAAATCACTCAAACATTTAAAAATTGTTTTATTCTTCTTATTTATACCTTTTATAACGTGGGCTCAAACCACCGTTTCTGGTAAAATAAAAGATGTTAAAGGGAATGGTATCCCATTTGCTACCATTATAGAAGAAGGAACGTCAAGCGGAACAACTACGGACGAAAGTGGAAATTTTCAATTTAATGTTTCAAAATTACCCACCACATTAGTTGCTTCCTTTGTTGGATTTGAATCAAAAAAACAACAGATAACCTCAGCAACCGGAATCTCTATCACTTTAAATGAAGAAAGTGTTGGTTTAGAGGAGATTATTGTAACCGGTAACAGGGCTAAACCACGTACTGTTTTAGATTCTCCGGTACCAATTGACAATATTGGCGTTCAGGAATTAAAATCGAGCGGACAAACAAGTATTGACCAAATGTTGACCTATAAAGTTCCTTCATACAATGCTTCCAGTCAAACTATTTCTGATGCTACTGCTCATTTTGACCCGGCCGATTTAAGAGGTTTAGGTCCAAGCAGAACGTTGGTGTTGATAAACGGCAAAAGAAAAAATCAGAGCGCTTTAGTTTATATCAATGACACTCCCGGAAAAGGAGAAGTAGGTACAGATATGAAAAGTATTCCTACTGCGGCAATTGAAAGAATTGAGGTGTTAAGAGATGGTGCTTCTGCACAATATGGTTCAGACGCTATTGCAGGTGTAATCAATATTGTTTTAAAGAAAAACATAGAATACACAAACATAAATGTTAACTCAGGAATTACAACTGAAGGCGATGGTTTTAATATTGGGGCTGATGTAAATTCAACTTTAAATATTGGTGAAAACGGATACGCAAACTTCACTTTATCCTATTACCAACAAGAACTTACAAATAGAGCCGGAAAACCTGGTAAAGATGAATTATTTGGAGTTGACGGTACAAACCCTTGGATTCAACAAAATCCTGATTTAGGAATGACTGTTGGACAACCTGAAATGAAATCAGGAGAATTTTTTTATAACTTGGCACTCCCTTTTAAAAATAATTCAGGAGAATTTTACTCTTTTGGAGGTATGACTGCTAGAAAAGGAACAAGTTTTGCATTATACAGAACTCCATACTGGGTTCCGGATCCTTTTAATTTATTACACGACGCAGGAACCGAATATCAAGGATTTCAACCAACTTTTGAAACTGATATTAAAGACTTCATGAATAGTATTGGGGTTAAATTTGATTTTTTAGGATTTAACGCTGATTTAAGTGGAACATTTGGTTCAAACTCAGTGGATTACACCATTGGAAACACTTTAAATCGTGATTTAGGTGTTGCAAGTCCAACCAGTTTTAAAGGAGGCGCTTATTCTTTTAGCAATTTAATTGGGAATTTTGATTTAAGCAGAAACTTTGGCCAATTGAGTTTAGCCATTGGAGCAGAAGCCAGAAAGGAATATTTTAAAGCAGAGGCTGGTGAACCAGATTCCTATTTTGGTGGAGGAGCGCAGTCGTTTCCTGGTGTTCAGCCGACAAATGAGGTAGATGCAGACAGGACAAATTATGGTGTTTATGCAAACCTTGACTGGGATGCTACTAAAGATTTTTTAATTGGTGGCGCTATACGATACGAGGATTTTTCTGATTTTGGAAGCAATTCTTCATGGAAAGTGAATGCAAGATATAAATTAGGAAATAAAGGTGCAATCCGTACTTCTTACGGAACTGGTTTTAGAGCACCGGCATTACATCAAATTTACTTAAGTAACATTCAAACATTGGTTTCTGGTGGTACTATTTCAAATCAAGGTACTTTTAACAATGTTGATCCTGTAATACGCGAAGGTTTGGGCGTGCCTCAACTTCATGCTGAGGATTCTAAAAACTTTTCTGCCGGATTTACTTTTAAGCCAGCCACTAACTTCTCAATTTCAATAGACTATTACAATATTAAAATAGATGATCGTGTATTGTTTACAGGTGAAGTAGGATTTGATGGTGATGACACCACCACAAATGCGGTAGAACAAGTATTAATTGACAATAGTATTACAAGTCTAAAATTCTTCGTGAATGCTGTAGATACAGAAACAAACGGTCTCGATTTTGTTGCAAACTACAGAAATATTTTGGTAGGTGAAGGGAAATTAGCGGTTAATTTAGCTGCAAACTTTAATAATACAAAAATTCTTAATCTTAATGCTCAGGGAGGAATTGATGCTCCTTCAGCTACTCTTCAAGGATATGATATCTTTAACAGAAAAGAACAATCAAGAATTATATCTGCAAGACCAAAAAGCAAAATATTATTTGGATTGGATTACAACATCAACAAATTTTCCGCATCGCTTAATAACACGTATTTTGGTGAAGTTACTTGGCAACATGGAAGTGACGCTTCTAAAGATCAAACATTTGCAGGTAAAGTTGTTACTGACATGAATTTCGCGTATGATTTTTCTGAAAAAGTATCCCTAAGTTTATCTATAAACAATCTATTGAATGTTTATCCTGATGTAATTGATACACATGGTGACGTTGTTACAGATTTAGGTGGTCGATTTAAATATGCCTGGGAAGTAAATCAATTTGGATTTAACGGAACTATTTTAAAAGCAGGTTTAAGTTACAAATTCTAAACTAAAACATTTATATACACTAAAAAGGAGGCTAAATTAGCCTCCTTTTTTATTCCTTATATTTTTTTAATATAAATTCCTTTCCATCAAATTCCCCATAGGTAAAATGGACAATCCAATCGCCTGTATTGATATATTTTGAGGTTTCTGAAATGGCTATTTCCAAAGGCAAATGTCGATGCCCAAACACAAAATAATCGCGATGTTTTTCAGTTAATTTCATTTTGGAATATTGCACCAGCCACTCATTGTCTTCCCCTAAAAACTTCACATCTTCCTCTCCAGAAATTAATTTGTTTTTTACTGATAAATAGTGCGCAATTTTAATTCCGATATCCGGATGCAGCCATCTGAAGAACCATTTTGATACCGGATTGGTAAACACTTTTTTCATGCGTTTATAACCTTTGTCTTCCGGTCCTAAACCATCGCCGTGACCTATAAAAAATGATTTGTTATTAAGTATGAATTCTTTTGGTTCGTGGTATACGGGAATAATAAGTTCTTTTTCAAAATAATCATCCATCCATAAATCGTGGTTTCCAACAAAGAAATGAATTTGTATTCCACGATCTCTTAATTCGGCAAGTTTTCCCAAAACACGAACAAAACCTTTCGGGACGGCTTCCTTATATTCAAACCAAAAATCGAACAAATCGCCTAACAGAAAAAGAACTTCAGCATCCTTTTTTATGAAATCCAGCCAATTTACAAACTTTTGTTCCCGAATTTTACTTTCTTCAACAGTGGGTGCGCCAAAATGCTGATCGGAAGCAAAATATATTTTTTTATTGGTTGTCAAAATTTACACGATTAAATGCCTAAAGATATCTTTTATTTGTTAAAAGTGCTATTTCCTACTGTCTAATTCAATCACTTTTAAAATCATATTGTCTTCTTTCTGGGTAATCATAAAATAGCCGGTTTCATCAAATAAATTTCTAGCCATGATTGCTTTAAAATATCTTTTTAAATCTTCCCTGCCTTCTGGCGGAATTGGTGCAGTTAAATCCAATTCCCCAACATATTGGTTAAAGATATTGTCATTTTTATCAAAATTTTCAACAAAATCATACAATTCCCATTTGTTCATTTCTTCTCGATGATTGTCTATATATTTAAATATAAAAGGACTTAAGTTGTTGTACCAAAGCCCATTAAAAGTACCCATTGTGTCTATCGAGACAAAAACATCAGGGATTATTCCTCCACCGCCATATACAATTTTTCCTTTAGGCGTAGTGTATCTCAAGGAGTCATTTACTTTAATGCTGTCTCTTGAAATAAGCTCCCCATTATGAATTCTTTCTAAATAATCATTGTTATAAATTTTATTGTCTGAATGGTTGTAAGGTTTTTGAATTGACCTCCCGGTTGGCGTATAATACCTTGCTATGGTAAGCCTTACGGCTGATCCATCACCCAAGGCCATTTCCTGTTGCACCAATCCTTTTCCAAACGAACGACGGCCAACAATAGTTCCTTTATCATTATCTTGAAGTGCACCGGCAACTATTTCACTTGCCGACGCAGAATTTTGGTCAATTAACACAAATAATTTTCCATGTTCAAAATCACCTTTGTTAGTTGCGAATGATCTGTCAATTGCGCCATTTTTACTTTTGGTAAAAACGATTAGTTTTCCATCCTCCAAAAACTCATCAACAATTTGATTGGCAATATCCATAAATCCTCCAGGATTTCCACGTAAATCTAACACCAATGAAGTCATTCCTTTTGCAATTAATTCATCTAAATCGTGCTTAAATTCATCATAAGTAGTTCGCGCAAATCGGTCAACCTTAATATACCCCAAGGTATTGTTAATCATATAATGTGCTGATGCGCTTGTTATTGAGACTTCACCTCTGGTGATTGGAAAATTTAATATTTTGTTTGTTGAACGCCTGTATACAACAACATTTACATTTGTTTCCACTTCACCTTTAAGTGCTTTCATAACGGCATCACTAACCTTTCTGTTGCCTTCCAGTGTTCCGCGCTCACTTAAAACAACACCTGCTTTTTTAATAATGCTTTTGCCAAACAGGGTGTCGTTATTTGCGATGATAATTCTATCCCCGGCTTTAATCCCGGCTTTTTCACTTGGCCCTCCTTTAATAACGCCGCTTACGGCTACAGAATCATCATGCATAAGAAATGATACACCAATGCCCGCAAATTTCCCCTGCATACTTTCGGTAACCCGCTGCAATTCCTCTTTTGGAATATAAACTGAATGCGGATCTAACTTTGCCAGCATTGTTGTTATGGCATCATCAAGTAAACTATCGGTATTTACCTTATCTACATAGTCATACTGTATAAAGTTAATCAGCCGTTTTATTTTTGCTTCATTCGTATTGGAACTAAATAAACTCGATTTATTTTTAAAGTTAAATATGCTGCCAATAAATATCCCTGCAGCTACAGCTATTCCGAAAAATAAAGGTAAATAAGCATTTCTTTTATTCATTATTAATTTTTAAGATGGGTAAGTTCAACGCCTGCTTTTTCTAAAAACTCCAAGCCCGTTTCATCTTTATAAGCATTGGCATAAACCACTCTTTTTATTCCCGATTGATGTATTAATTTACTGCATTCTTTGCAAGGCGACATGGTAATATATAACGTAGAATCTTTACAAGATTGTGTAGAACTTGCCACTTTTAATATGGCATTTGCTTCTGCATGCAACACATACCATTTTGTATTTCCTTCTTTATCTTCGCAAGGATTTTCAAAACCAGTTGGCGTGCCGTTAAAACCGTCGGAAATGATCATTCGGTCTTTAACAATGATTGCGCCTACTTGTTTTCTTTCACAATACGATAGTTTCGCCCACTCAAATGCCATTCGCATATAAGCTTGGTCATATTTTAATTGTTTCTTATTCATACATTTTTCAGAGGTTTCAAAAGTACTAAGATTCTAATAAACTCAACGTTAATTTTTTACCAAAATATGGCCGCTTTTAGCATTGGCAATACCAAACCGATGACTATAGATGAAATGATAAGAATCCAGTCGCGTTTTGGAAAACGGAAAACGGTTTGAAAAATGAGCCCTATAATAAGAATTGCAATGACAACAATTAGTTGTGCAATTTCAATTCCAAGCGCAAATTCGAGCAAAGGAATTAATTTTTGGCTTGAACCGCCTATCAATATTTTAAAATATCCCGAAAACCCGAGTCCGTGAATTAACCCAAAAAACAGTGCGAAAAATAAATTTGTGTTTGTTTTTGCCAGTTTTGTGGCATTTTTTGCAAAAAATACATTTACCAAAGCCGTAATTAGAATGGTACAAGGAATTAGAAATTCAATCCACATATGGCTTATTGACACTATATTATAGGCCGACAAAATAAGGGAAAGCGTATGGCCAATGGTGAACAATGTAATAAGCCACAAGATTTTATTCCAATTTTTAAAATCATACACAACTGTTAAAACTATTAAAAAGAGGACGTGATCATACGCATTCCAATCCAATACATGAAAAATTCCCTCTTTAAGAAAGAACATAAAATTATCCATTAATTTATCTGTTTTATAAATTCAAATATAGAAAAATTGTTGCCCAATAATTACTGCTTGAACCAATTATTTACCAAATCCTTTTCTAATAATTTGGCTGTTTTATGAGTAAACTCGTTTTTTACTGCGTCATATACATAATCTTCACCCCATTCCTTAAAATTTTCGGCGACATGTTTTATGCTTTCACAAACATAAAGTATTTCATCATCGGTTATTGTTGGGTGAATTGACATTCGAACCCACCCCGGCCTTTCAATTAAACATCCTTCACTGATTTTTTCTTCAATATTTTTTGAAGTTTGCTGATCTACATGCAACAAAAAATGGCCATACGTTCCGGCACATGAACAACCCCCTCGGGTTTGGATGCCAAATCGGTCATTCAACAATTTAACAACTAAATTAAAGTGCGCATTTTCAATAAAAAATGAAAAAATACCCAACCGGTCTTCATGTTGCCTGGCTAATATTATTAAATTCGGAATTTTTGTTAATTTCTCAAATACCAATTGAATTATTTCATGCTCGCGGGCCAACATTTTTTTTATGCCCATTTTTTCTTTCAGCTGAATGGCAAGCGCTATTTTTATTGTTTGTAAAAAACCCGGTGTGCCGCCATCTTCGCGGGTTTCAATGTCATCAATATAATCGTGGTTTCCCCAAGGGTTTGTGTAATTTACAGTTCCGCCACCAGGATTATCGGGAACCATATTTTTGTACAATTTTTTGTTGAAAATTAACACGCCTGAAGATCCCGGGCCTCCTAAAAATTTGTGCGGAGAAAAGAAAATGGCATCTAAATATGCTTCTTCATCTTTAGGGTGCATGTTTATTTCAACATAAGGCGCAGAGCACGCAAAATCCACAAAACACAATCCTCCATAGTTGTGAATCATTTTCGCAATTTTATGATAATCAGTTCTAATGCCGGTTACGTTGGAGCAGGCTGTTACTGAAGCAATTTTTATTGGCCTGTCCTTATACTGAATTAACAATTTTTCAAAACTATCAAAACACAATAAACCCGATTCCTGGCAAGGAATAATTTCAACATTGGCAATGGTTTCCAGCCATGAAGTTTGGTTGGAATGATGTTCCATATGCGTTATAAAAACAATGGGTTTTAAATCTTCGGGAATTGTGGTGTATTTTTTAATATTTTCTGAAATTCTCAACCCCAAAATACGTTGAAACTTATTAACAACCCCTGTCATTCCCGTACCGGAAGTGATTAAAACATCCTCTTTTGAGGCATTTACATGGATTTTAATTATAGATCGCGCTTTGTGATAAGCGATGGTCATTGCGGAACCTGTAATGGAAGTTTCGGTGTGCGTGTTGGCTACAAAAGGCCCAAACTCATTAAGCAATTTTTCTTCTATAGGGCGATACAATCTTCCGCTGGCAGTCCAATCGGTATAAATAATTTTCTGTTCTCCATATGGAGACTCAAACGTTTGGTTGATTCCCACAATATGCTTCCTGAATTGTTGAAAATAAATTTCCAATTCAGAAGGCAAGCTATTAGAAACCTCTAAATGCTGTCTAGATTTTTCTTTTGAAAAAAGATTCGACAAAAAACTCATTTTTAATTAATTAGGTTTAATATTTTTTAATAGAGTCAAGCGAATTTATAAAAACCAGCGTGAATCAAGAACAATAAAAATCAATTTTCATCTTATATTTTCAATTCATCGAATAATACTTTTAGATCAATTGAAGAAGGTCTTGGCGCATCTGCCGAAACTATGTTTCCTTGCGGGTCAATTAAAATAAAACGTGGAATGCCATTTATTTTGTACGCTTGCACAAATTCTGATTTCCAATCATTATCTGCAAATAATTGTATTCCACTTAATTCTTTTTCTTCAACCATTTGTTTCCATGCCTCATGAGCTTTAGCTTTATCTACTGAAATGCTGACAAATTCAATGTTCTTGCCATGATATGCTTTTTCTACTTCCTTTAAAAATGGTATTTCAGCTTTGCAAGGTCCACACCAAGTAGCCCAGACATCTATGTAAACATATTTTCCTTTTAGATCTTCTAAAGAAGTTGTTCCTCCTTTAAAATTTTCATAAGCAGCAAATTTTGGAGAAATCTTACCTTTTACCAAAACAGTATTCAAATATTGTTTATCTTCATAACTTCCTGAAATATACTTTATCAATCCATCAATTTGCTTAGTTTGTTGTGAAACAAAAGAGGTGTCTAAATTTTTAGTTTCTTTCAATAATTTTTTAAAACTAGAATTAACTTCTTCCATTTTTGTGTCAAACTCAGATTTTTCTAAATTATACATTTCAGCATCATCAAATACAGTTTCTTGCAAAAGAGCTGTTGCCGCTAAATAGTTACTTGCTTCAGCTCCTGTTCCTGTATAACTAACAGTTTCATCAAATTCTTTTGTATCGATGGTCATGTTTAAATCAAAACCATTTTTTAAATAAATAGAAGTCGATTCTGAGCCATCAAATAAATTATAGTTTCCTGCTTCAACCTTTAATGTATCTGAAAATGAACCATCAGGGCTAACATTTATCTTTTTACTATAAGTTTGTGAACGAACAATTAGGGAATCGGAATTTTGGTTGGTAATTGTCCCGGATAAAGTCACATAATCTTTTGGTGCTTCCTCTTTACAAGATAAAACAACCAAAGCAATACTTAATGCATAAATTAATTTTTTCATTTGATTATTAGATTTTTTTAATTTTTAAAATTTGTTATTCCCTTTTTTAGCCAATTGTAATATTCTTCCACATCTGGGGTATAGGCAATTGGTTCTGTTAAATTTTCTTCTTGATGATTCATTAAAACATAAAATGGCTGCGCATTGGCTCCGAATTTTATGATTTCGAATTCGCTCCATTTTTGTCCGATATATTTTAATTTTTTTCCTGGACGTAATTTTGATTCAATTTCTTCACCATCTGGAAGCGGTCGTTTATCATCCACATACAATGAAATTAAAACTACTTCATTTTTTAGCACCTGCAAAACCTTCTCTTGAGCCCAAACCTGCTGTTCCATTTTTCGACAATTTACGCAGGCATACCCCGTAAAATCTAACATAACTGGCTTGTTCACCTTTTTGGCATAAGCCAATCCTTTTTCATAATCATTAAATGCCAAAATATTATGCGGCGCCATTAAATGTGCACCATCCGGAATTTCAAAATTTTCTCCTGATGACATTCCGCTATTCATTTTTGAAAATCCGACTCCATAAGGCGATTCACTATAATATTGCGCTGGAGGAAAAGCACTTATTAAATTTAATGGCGCTCCCCACAAACCAGGAATCATATAAATGGCAAAAGCCAATGAAATAATTCCCAAACTGAGTCTTCCCACTGAAATATGCGTTAGTGGAGAATCGTGCGGCAATTGTATTTTTCCAAAGAGATAAAATGCCAATACCAAAAATATGGTAATCCAAATCGATAGGAAAACCTCTCTTTCCAGCCAGTGCAGTTGCAATACCAAATCGGCATTCGACAGAAACTTAAATGCCAGCGCCAATTCCAAAAATCCTAAAACCACTTTCACAGTATTTAACCAACCACCCGATTTTGGCAATGAATTTAACCAACCAGGAAAAGCTGCAAACAAGGCGAATGGGATTGCCAACGCCAAGGAGAATCCTAACATCCCTACAATTGGACCTATCTGATTTCCTCCTGCGGCAGCTTCAACCAATAAAGTTCCAACAATGGGTCCTGTGCAGGAAAATGAAACAATTGCCAAGGCCAAGGCCATAAAAAAGATACCAATGATTCCGCCTCTATCTGCTTGCGCATCTACTTTTGTCCCCCATGAGCTTGGCAAAACAATTTCAAAGGCGCCTAAAAAAGAAATTGCAAAAACCACCAATAACAAGAAGAAAATTACGTTAAACCACACATTTGTGGACAATGCGTTTAAAGCATCGGCACCAAAAACAGCGCTTACCAACAATCCCAAAAACACATAAATAATAACAATTGAAACACCATAAATAACAGCATTTCTTATTCCTTCAGCCTTGCTTTTACTTTGTTTTGTAAAAAAACTAACGGTCATAGGAATCATAGGAAATACACAAGGTGTTAAAAGGGCTGCAAATCCGGAAAAGAACGCAATAATAAAAATGGTTAACAAACTTTTATTTGATGTCTTATTGTTGTTTTTAGCCGCTTTTACGGCGACAACTTCTTTGTTTTTAGCATCTTCTGTTACTGATGAAACTTCGCTTTCTTCAACATCTGTTACTGAAGAAGCTTCATTTTCTTTATCCTTATTTATAGTTGCCGCATTTACTTTATTTCCGG
>NZ_JBFFKM010000065.1:0-11373 GCF_041555395.1 Lutibacter sp. | reverse complement strand
TTTTTTCTGTGCAAATATATAATATTATTGCGTTAAATATGATAATTGTCAATCAAACATAGACAAAAACTTAAAAAACCACCACAAAAAACCTGGTGAATACAACGTCTTTTAATCAAAAAATAAATTTGGTCGATAATTGTTTCATATTATGGGGATTGGGGTATTAAAAGTATGTAATAATTTTTAGCGGGCCTTTTTTAGGAGATTTATTGTTGCCACCCTTCTATTTTACCACGATGATGATTTGCCAAACGATTGTGTACCGATTTTAAAATAGTGGTTTTTTATTGTTTTTTTCATTTTTACAAAAACAGCTGTTTTAGCGTTTTTGGACGGGCACAACAGTAGATAGAATAAGGGCTCATGGGAGGATAAAGGGAGGATACTCCGTACATACTCCATACATAGTGTTAATGTAGTGTTATAGAGGCTATAACATGACCACCTTAAAATGGGTAAGAAAACGAACATAGAAATGAAGAAAAAACAAATGAACTTTTCCCTATTTCCCAATCCCTATTGCCTAATCCCTATTGCCTTTTGCCTAATCCCTATGAATGGAGTTAATTGTGTTAAATTTCAACCTTTGAGCTTTAAGCTTTCAACTTTTAATATCTAATATTTAACTTTTAACTTATTAAATAAAGCGAGCTTTGTTTTTTGGCTCGCTTTATTTGAACATTAAACTTATAATAAAGATTCTACCAGGATTATCTCCGATGTTCCTGAGAAAAGTCCGCTTTGAAAATCAACAAAAGAAAAATCAGCTTGCCAAAAAAATAAAGCGAGCTTTGTTTTTTGGCTTGTGAACTTCCCTATTGACTATTTCCATTAAAAAGTGACTTAGTCAGGATTATCTGCGATGTTCCTGAGAAAAGTCCGCTTTGAAAATCAACAAAAGAAAAATCAGCTTGCCAAAAAAATAAAGCGAGCTTTGTTTTTTGGCTCGCTTTATTTTCAACTTTTTGTTGATTTATTCGTGACTCCACCAGGATTCGAACCTGGATCTAAAGTTTAGGAAACTTTTATTCTATCCCTTGAACTATGGAGCCGAAAAAAATGATTTTGCAGGCCTAAAATTAAGAGCCCAAATATAGGCAAAAAATTAACCAAACCAATGAAGCCCTTCTGTTTTCCTTTAAGCGTAAACAGATTTTTGCGCTTTACAGAACCCTCATTTAATTGACTGGATTCAATAGGTGTCTTAAACAGTATTCAGCTTATTTTAACTTAAAGTAAATCATTAAAGGCAAGTGATCCGAAGCATCTCCCATTTCTGTTAAAACACGACTCCCTGTTTCTTCTATAAAATTTTTATTGTAAAAAATATAATCAATGCGTTTGGCAGGATTGATGGAGCTAAATGTATTTGGATAGGGGTTATTAAATGCCGCAATACCAATATCCTCACTATTAATAATAGGCTCAATAGTGGCATCAGGAAATTTAATGTCACTATTAAAGTCGCCCACCAATAATGTTGGATACTCATTTTTATAAGCATTAAATAAGGCTAAAACCTCTTTGGTTTGTATTGCTCTGGTGGGTTTATCAAAAGCTTCTAAATGAACGTTAATCACCATGACCGTCCTATTTTTAATTTGGACTTCCACCACTTGCGCCAATCGGTCTAAATAAAAAGAAGTCCAGTAAAAAGGCGCATCGGCAACGGCATGTAAAACAAAACGTTTTTGGGATTTAACAGGGAAATGGCTTAAAACCGACTGCCCGGAATAAACGTGCCCAAATTGCATGCTTATGGGGTAATATGGAAAAGGCAGGTATCGTTTGTCCCAATTTACGGCTTGCGCCACAAATGGGTAGCCCAATTCAGCAATTTCTAATTGCTGATTGATGTCAAAAGAGCGTGCCGAAGCATAGTCAATTTCCTGAAAAGCTAAAATATCGATATTTAAAGGCTCCAGAATAGCTTTAACTTTTGATAGATTGTCATCAAAAAGCGATTTGGGTTTCGCAATGGGCAAATTATTGGTCATCCCGCTTAAATATCCAATATTATAGGTCAACAAGCTAAAAACAGCATCGTTTTTAACCAAATTATCGATGTTTGTTTGAATAATTTTATTGTATTCTTCTGCAGGATGCACACTTGAAGAAGCCCAAAAAAAGAAGGCAATAAATGCAATGAACAAGGCCAAAATTATTCCGATTAAAAATTTAAAGAAACGATTCATATAATAAGCTTGAAAATTTATTAATAAAACCTGTTGGGCTTAATTATTAAAAGTATTGTCAGTCATATAGCATCACAACGCATATCATAAAACCCAAATATATGCTAAAAAATGCCAAAGCATTTATTTATTCGGCTTTATGAATCTCTGTGATAAACCTTTCTGCCGAAGTAAATTTTTTAAATTGAAGCAAAACGACTTGGTTTTATCATAAATTCATCAAATTCTTTTATTCATTGGCAATTTTCAGCAACACGCAAAAAAGTGATCGATAAAGTTTTAAAATAGTATATTTACCCCAATAAACTTATGACAACTATGCCAAAACAAACATTGTGGGGACACCCGAAAGGATTGTACATCTTATTTTTTACCGAAATGTGGGAACGTTTTTCGTATTACGGAATGCGTGCCATCTTTATTCTTTACCTAACCGCCAAAACTACTGACGCTAATGCCGGATTGGGTTGGGACAAAGTTTCTGCTTTGGAATTGTATGGTTGGTACACCATGATGGTTTATGTAATGTCAGTTCCCGGAGGTTTGTTGGCCGACAAATGGCTAGGTCAGAAAAAAACAGTCATGCTTGGTGGTTTCTTATTATGCATTGGTCATTTTATATTGGCTTTTGATGCTGTTTGGGCGTTTTACACCGGTATTGTTTTTATTGTTTTTGGGGTTGGCGCCTTAAAACCGAACATCTCAACGATGGTTGGCGGTTTATATCAACAAGGTGATTTTAAAAGAGATTCCGCTTTTACCATATTCTATATCGGTATCAATATTGGTGCATTTGCAGCTCCATTATTGGTAGGTTATGTAGGCGAAGTAATCAATTGGCATTACGGTTTTGGTTTGGCTGGAATTGGAATGGCTTTTGGGCAAGTAGTCTATTTATGGGGACAAAAATATTTAAAAGCTGTAGGGAACTTTGTGCCAGTTCAGCGAGAAATTGGAACAAACAAAAAAGTGCCGCTTACTTCAGTTGAAAAAGACAGAATGATTGTGTTGGTTTTATCATTTATCATTGTAATTGTTTTTTGGGGAGCCTATGAACAAGCAGGTGGATTGATGAATTTGTATGCACGCGATAAAATTGACAGGGTCATGTTTGGTTTTGAGGTTCCAGCAAGTTTTTTGCAGGCTTTGCATGCATTTTATGTCATTTTATTTGGTGTGCCCGTTGCTTATTTTTGGACAAAGTGGCGACAAAAAGGGAGGGAAAGCTCTTCGCTTTTTAAAATGGGGATTGGAACAATCATCACAGGTTTTGGTTTTTTATTATTGGCAGGGGCCGCTATTGAAACCGCGTCTTCAATGGATGGAAAAGCTTCCATTTATTGGATGTTTGGCGCCTACTTTTTACACGTTATTGGTGAATTGAGTATCTCGCCCGTTGCATTGTCATTCATTACCAAACTGGCGCCTCTAAAATATGCTTCGTTAATGATGGGCGCTTATTTTATGGTTTCAGGAATAGGAAACAAAGTTGCTGGTTACGTGGGGGAAGCTGCGCAAAATGCAGGTGAATACACCATATTTATGGGCGTGTTGATTTTTTGCGTTTCCTTTGGATTGCTTTTAGTCCTTTTTGTTAAAAAGTTGAAAAAACTAACCCACGGCGCTGATGATGTAGATCCTAAATTGGTGATTGTTGAACCTGAATAAGGTTCTTAAAACTCAATTCACCAAATACTGTTTTAAAATATAAAAGCGTGGTTTTAAAACCACGCTTTTTTTATCGCTCTATAAAAATTTGAGTGACATAGTAACTTCCGTTTGTATTATATTTTACTGAGATTCCAAAATCAGTATATCGTATTGCCTCAATATTTCTGCGATGTTCCGGACTATTAAGCCAGCCATTTAATAATTCTTCGGCGGTTTGATATCCATAGGCCACATTCTCTGCTATATTGATTGCGCCAGAGGTATTCATCAGATTTTGAGTTCTAATATCAAAATTATCATGACTTAAAGTCTGGTTTATAAGCATATAAGCAGAATGCGTTTCGGCTTCTTTTGACACTAAATTTAATCGGGATAACTTAGCCAAACCTATTGAGTTCCTATAATTATTTACTTGATTCATGACTTCTAATTCAAGCGCACTATATTGCACAGAAGCATCATTAATTATTGGTTGATCCTCCTTAACACATGCAATCATAGTTGAAATTAAAAATGCCATCAATAGCATTTTGCCTAACAATTTTGACATACTTTGGGGTTGTTTATTTAAATTTATTAATTATTTTACTTTACCTTTTTTTCATAGAAAATGATGAAATATTGTCAGGATAGTTGTGATAAATGACAAATTGCGCTACAAGTTTTTTTAAAAAAACCATTAAAATATTCGCGTGCAAATATAGGTAAAATTCTGACTTTCAAAAACTCATGTAATATTTGTTGCAAAAAAAAAAATTACAATTCTGTTTTGGGTTATTTTTTTCAATTCATTTTTAGCTCCCTATGATATAAGGTTACAGCGGTTCTTTCCTTTTTTTACAATTAAAAGAGACCCTTGTTTTAATTTTAAATTTTTATAAAAATCACTAAATCTAAGACTTCTTTTTTATGATTATTTTTGTATTTTAACCTCAGCGACCAAATTATTTAGTTATTCATGTTGCTATTCTGGCAAAAAATTCTTAAATTCTGCATCGAATGAAACGCTTTCATTTGAAACTCCAATTAAGTTTTCAGTGTATCATGCACCACTGGTTGAAAATAGGAGACCTCAAGAAAACCTTATTAAAACAGATTTACAAAAAGCAAACGTGTGACTTGCAGGATAATTTTAACAAAAATAACGACATGGAAAAACTGGATTTAACAAAAATAGAATTACCGTTATCGGAAGAAAAATTCAAAAAATTAAGTAAGGCCATTGAAAAAGGGCGGGTAAGATGGGAGGATTTGTCCAGAGATTTAACTTACGCCTATCAAGCCTTTTGGAGGTATGAAAAGCATAAAAATTACGAATGATTTTGAGTGAAATTAAACTTACTTTGTCTATTCTTAATTAGTGACCATCCTAACTGCACTAAAAAAATAGCTTACAAACTTGTAAACGTTTTGTAAGGTTTGTCATAAATTTTTAAAGACTTACCATCAATTTCAACTTCCTTAAAAATAGCCCTGTCTTTTGTTTGCTTTTGATTGTATACTTCTTCCATTTCCATAACCGGAGATAGGCACACATCATCATTTACTGCCAACGCAACCCATTCATCACGTGTTTTCGTTTTGAATAATTGTTCCAGTTTTTTCTTGTCAAAAACACCGGATATCAGATCATCACTATTGGAAGTTTTCCATAAAGGCTGATTTACCATGTCACAAAATGAATTCCAAAACTTCATTTCAAAAGCAGCCAATGCAATCCATTTGCCATCAGCACATTCATACACATTATAGTTAACTGTAAAACCACTTAAAAAGGGCGTTTTATTATAGTCGGCGTTCCCCTGCAACATTCCATGTGCCAGAGCTCCAAGAGCAATAGTCGCATCAAAAATAGATACATCTATATATTGGGCTTTTTGATGAATTTTTTGCGCCAGCAATCCGCTTGTACAGGCAGAAACGATCATATAGGCGCCACCGGCAACATCGGCAATTTGAAAACCGGGAATTACCGGTTTTCCATTTTCATCTTTATTCAAACTTAACAGGCCGGCGGTTGCCATATAATTTAAATCATGGCCCGCTTCATTTTTCTTTTCTCCAGTTTGTCCATATCCAGTAACTGAAATATAAACAATATTCGGATTAATTTTGGTTACCTTTTCAAATGACAAATTAAAAACAGCCATAGCACCCGGGCGAAATTGCTCAATCAATACGTCGGTTTTTTTTATTTCTTCCACGAGTTGCTGATAGCCTTCAGCAGTTTCATAATCTACAATTAATTGGGTTTTTGTATAGTTCAACGAATGAAATAATGTAGAAACACCATTTCTTTGAGGCTGATAAAACCTTGTGTAATCCATTCGCTTCGGGCTTTCAACTTTGGTGACTTCGGCTCCCAGCTGACTTAACAAATGGGTTCCCAAAGGACCTGGCAATAAACGAGTGAAATCAATAATTTTTATACCGCTTAATGGCTGAATTTCTTTCATGGAAAATAATTGGTTAACCGCCTGTTATTTGTTTTCGAGCTTATTTATTTTAGAAATAAATTCCTCGGGAACAAGGATTTTCTGATTGGTGTTATAATCAAAAACAATGACTTCATGCGTTTTAATTGCCACCAGTTTTTTGGTGTTTTCGCTATAATAAAAAGACTTTAACACAATTCTGTCTTCCTTTATTTCTTCTGTTTTTGTGCCAATATGGATGGTATCCGGATACACCACCGGTGCAATATATTTAACCGATTGAAAACCTAAAATTGACGCATATTTCAATTTTTTTGGTGGTGATAAAAATGCTTCAGGCTCAAGAGCCATGAAATAATCTATTCGCGCAACTTCACCCCAAGCCACATAAATTACATTATTGACATGCTGATAAGCATCCATATCTCCCCATCGCACTTTTACCACTGTTTTTACCTTAAAATCTTTCAGTAATTCATTCATCTGTTTACATTTTATTTTTTAGCGGTAACAGCTGCTGTTCGCAATGAATCATTACTTTGTGTGTCAAAATTTGATATGCTCGTTTCATTTGTTATTTTTTATTATTTTTTATTTGTCAAATGGAACGCTTAGAATCTTTCTTTTTTTCTGTTAGATTAGTTTGTTGTAGGCGTTTCATCTGTTTACATTTTATTTTTTATTGGTAACAGCTGCTGTTCGCTATTCATAATTCCCTTGTGTGTCAAAATTTGTAAGGCTCGGTTCATCTTTTGAACAGTTCTTTAAATAAACCCCGTGCAATTAATAATTTCATAATTTCATTGGTGCCGGCATAAATTCGTGCCACACGATTGTCAGCATACAGCCTGGCAATTGGGTAATCCCACATATACCCGTAACCGCCAAAAAGTTGCAAGCATTCATCTACAACGATTCCGCACATATCTGTTGCTGAATATTTAATCATAGAAGCGCTCTCGGCTGATAGTTCATGGGTTTTCATCAATTCAATACAACGATCTAAAAAGGCCTGATGAATTTGCATTTGGGTAGCACATTCGGCTAGTTTAAACTGGGTATTTTGAAATCCGGCAATTGGGGTGCTAAAAGCGGTTCTTTCGGAAGTATAAGCAATGGTAGCTTCAATGGCCCCTTCTGCACTTGCCACACCGGCAATGCCTACTGTTAATCTTTCCCGGGCCAATTCGGTCATCATAATTTTAAAACCCTTTCTTTCATCTCCCAGCCTGTTTTCTTTTGGAACTTTAACGTTGTCAAAAAACAATTCACAGGTATCCTGTGATTTCATTCCAATTTTTTTAAATGGAACTCCTTTTTCAAAACCTTTCATTGACGTTTCTACAATGAGCAAGGTAATGCCTTCTTCTTTAGTTCCCGGATTGGTTTTTACTGCAATGATGGCCATATCACACATATAACCATTGGTAATAAAAGTTTTTTGCCCATTTACCAAATAATAATCTCCTTTATCCACGGCAGTTGTTCGTAAAGCCTGCAAGTCACTTCCGCAATTAGGTTCCGTCATCCCAATAGCGGTGATGATATCACCTTTTGCCATTTGGGGTAAATATTTTTTCTTCTGATCTTCGGTTCCGTATTTTAAAATATAGGGAGCAACAATGTCTGAATGCAATGAGAAACCTGGTCCGCTTATTCCTTTTTTTGAAAATTCTTCAATCAGCAACGCATTAAAAGAAAAATCCAAACCAGCACCGCCGTATTCTTCCGGCATATCCATACATAACAATCCGAGATCCCCTGCGCGTTTCCAAATATCACGGCTTACCATACCGGCTTTTTCCCATTCGTCAATATGGTCAATGATTTCATTTTTTATAAAATCCTGAATCATTCCTTGCATCATTTTATGTTCTTCTGACGCGTATATTTTTCTTTCAATTAGAATATTTTGTAGCATTTTATGTTGTTTTTTATAATTACTGTTAATTTTTGTAGAACACCCTGTTATTGCCTGCCTCCTGAATTCGGATTTTTAAGCTTTCCGGCAATTTAAATCGTTCCCCATATTTTTGAGCTAATTTTTCGCTGTATAATCCAAACGCTTTAGCTCCAATATAATCTATATATGACATGACGCCTCCTGTATGAATGGGAAATCCCAGTCCTAAAATGGATCCGACATCAGCATCTTTTGGTTCTCGAATCACACCAGCATCCAAACATTTATACGCATCGATTACCATCGCGAACAACATTCTTTTCCCTACTTCTTCTTCATCAAAATCGGATTGTGGCGGATAAATTTTTTCCCATCCTTTCCAAATCGATTTCTTTTCATTTTTCGGATAATCATAAAAGCCTTTTCCTTCCTTTTTACCTGTTCTGTGATGAAATTCAACAATAGCGGCTACGGTGTTTTTCAAGGTTATTTCATGAGGCGTTAAAGTTGGGTCTTCGCTCATAATATCTAACATTAATTTTAAATTAACCTCATCAGAAATTGCCAAAGGCCCCACCGGCATCCCTATTTTTTTGGCAACATTTTCAATTACCGCCGGCGGGATTCCTTCCGTTAACATCGTGATGCCTTCATTCACAAATTTCCCGAAGACTCTTGAAGTAAAAAATCCCCGTCCGTCATTGACAACTATAGGCACTTTTCTAATTTTTATCACGTAATCAATAGCAGCCGCCAATGTTTTTTCACTGGTTTCTTTTCCCCTAATTACTTCAACCAAAGGCATTTTTTCAACAGGGGAAAAGAAATGCAATCCAATGAATTTATCGGATTTTGAAGAAGCTTCCGCCAATTTTGTAATGGGTATGGTAGACGTATTGGTTGCGTAAATAACGGCTTTCCCAATAACCGCTTCCGTTTCTTTGGTTACAGCATTCTTCAACTTTTCGTTTTCAAAAACAGCTTCTATAATTAAATCACAATCGGATAAATCATTCACGGAATTGGAAGTCTGAATTTTTTGAAGCAGTGCTGCAATTTTGGCTTCTGTAGTATATCCGTTTTTTAACAATTTTTGCTCCAGCGTTTTAGCATACTCTTTTCCACGTTCCGCATTTTCTTTGCTTACATCTTTTAAAACAACGTCCAATCCGGCTTTAGCACTCACATAAGCGATTCCTGCACCCATCATTCCGGCTCCTAAAACACCAATTTTCTTGAATGAAACCACCTCATAACCTTTGGGTTTTGATTTTCCTTTTGCGGCATCTCCAATAAACACGAATGAAGAACGAATGATATTTTTTGTTTCTTTGGAAAACAGGGTGTCCACAAAATAACGCGCCTCAATTTCCAACGCTTTGTCTATATGACAGGATGCTCCATAATAAATGGCGCTTAACACGTTTTTTATATGTGGTAAATTTCCGTGTGTTGTTTTATAAGCCATTGCATTTGAAACGCTGAAAAACTCATCTACACCCGATATTTGTCCAACGCCAACAGGTGTGCCGGGGACTTTGAATTTTTTTTGGTCCCAAGGCTGTTCGCTGGTTCCCTTGTTTAAAATCCACTGTTTTGCCAAAGCATTGATGTCATCCTCAGGACTGCAAATTTCATTTACAAGACCCTCTTTTAAAGCTTGCTCAGCGGTTAGTTTTTTTGATTGTGTAATGTATTGAATGGTTTTTTGAGGTCCCATCATTCGTAAATACCGTTGGGTTCCACCTGCTCCCGGAAATAATCCAACCGAGCATTCCACCAATCCCATTCTGTTTTTAGGATGGTTGCTCATAATTCTATAATGACAAGCCAACGCAACTTCACATCCGCCGCCAAGCGCCAATCCGTTCATTGCGGCAACAACCGGCTTGTTACAGGTTTCCAACAGGCGTAAGTTTCTGTTGGTTTCCATAAGCATCTCAAAACAATCCTGCTTTGATTTATCATAATTCAAAAACCATTTTAAATCACCACCGGCTATAAAATCGTTTTTGGCGGAATTGATAACAATCCCTTTTACTTTTTCATCATTTACAGCTTGTTTTATGGCTGTAAAAAACTCAGGCATGGTAGTTGAATTCATAATGTTAACAGGAGCATCCATGACGTCCCAGGTAACAAAAGCGATCCCGTCGCCATCAACTTTATATTTTATATGTTTCATAATTCTAGAGGTGATTAGATTTTTAAATACGTTCAATTATTGTTGCAATTCCCATACCTCCGCCAACACATAAAGTTGCCAAAGCAGTACTTTTGTTTTGGCGTTCCAACTCATCTAAAGCAGTTCCTAAAATCATACATCCTGTAGCGCCTAAAGGGTGTCCCATCGCAATGGCGCCTCCATTTACGTTAACTTTTGAATGGTCAATATTTAAATGATCCATAAGACGCAACGGAACCACCGCAAAAGCTTCATTTACTTCAAACAGGTCAATGTCTGAAATAGTCATTTTAGCATTTCGCAATGCTTTTAATGTTGCAGGAATTGGTCCTTCAAGCATAATAAGAGGTTCTGTTCCCAAAACAGCGCCCATTTTAATGATAGCGCGTGGTTTCAACCCTAATTTTTCTCCAATTTCTTTATTTCCAATGAGCATTAATGATGCGCCATCCACAAGTCCGGAAGAGTTTCCTGCATGATGCACATGGTTAATTTTTTCAACCGCTACATATTTATCGATGGCTGTTTGGTCAAATAACATTTCACCCATTTGTTCAAACGAAGGATTCAGGTTTGCGAGTGTTTGGATGGTTGTATTGGACCGAATATATTCATCTTTCGCCAATTGCACAAACCCATTAATATCGGTAACTGGGATTATGGATTTATCAAAATAACCATTTTTTTGAGCTTGAGTGGCTCTTTTTTGGGAGGCCACGGCAAAACGATCCACATCGTTACGGCTAAACCCATATTTTGTTGCAATTAAATCGGCAGAAATACCTTGAGGGACAAATTTACCAAAAGCTGCATCGGGTTCCATGACCCAGGCAGAACCATCAATACCCATTGGCACACGCGACATAGATTCAACACCGCCTGCAATAATTAAATTGGACCATCCTGATTTTACCATGGCGGCAGCTTGATTGATGGCTTCTAAGCCTGATGCGCAATATCTATTAATGGAGAGTGCCGATA
>NZ_JBFFKM010000064.1:0-11529 GCF_041555395.1 Lutibacter sp. | reverse complement strand
CTATTGCCTTTTCACTTTATCCTTTTATAATACCATTTTACTGTTAGAAATAACCCCATATACTTTTCCGTTTAAATTTTTATGGAGAAAAATAGCGTTTTTAGAAGAAGACAAGATGTTGTTCTCGCTAAAAGTATAGTCAAAATCGGGATTAAAAAGGGTGATATTGGCTTGTTTGCCTTCTGCAATAGAATAGGTTGGTATATTGAATCTTTCTCTCGGTTTGGTGGTTAAACTGGCTATTAATGTTTCCAGCCCGATTGTTTTATTCAAGGCGCCAAACAAACTTTCCAGTCCAATGGTTCCAAATTTTGCGTTGTTGTATTCCACCTTTTTATGTTCAACATCAATAGGGTTGTGGTCACTGGTCACCATATCAATAACGCCTTCTTTTAATCCTTTGATCAATGCCTTTAAGTCTTTTGAAGTGCGCAACGGAGGCAATACTTTTGTGTTCGCATTAAAATCTTTCAGCTCATCGTCGGTTAGTGCTAAGTGATGTGCGGCAACGCTGCAGGTAATATTTAATTTTTTCTTTTTAGCTTCCTTTATAAGTTCAACCGATTTTGCAGTGGAAATTGTTGGAATGTGCAATTTTCCACCGGTATATTCCAGCAAAAATAAATCGCGAACAATTTGTAATTCTTCCGATAAAGCGGGAATCCCTTTTAAACCAAGCTTTGTGCTGTTAATCTCTTCATTTACCAAACCAATTCCTGCTATCGAATTGTCCTGCGGAAAACTTAAGAGGAGTGCATCAAAATTTTGTGCGTACTGCAACCCGATTTTCAAAAGATTGGCATTTGAAACAGCCTTGTTATAATCTCCAAAAGCAATGGCGCCGGCGTTTTGCATATCGTACAATTCTGCAATATCTTCGCTTTTCCCGCCTTTAGTAAGGTTTCCCATAGGATACAGCGTTGTGGCTGAGCCATTGGCTTTGTTTTTTAGAAACTGAATAGCAGATTTATTGTCTGTGGCTGGATAGGTATTCGGATTTACGGCAACTGCGGTAAATCCGCTTTTCGAAGCCGTTTTCAATCCATTCTCAATCGTTTCTCGATCCTCATATCCTGGTTCGCCAAAGCATACGCTCGAATCAAACCAGCCCTGAGAAATATGCAGGTTGTCAAATTCTATTTCTTTATAATTTTTCGGATTTTTAAGTTTTTCGCCAATTTTTGTGATGGTGCCGTTTTCAATAAGAAGGTCTTTAATTTGAAGGTGAAACGGACTTGAATTATCGATAATGGTAGCAGATTTCAGAAGTAAATTCATATTTTGAAATATTTTAATAACAGCATTTCAATGAGCAAAAATAGCACAGAAAATGCTAAAAACCATTTAAAAAGCCAATTGATTTTTTGTTGATTACCAATTTCATTAAAAAGTTCATCAATTGAGGAGGAAACAAATACGTTTTCGGCATCACCAGCCATAGATTTTAAATCGGCGTAATTGGTGTCGCTCTCTTCTCTGTTGTAATTTAATGCAATGGTTTTCAGTACCTCAGTATTGTTTGAGATCGTATAAAATCCGCTTTGCAAATTAATAGCTGTCACGGTAATATTGACTTTGTTTTGGGATACTTTTTGAAGCGGAATAAATGCATTGGTTTCGTTTGAAATCTTCAGTACATCATCTTTACCTATGGATGTTGTTATTTCAATCTCATTTTCTGGTGCAATCGTATAATAAATTTGTGTTGTTTTCAGACTTTTTTTAGCGAAATTGTAAAAAACGGGCACCACCAAAGGTGATTGCGTAAAGTCTGAAATTCCTTTATTCAAAGGTGATGAAATCCAGTAAAAAGTGCCGTTTTTGGTTTTTGTGGCCGAAATAAACGGGCTGTTATTGTCGAATTTAAGAATGGCCGAACTGTTTTTAAAATTGTTTTGGTAATACAATGCTGTTTTTGGGTATTGAAAATTGGTCACTTTCTTTTTAAAAACATCATCGATTAAAGGATGCTCATAATTAATGGTAGTAATTTGATGTTCATTTTCAATTTTAGCGCTTATTTTTCCGGCCTGAAATGCATTTAAAAGTCGGTTATAGGAATCGGTATTTGCTTCTTGAGAAGGAATTGCAACCAAACTTCCGCCATTTTCTGAAAACTCAACTAAACTGCGTAGTAATTCGGCAGGAATGTCTGTCATTTCATTCAAAATTATTAAATCCTGATTTTGAATGGTGTTGTAATTTAATTGCTGAAGTGAGGAAGCAGTAAAATTAAACTCATTTTTTGTATAGATTTTTGGTAAAAATTCGGTCGGATTTCCAATGCTTAAAACGTTGATTTTTTCGGGTGTTGAAATTGAAAAGTAAAAGTCGTTATCAAATTCCAACCCATCATCAACCAAGGATATTTTTCCGTTAAAATTATTCGAGTTTTGGAGCGAAAATTGAATGGCTGACCCATTGGAATTTACAAATTTTGCGGTTGTTTTTCCTATTAAGTTTTCCTCCTGAAATAAAGAAATCGGAACGTTGGAGGTAATCATCTGTGTGCTTTTTACAAGTACGTTCAGTGCTGTTTCGGTTGAAGATTTTCGTTCAAGAGACACGCTGTCCAAATAAATATTTTGCGCTTCTTTTGGGGAGAGCTGCAACAGAGAAATTGGCGAATTTACAATGTTGAAATCAATTTTATTGATAATATTAATATTCTGAAAATCAGATATTAATATAATTTTATTTAAAGTATTTATTTTAGTTGAATAATTACTTTTTGCTTTCAGTAAAACAGTATTTATATCAAGTTTATTTGGCGAATAATGAAGGTCTATCAATTCGTTTTTTAAACCTTTGGCATCCAAATTCTTAAAATTTTCATCATTGGTAATTAAGGTAAAAGTACTGTTTTGAATGTTGTTGTTGTCAATAATTTTTTGAGCAGCACTTTTCAATAATTCGCCTTGTTCTCCCTTTACTTGCATGCTGTAGGAGTTGTCTAAATAAATAGTGATATTTACATGTTTCTGGGTTGAAGATTCAGAAAAATAAGGTTGTGAAAAGGCTAAAACTAAACAGCTTAAAGCCAATAAACGACTGAGTAAAACAAGCCACTTTTTAAGTTGGGCACTTTTTCGCGTTTGTCTTTCAATATTTTTTAAAAATGCGACATTGGTAAATGGAACTTTAACGAAGCGTTGCAGTTGAAATAAATGAACAATTATCGGAATGATAAGTAAAAGAAGCGCGTATAGAATTTCCGGATGCTTAAATTGCATTGTTCAAAATGGTTTATCAAAGATATAAAAATAGGCGGAATTTATGAGAAATAATTTTTCAAAATGCCTAAGGCATATTTGCTCGCAATGGTATTGGCAAATTTTGGAAAATCTATGGTCGCATTGTCGTTTGCCTTGTCTGAAATGACACGAATGATGGAAAATGGAATTTCATATTCAAAACAAATTTGCGCAACCGCTGCGCCTTCCATTTCTACGCAAACTGCTGTTGGAAGCTTTTTATTCAACTTCTTAATTTTTTTAAGGCTTGAAATAAACTGATCGCCGCTTGCAATATCGCCATAAACCAGTTTTGGAGTTATAATATCAAAAAGCTGTGCGTCTTCCAATGAAATAAATTGATGATAAGTCGCTAAAAATAGATTGGAGGCTTCCAGTAATTTTGCGGAATCGCTTGTTTCCAGGAACTTCTTTCTTAAAATAGGGATTTCAAATTTTTCGAAAAACGGAAAAGCATTTAAATCGTGTTGGTACAAATTTTTGCCAATCACAATATCGCCAATATTTAATTTTGGACTAATGGCGCCCGCCACGCCGGTAAAAATGATTTCTTTAACATCGAAATCGTTGATTAATTGGGTGGTGGTTGCTGCAGAAGCTACTTTTCCCCAACGGGAAAAAACAAGGACCACTTTTTTATCGAATAAAGTCCCGGTATAATAGGTTCTCATTCCTTTTACGGTTGTTGATACTTGTTGAAGTTCATGAAGCAAGGCCTGAATCTCTTCTTGCATGGCACTAATAATACCTATCATTTTATAAAGGTTTTTTGCTGATTCTGCCGTCTGTCATTTCCAGCTTTCTGTCGGCCATTGCTGCCAATTCCTGATTGTGTGTCACAATCACAAAAGTTTGGTTGAATTTATCGCGAAGGTCAAAAAATAACGCGTGCAAATTTTTGGCGGAAGAAGAATCTAAATTGCCGCTGGGCTCATCGGCAAAAATAACGTCAGGATTGTTGATTAGCGCTCTGGCAACGGCAACGCGTTGCTGTTCACCGCCCGACAATTCGTTTGGTTTGTGGTGCATTCTGCTCGAAAGTCCTAAAAAATTAAGCAATTCTTTTGCTTTGTTTTCTGCATCTTTTTTAGCAGTATTCCCTATTAAAGCGGGAATGCACACATTTTCAAGTGCCGTAAATTCCGGCAGCAACTGATGAAACTGAAATATAAAACCAATATGCTGATTTCTGAACCTAGAAAGTTCGTTGTCTTTTAACGACAGGATATTTTTAGCGCTGATGGCAAGTTTGGAATCCTTGCCTTTTGCAGGGTGGTCCAACGTGCCAAGAATTTGTAATAAGGTTGTTTTGCCCGCCCCGGAAGGACCAACAATAGCGACGATTTCTCCCTTTTTTATGGTTAAATCTACGCCTTTTAAAACCTCTAATTCCCCGTAAAATTTATGAATATTTTTCGCTTCTATCATGCTGTAAAAGTAATGTAAAAATGGTTAATCGTTTAATTGTTTAACTGTTTAATTGTTTATTTGTTTAACCAACAACCAACAACCAACAACCAACAACCAACAACCAACAACCAACAACCAACAACCAAATAACTGTGTAACTGTTTATTTCCATTAATTTTGTCTCCATTCTCTATTCTTTAATCGGCTAATTTGCTCATTAACTAATTGTCTTATTGCCTAGTTACAACCAAGTTTTAAGTTTGTTGTAATCTAAATAATAGATGAATTTTAATGAAATATTATTGGTAATTGGCTCGTTAGAAAGATTGTCCAAATTTTTTCCAAATTTTAAATGAGACAAGTCATCTTCATTAAAAATAGAATTTCTGTACAAGGCAACTAGCTGACTTCCCGGAGCAAACTCCCATGAATAACTCAAATCCAAATTCCAGACGTTGTAATTGATATCATGGTTTCCTTGGTAGGAACTTGCGTTCAAAGTGCCTTCATTATTAAGTTCAAAAAAATTGGCATCATAGGCAACAGGCGACCAATAATGTCTGAATGACAAGCCTAAATTTGATTTTGTATTGAAACTAAATTTTCCAGTTAAGGTATTGGTCACTTCCTTTAAAGCTCTGTTTCCAAAAATAATGCTGCCATTTTCTAAATTTTTCACCCAGCCTTTATCATTAATAAGTTTTGAAAAAGACATATCGTATATAACAGAAAATTTATCAGAAAAGCGATATCGGGGAGAAATGGTTAAATCATAGTATTCATTTTCAGTGTCATATCGTTTAGCGTAGGTAGTTTTGACATCAATGGCAAACATTTTTCTGTAATCAGTAGAAATCCAGCCATTCATAATATATACAGGATTTTGTTTAAAAAATCGCCCCTCTTTGCGGGGTGCATAAAAATCATTTTGTTTGCCAATGTTTGTTTCTAATTCTCCACCAAAGGCAAATCGGGATTTGGTAAAAAAGAAAAAATCAAGCTCTAAATCATTTTCCGCATACAGGTTGGAATCATTTTGATAATTTATATTACCGGATAGCGAAATGTTAAAGCCATCAAAGATTTTTGTTGGTTCAAAAATCCGGTAAGATATTTCACCCCAGTATTTGGAATAATTATTTCTGTTTTGATAGCCTAAATCGTTAATGTCATAGGTTTTATTGCTTCGGGAATGTCCTATTTCATACTGATAATTACCAAATATTTTTGACAATTCAATAAAACCGGAATATCCCGAATTATGCTCACTATTGTCCAAAACGTCACTAATTTTAAAATTTCCGGACATATTGTATTTGTTCTCTTTGTTTGAGACATTAAAAAGCAGTGCCGAAACATTGGCGTCTCTAAAAGTGCCTTCTCTGGTCACATTTGTATTCACAAAACTAACAGATGAATTTTTGTTGAATTGTTGGTCTAATACCAATACATTATAATTGGCAAGAGGTTCGGTAACTTCTTTCCTAATTTCCTGGCTTGCCGTATTTTTTATTTTTGCTGAAGTTTTTTCAGTGATGGCATTGAAAAAACCTATGCCCAAACCCTTTTTTGTTCTGCCCGAAACTTTTAAGGCATTTAACATATTTACTTTGTTTGGATTTTCAATAATTTCTTCATTTTCGGTTAAGTTTGTTTCAACCATATCATAACCTACGGGAGCATTTCCAATTCTGCGGGAATAAAATAAACCACCTTTGCTAAAAAGTTCTGTACCTTCAGTAAAAAAGGATCTTTTTTCCGCATATTGTTGTTCAAATGGACCTAAATTCAGGACCAAATTATCGAATGCAGTTTGCCCAAAATCGGGAATTAAAGTGGCATCGAGCGTAAAACTTTCATTTATACCATATTTTAAATCCAGACCAACGCTGTAATCGGACTCCGAATTTCCATTGTATGAGGTATGTGAGACATAAGTATAGGGTGAAAAACTCAATCGGGTAGGAGGCTTAATATTTTTTATACCTTCTAATGAGCCTGCATATTGAGTATATATACCAATTTTTTTATCAATATAATTCCATACATATTGTTCATTTAATTTATTAATCTTTCTGTGAAAATTAATGCCCCAGGTTTGGATGGCTGAATTCGAAAATCGGAGTTCAGAATATGGAATTTTAATTTCAGCAACCCAACTGTTGCTGTTTACTTTAACGTTGCTTTCCCAAACGGCATTCCAGCTGAAATCTTCTTCGTTCGAAGAAACTTTAGCATCGGCCTGGGCACCGGTACTCATTACCACAAGTTTAGTGTCGTTCTGCCCGTCGTTGTTTGGGTTTATATTAATCTGGAAAAAGTCGACTTGCCCAATTTGATCTCTGGCGCCAAATTGCATTGGTATTTCTTCGGGCTTGTCATCATACATGGTTGCGCCAAAATAAATGGCTTCATCATCATACGCTATTTTTACAACGGTTCTTTTATTTTCTCTTTCCGATCCGCCATCTCC
This sequence comes from Lutibacter sp., assembly GCF_041555395.1. GTDB lineage: Bacteria > Bacteroidota > Bacteroidia > Flavobacteriales > Flavobacteriaceae > Lutibacter. The sequence goes on along the minus strand of NZ_JBFFKM010000064.1, from coordinate 4,392 downwards.
AGGTTGAAACATCACAAAATCTTGGGCAGATTCGGCATTCTTCCAAAAAACTTCGTCCAGAATACCATCTATCACAGGAGTTTTATCAATTCGTAAAGCATGAACAGATTTAATTTTTACTTGAGAATGGCAAAGGGAAAAAATAAATAAACTGAATATAAATAGGGAATTCTTCATTGTAAATTAATAAAAGGAATCATTTTTTTGCTTAAATATTTAAGACCTGAATAAGCCTGTCTTAAATAAATGTTAATATACAGACTACAAAAATAGCACATTGTTATACATTATAAAACTTTTTTGAAATGAACATAAATTTTAATTTTAGGATTAGTACATTTGTTGATATTTACAAAAAACCATTATCTCTAATGAATTTACACGAATATCAAGGAAAAGAATTGCTAAATAGTTTTGGAGTAAGAATACAACGTGGTATTGTTGCCGATAACCATTTAAAAGCGGTAGAAGCAGCAAAACAACTGGCTGTAGAAACCGGAACAGACTGGTGGGTTGTTAAAGCACAGATTCATGCGGGCGGACGTGGAAAAGGCGGTGGCGTGAAATTGGCCAAAAGTTTGAAAGATATTGAATCAATTTCTGAAAGTATCATCGGAATGATGCTGATAACACCTCAAACACCACCTCAAGGAAAAAAAGTTCATCAGGTTTTAATTGCCGAAGATGTCTATTATCCAGGGGAACATGAACCTGAAGAGTACTATATGTCGGTTTTGTTAAACAGGGCCACAGGTAAAAACATGATTATGTATTCTACTGAAGGTGGAATGGATATTGAAACTGTTGCGGAAAAAACGCCTCATTTAATTTTTACGGAAGAAATGGATCCTTTATTGGGCTTGCAGGCTTTTCAGGCCCGTAAAATTGCCTTTAATTTAGGGTTGTCAGGGAATGCATTGAAAGAAATGATCAAGTTTGTAACTTCTTTATATTCGGCATTTGTAAATTCTGATGCCACTTTATTTGAAATCAATCCGGTATTAAAAACGTCGGACGATAAAATTTTAGCGGTGGATTCAAAAGTTGTTTTGGATGACAACGCCTTATTTCGTCATAAAGATTTAGCGATGCTGAGAGATTTGCGCGAAGAAAATGAAATTGAAGTTGAAGCCAATGCGGCAGGATTGAATTATGTTGATTTAGACGGAAATGTGGGTTGTATGGTGAATGGAGCCGGATTGGCGATGAGCACGATGGATTTAATTAAACAATCTGGCGGCGAGCCTGCGAACTTTTTGGATGTTGGCGGAACGGCAGACGCAAAACGTGTTGAAACGGCATTCAGAATTATATTAAAAGATAAGAATGTAAAAGCAATATTGGTCAATATTTTTGGCGGAATTGTACGTTGCGACCGCGTGGCACAAGGCGTAATTGATGCTTATAAAAATATGGGCGATGCTATTAATGTTCCAATTATTGTGCGTTTACAAGGAACAAATGCAAAAGAAGCGCAAGAGCTTTTAGATAATAGTGGTTTGGATTTAATTTCAGCAACTGAATTTCAGGAGGCTGCGGATAAAGTTCAAAAAGTATTGGCATAAAACAAATATTAAAAAAGCTGATGATTTAATCATCAGCTTTTTTTGGGCATAAAAAAAACACTTCAATTGAAGTGTTTTTTTATTTGACTGAAGCTATTATTATATATCTTCAAAATTTACATCAGTAAAACTTTCAGATCCTGATACGGAATCTTCTGTTTCCTCTGTTCCTTCTGATGGTCTTTTAAAATCTTTTTGGTGACGTTCAGAAATTACTTCTTCACCTTTTTCATTTAAAATATAGCTTGTTGCTTCTTTAAGCATGTCATTAAATTCCACAAAATCTTCTTTGTATAAATAAATTTTATGCTTTTTGTAATGGAAAGATCCATCGTCATGTGTGAATTTTTTACTTTCAGTAATAGTTAAGTAATAATCTTCTGCTTTTGTTGCTCTTACGTCAAAAAAGTAAGTTCTTCTTCCTGCTCTAAGAACCTGAGAGAAGATCTCTTCTTGTTCTAAATGTTCATTGTCATTCATATTTAACCCTCTATTTTAATTTATCTTTCTATTAGACTTTGACACAAATCTATAAAATTATTTGAGTTATTTCACTTTTTTTAAATTTCTTTTTCCAAAAGTTGCTGTTCATAAAGATCTTTATAATAGCCGTTAATTTTAATTAACTCATTATGTGAACCTTGTTGAATTATTTTTCCGTTTTCCAATACAATGATGGCGTCCGCATTTTTAACCGATGAAATTCTATGGCTAACAATGATGGTCGTTTTATCCTGACTTATTTTAAATAAGTTATTCAGGATAATTTCTTCTGTTTCTGTGTCAACTGCTGATAAACAATCGTCAAAAATTAAAATTTCAGGTTCTTTAATAAGCGCACGCGCTATGGAAACACGTTGTTTTTGCCCGCCCGACAAGGTAACGCCTCTTTCCCCGACAAAAGTGTTGTAGCCTTTATTAAACTCAATAATATTGTGATGAATGTACGCGTCTTTGGCAGCTTGTTCAATTTTTTCGTCGGAAGCAGATTCATCGCCAAATTTAATGTTGTTTTTTATGGTATCCGAAAACAGAAATGCTTCTTGCGGAACAAAACCAATACTCTGACGCAAATTGTCTAAATTGAGCTCTTCAATGGACTGTCTGTCGATTAATATTTCGCCCGATTTCACATCATACAAACGTGCAATTAAACTTATAAGCGTTGTTTTTCCAGATCCGGTATTTCCTAAAATACCCAGTGTTTTTCCTTTTTCAAGTTTAAAATTCACATGTTGAAGCGCTTCAATGTTGGTGTCGTCATAGGTAAATGAGACATCTTTAAATTCAATGCCACCTTCAATTTTTGATGGAGCAATGGCGTTATTTTTAATTTCAGGCTCCTGCTTTAAAAACTCGTTGATTCTTTTTTGTGATGCTTCAGCCTCCTGAATGATGGAAGTTACCCAGCCCACAACGGCAACCGGCCAGGTTAGCATGTTGATGTACATAATAAACTCTGCAATAACCCCCAAAGAAATGGTGCCTTGAATATAGCGCAAACCGCCGACATAAATAACCATGATATTGCTCAATCCAATCAACAAAATCATGGAAGGGAAAAACAAGGCCTGCACTTTAAACAAACTGATGTTTTTTTCTTTGGCTGTATTGGACAAGTGCTCAAATTCGGTCTTGGATTTTTCTTCAATGCCATAGGATTTTAAGATACTGATGCCCGAAAAAGTTTCTTGTGCACTTGCTGTTAATTTGGATAAATATTGTTGCACAACGGTGCTGCGTTTGTTAATGACCCTGCTTAAATAATAAATTAAAACGGATAAAATGGGCAATGGCAACAACGTGTAATTGGTTAAAGTGGTATCAATATTATACATTTTGATAATGGCCACAGAAAACAATACCAGCATATTTACGGTATACATAACGGCCGGACCCGAGTACATGCGCACTTTACTCACATCTTCGCTAATGCGATTCATTAAATCGCCTGTTTTGTTTTTTTTATAGAAATTTAAAGACAATCGCTGGTATTGCTGATAAATTTCATTTTTTAGGTCAAATTCAATTAATCGTGACATCACAATAATGGTTTGCCTCATTAAAAATGTGAAAAAGCCCGATAACAATGCTGCGGCAACAATTAAAAGAATGTTGTTTAACAACTCCGATTTTACGATGGTCAAATCGGTAACAACGCCATTTCTATAATCTTCAGCGACATTCACGGATTCCCTGATGAGTTGAGGAACCTGCAAGGCTAGGAATTTAGAAGCAATGGTAATAATTATACCAATGAACAGCCTGTATTTATATTTTAAAAAGTATTTGTTTAAGTATTGTAAAGCTTTCATAAAGAATTTAAATGCAATCAATTTTTAAAATGCGAAGATACGGCAAAAAAAAAGTTATAAGTCAAAAGTTAAAAATTAGAGCCAATTGGCAAATAGGCAATAGTAAAAAAGTTTAAAGTTAAATACTAGAAGTTAAACGAATCAAATTGCCCTCTTGAGACTTGTGTTGAGCGTAGCCGAAATAGGGTCAAGGGCTGTGTTTTGTAGATGTTGGATGCTGAGCTCAAAGTTAGGTTAAAACTTAAAAAGAACAATACACAAAACAACTTTAGGTATTCTAAACTTACAATTAGTAATTCAATTTGCGTTAGGGATTGAGCGGTTTGTTTGAGCTCTCCCGTTTTTACGGGAAGCGAGTAGTGAAAGCCCGCCCGCTTTTTCAGCGGAGCCTGTCCGCTGAGAAAGCGGGAACGCCAAAATAGTATTTATGGTTGTTGTTTTAAGAATTTTATCACTTTTCGTAAATAAACAAAAACAAAATTATATTTCTAAAAATTATTAGTATTTTTGCG
>NZ_JBFFKM010000063.1:0-11708 GCF_041555395.1 Lutibacter sp. | reverse complement strand
GACTATACTTTTAGCGAGAACAACATCTTGTCTTCTTCTAAAAACGCTATTTTTCTCCATAAAAATTTAAACGGAAAAGTATATGGGGTTATTTCTAACAGTAAAATGGTATTATAAAAGGATAAAGTGAAAAGGCAATAGACAATAGGCAATAGTTAAATATTAAAAGTTAGAAGTTAAACGAATCAAAGAAAAAGACTAGAGACTAGAGGCTAAAAAGTTAGCGGAAATATCCAATACTAACATCTAAATACTAACAAAAAAAAGAACTTATGCAAAATCAAACTGTTCAAGAAGGAAAAACAATGGCAATTATCAGTTATTTTACCTGGATCGGAACTTTAATTGCCTTTATTATGAACAATGAAAAGCACAATTCATTTGCCGCTTTTCATATTCGTCAAATGATTGGATTGTCCCTTTTCTCTTTTCTAACAGGGTTTCTCAGTAAATACATTGGGGATATGGGATTTGGAATTATCGGTATTTTTATTTTTATTTTATGGATCATTGGTTTTATGGGTGCTGTTCAGGGCCAGGAGAAAAAAATACCATTATTCGGTGATTTATTTCAAGATTGGTTTAAAGGAATTGGTTAACCAAATTTTTAAGATTACTTTTGAAGTCGCGTTCAATTACGCGACTTTTATATTTAAATTATGGAAAAATTATCACTGCATTATATTGTCAGAGAACCAAAAATAAAAACAGAAAACACCTCCTTGCTCATTTTACTGCATGGTTACGGAAGCAATGAAGAAGATTTGTTTGCATTTGCCTCTGAATTGCCCGATGAACTGCTGATTGTCAGCGCAAGAGCGCCCCAAACTTTAGGATTTGGCAGTTATGCCTGGTACACCATCCATTTTAACGGTCCAAAAGACAGATTTTCAGACATCCCTGAAGCCCTGGAAGCCCAAAAAATCATTGTAAAATTTATTGATGAGGTGCAACTGAAATATGCCATTTCACCGGAAAAAACTTTTCTATTAGGATTTAGCCAAGGCACCATTTTAAGTTATGCCATCGCCTTAAATTATCCTGAAAAAGTGCAAAAAGCAATTGCCTTAAGCGGTTATGTCAATCACGATTTATTGCCTGTTGACGTTAACGCAAAAGACTATTCAAAATTGGATTTCTACATTTCCCATGGCACTGTGGATCAAGTTATTCCTGTTACTGCTGCACATAAAACAAAGGCCTTTTTAGACCAATTAACCATTAAATATTGTTTTGAAGAATTTCCTGTCGGCCACGGTGTTTCGCCAAAGAATTTTTACGAATTCAGTAAATGGATAGAAGCGCGAATGTAGTTGTTGTTAAAGGAGAAAGGTCGATTTTATTTATTTTTAATGGTCAATTTTCATAATTTTTTTAATAAATTGTGAAGCATAAAAATTTAGCATTATGGAAATATTGGGTATTGATGTTGGGGGCACAGGAATAAAAGCCGCAGTAGTTACTGTTGAAACTGGCGCACTTTCTGCTGAAAAAAAAAGAATTCCAACTCCAAGGCCCGCCACACCAGAGGCTGTCGCTAACGTAATTCAAAAAATTGTGAAGCACTTTAACTGGGAAGGTCCGGTTGGCTGCGGATTTCCTACACCTTTAAAACACGGAAAATGCATGTCGGGCGGAAATTTACATGAAGACTGGAAAGGCTTAAACGTCGCTGAACTTTTTAAAAATGAGACAGGAAATGAATTTACCGTTGTAAATGATGCCGATGCTGCCGGAATTGCCGAAATAAACTTTGGGGCCGGAAAAGACAAAAAAGGGGTCGTTATTATGATTACCCTGGGCACAGGAATTGGGTCCGCATTTTTTTTAGACGGAAAATTATTGCCAAATACAGAATTTGGACACTTATATAACAGACATGGAGACAGTTTTGAGCGTTATGCAGCAGATTCTGCCCGTAAAAGAGAAAAATTAAGTCAGAAAAAATGGGGAAAAAGACTTGATAAGTATTTTAACCACTTAAATTTTATCATGTCTCCAGATTTGATTATCATTGGCGGCGGCGCAAGTAAAAGGGTGCATAAATTCATCCATAAAATTGATGTCGATACCCCTATAGTTCCTGCGGAAGCAGAAAACGAGGCCGGTATTATTGGAGCCGCAATGGCTGCTAAATTTGAAATTAAATAAAGTATTTAACTTTTCAAATTATTGAAATCAATTCCAAAGATTTTATTGAATTTATTATAAAAATCACTGCAATTTACACCAAAAAACCAATGACCATATTTTACATTTTAGATATATTGGGCACTATTGCATTTGCCATTTCCGGCGCGCTGGTGGCCATGAATAAAAAAATGGATCCGTTTGGTGTTTTCATCATTGCCTTTGTAACTGCAGTTGGCGGCGGTACTTTGCGAGACGTTTTAATAGGAAAACAACCCGTTATTTGGATGACCGATATTACGTATGTCTTTTTAATCAGTTCGGCTGTTTTTATTGCAATTTTATTTCGAAAAAAATTAAAACACCTGCAAAAATCATTGTTTTTATTTGACACCATTGGTTTGGGCATATTTACCATAACCGGTACAGAAATTGGCATTAATGCTCATTTTCACCCCGTTATATCAATAGCATTGGGAACGATGACCGCCTCTTTTGGTGGCGTTATACGTGATATTTTATGTAATGAAGTTCCCATTCTTTTCAGGAAAGAGATTTATGCCACAGCATGTATTTTTGGTTCAATTGCATTTATTATTTTACATCACTTAAATATTGATCAAACCATTGTATATGTTTCAACAACATTAATTGTTATTGCCATAAGATTGGTTGCCGTAAAATATAAACTGTCTTTACCTACTTTTTATTCTGAAAATTAAATGGATTTCAAGAACTTCAAAATTAACGTTTCAAAACTGTCGGAAATCACGCTTGGCGGATTGGATGCCCAGTTTGAACTTGCGCCAAAATTCAGACAAAAGTATACGCAGGAATTTATTGAGGCACGAAATGCAAGAAAAGCGGCAGTATTGGCGCTATTTTATCCGAACGCCATGGGAGAAACCTGTTTTTTACTCACTTTGCGCGCAAACTATAACGGAACACATGCATCACAAATTAGTTTTCCCGGAGGAAAATTTGACAGTTCCGATTATTCTCTTGAAGGCACCGCCTTGAGGGAAGCTCATGAAGAAGTTGGAATTCAGCCTGATGATGTCTATATTTTTAAACAAATGACTGATGTATTTATCCCTCCCAGCAATTTTATGGTGACCCCTTTTTTAGGATTTCTGAACTATACGCCTACCCTGACAAAAAATGAAGAAGTGGAAGAAAATATAGCCGTTTTGCTCAAAGATTTGTTGAATGAAAATGCTTTTTCAACCACCATTGTCACCACTTCTTACGCTAAAAAGATGTCTGTTCCCTGCTTTAATTTAAGCAATTGCATCGTCTGGGGAGCAACCGCTATGATGTTAAATGAAATCAAAGTGTTATTAAAACAAATTTAATTTATTTTTTATTAAGTTTGTCTTTCATTAAAAAACCAATCAATTACATGCCAATTTTTAAAAGAAATCCTTTTGGTCATATCTTATTTGTAAAAAGATGGCTCGTAAGAATTATTGGAGTTGTTTCTCACGGACGGTATCGACGTTTCAATGAACTACAGATAGAGGGTTCTGAAATCATCAGGGACCTGCCCCCTACCAATGTATTGTTTGTTTCCAACCACCAAACCTATTTTGCCGATGTGGCCGCCATGTATCATGTTTTTAATGCTTCCTTAAAAGGAAGGGTAGATTCTTTAAAAAACATTGGCTATATTTGGAATCCCAAATTAAACATCTATTATGTAGCAGCATCAGAGACCATGAAATCGGGTATGTTGCCAAAAATATTTGCCTATGTCGGTTCTGTTTCTATAGATAGAACCTGGAGAGCTAAAGGCAAAGATGTAAATAGACAAGTGAAAATGTCGGATATCAGCAATATAAAGAAAGCGTTGGACGACGGTTGGGTAATTACCTTTCCTCAGGGAACCACAAAACCCTTCAAGCCAATCAGACGCGGTACCGCACATATCATAAAAACCTGCAAACCCATTGTTATTCCTATTGTTATTGATGGTTTCAGAAGAGCTTATGACAAGAAGGGACTGATGATTAAAAAGCGAAATGTACTGCAATCAATGGTCATCAAGGAACCCCTAGAAATTGACTATGAAAATGACACTATTGATGAAATTGTAAAAAAAATTGAATTTGGAATTGAACAACACCCTTCATTTTTAAAAGTTATTTCTGCTGCGGAGTATAAAAAACAGGAGGAAGAATTGGACAAACAACGTACCTTTTGGGATATGTATTAAAAAAATTGCAGTTTTCAATTTATTGAAAACTGCAATTATAATTTGTAACGAATAAATTCCTAAAATTACCTGTAATTTTAGTTCAACCAGGCATTCAGCATCCACATTGTTTTTTCCTGTTCCGCAATAAAATCGCTCATCATTGCATTGGTACCTTCATCATTGGCTTCGGCAGATTCATTAAGAATTCCTCTTTCCAACAGCAAAAGTTCCGTTAAAGAACCGACCACCAATTGAACACCGTCCACACCTGCTGTAATATTTTTACCAACGGCGACTTTAGACAATTCCGAATATTCTTCAAACGTATGTAATGGCGTTCCGCCTAACGTTAAAATACGCTCTGCAATCATATCTATTTTAATTTGAGAATCGGTATAAAATTCTTCATATTTCACATGCAATTCGAAAAATGTTTTTCCTTTAATATTCCAGTGTAACCCTCTTAAATTTTGATAATATACCTGAAAATTTGCCAATAAAACATTTAAACTTACGGTTAAATTTTTGGCTTTATCTTTGTTTAATCCAATACTTGTTGTGTTCATATTCCTCATTTTTAAATTAAATTAATTTCTCTTTTAACAATACAAATTTCAGAAAAAATAAAGCGAAATAAACATAATCATTATTGATAGTTTTAATATCTTTATCATAAATATTGATAGTAATGACAATCACACAATTAAAATATGTTTTGGCTGTGGCCGAATACAAAAATTTCACGACAGCATCCAAACATTGTTTTGTTACCCAGCCAACGTTGAGCATGCAAATTCAGAAACTTGAAGAAGAGTTTGATACACAAATTTTCAACAGGAATAAAAAACCCATCCAACTTACAGAAGTTGGCAAAAAAATTATTGAACAGGCAAAAATTATTGTTGACGAGAGTAACCGGATCAATGATATTATAGATCAGCAAAAAGGGTTTATTGGAGGAGACTTCAGGTTAGGAATCATTCCTACAGTGATGCCTACATTGCTGCCGCTCTTTTTAAAAACGTTTATTAAAAAATATCCGAAGGTAAATTTAAAAATTGAAGAAATTACCACTGAACAGATTATAAAAAAATTGACTGACGGCCATATTGATGTAGCCATTGCCGCTACGCCGTTGGAAAACGACCAAATTAAGGAACGTGTTTTATATTATGAGCCTTTCGTTGGTTTTGTGCCTGCCGAACATCGACTGTTTAAAAACAAAACACTTGCTGTGGAAGATTTACAGATTGAGGATATTTTGTTGTTGGAAGATAGCCATTGTTTTAAAGAAAACGTCATCAACTTATGCAGTGCCATTGGCTTTAAAAATCAGCATTTTCAAATTCAGAGCGGCAGTTTTGACACCTTAATTAAATTGGCTAAAGAAAATTTGGGAATGACCCTGTTGCCTTATTTGCAGACATTGGACATATCCGATAAAGACACCATGTATTTGAGACCCTTTAATGCTCCGGTTCCGGCCAGGGAAATCAGCCTGATTTACCATAAGTCCCAATTAAAAATACAGTTAATAGAATCCTTAAAGAGTGTTATAGACAGCGTAATCAGAGGCGTTATCGCCTTTAACGACGTGAAAATAATTAGCCCTTTACAACAAAAAAAAGGAGCCTAAAAGCTCCTTTTTTTATTTTCCACTAAGACTAAACACAATTGAAGTTCCGGTTTATTAAAGGTAAACTCCTTTAGCCAATAGTACAATTCCTTTATTTCATAAGGTAGTAATCTGTTTACAGCCTTTTCCAATTCTTTTTTAAATAATTCTTTGTTAAAGCTGACTTTTTCGAGTATGGTTTTGGTGTACTCAAACATTGCTCTTGCCATAGATTAAATAGTTTTTAGTTGGTAACTTAAGAACGTATTACTCAATTATTTGTTGCGTGAATATACACAATAATTTTTATATTAAAAAATATTTATTCTTAATATATTGATGATTAATTTACTAAAGTTTATTTACTTTTTCAATTAAATCAGACGCTTTTTTTTCCAATTCTGTATTGATGGCTTTAAAATAAGCTTTTTTGTCTTCGATTTTTTTAACATTTACTTTCTCAATTAAAACATCAAATGATTCAATTGCCTCATCTATAATTGCTTCTGTTCCTTTAGAACCGGCTTTAGGATTGTACAATTCCCATGTATAACACGCTTCAATAATATCTCCCAGAACGTAATTAATATCCTTTTTTAAATTTTTAATACTTGCCATAAAATTTTTATTGATTTATTTAGTTTGCAAATTTACAAGAAAATGCGTTATTATCACAGCATTAATCAAAATATTCTTTATTTTTTAACATAAATTTTTAATTTTTAATCAATTATGAAAATATTCACAAATATATAGGTATTGTTATACTTCTTAAGGTGTATCAAATTCTCTTTAAAAATATTTTGTTGTCTACTTATTATCAGCCACTATTAAACAGTTCACACCTTAATATTTCCATTTAATTAAATTACAACAATTGGTTTTATCCTATTTCACTTGGTTTTTTAAACTTCCCGAGTTGTTATGTAATAAGTGACTACTCATTAATTTTGCTCTTTTTTCTTGCAAAAATTTATTCGAATGATTTCGTTGTCCGATATGATAAAACCTGCTTTCATGTTCTTTTTGTCGTGAAGAGCTAAAGCTAGAAACTCGCTTAAGGTAACCAATTACCCGTGTTCCATAATCAATATTTGTTGACTCACATTTGCTGCATTTTTGCAATGTTTTTTTATCAATATGGTTACAGTCATTACAAATTGTAACCTTTATGTTAAAACAAAAATAATTACAACCAGCCAAAGCAGCTGCATCAATTAGTTTTAAAAATCCATCTTTGTTTGGTGCTTCTTCAAGATTTAAATGAAGTGCAGAACCGCCATCTAAATATTGAATAATGTCTTCACCGTGAAGCATCATTTTATCCAACGTATTTATGGTTACATCTTCAACAGTATAAAAATAAGAATTGTAACAATCTCTAGGAACAAACAAGCCATCTTCTTTATCCCATTTCGCATTTTTAATACCTAAGTTTTCTGCTGGAACAAATTCAGTATTAAACATGTATCCAAACTCTTTTTTAGCCTCTTTATTTGCTTCAAAAATTACTTTAAGATATTTAGTTACAAAGTTTTTATACGCTTCACTATTTTCAACTTTTATTCCCTGACTTTCAGCTGCCTCAACCATTCCATTAATTCCAATTGTTAAAAATTGCTTATCCAAAGAGATGAATCCAGCTTGATACACGGGCAACATACCTGCTCCCATATATTCTTCAATTAACTTACGATATGCTACTTGGTATTTATGAATTTTCTCAATTTCTGATTTTAAATCGTTTCCTCTCTGAATTAAACGATTCATATTTAAAGTAATTACATTAATAGATCCTGTTGCTACACCCCCGGCACCTAATGAATAACTGAATGTATTGTCACTTATTTCACTTCTTAACCTGCAGCAAGATGCTAAACTATCTGCACTTTTAGACTGATATATAAAAAATGAATTTCCTTCGCTTAATTCTTCAGCACACATATTTGCAAATTCCTTATCTTTTGGTTTACCATCCTTTACCAACATTGCAGCTGTCACCACAGGAAAGGTTAATACTGCTTTTTCTCGTTCTTTATTAAACCATTTCATAAAATATTGCTGAAATATTTTAAGACTTTTCCAGCTTGGCTTAGTCATATCAGGAAAAACAAATTCACCAAACATACTATCAAAGTAAGATTCGTCATATAAAGAAATATTCCAAAAAACCGATTGATAACCGCGGGCTGCAGCCGGCTGATTTATAGCATATACTGCATGTTGTAAATGATTTCCAACAATTTTCCCATTTGTTTGTAAATAATCATCTCCGTAATCCTTTCTTGCAAAATAATCGAAATACAATAAAAACTCAACAGTAGCCAAAGCTCCTGCAAATTGAGAACTCACTGCAAATACAAGGTTTACAAACTCCCCACAAAAACTTTCTAAATGTTGAGGAGCTCTACTTTCACCTCCTAATTTAGTAAGTCCATCAAATAAAAACGGATACATACTAATTGAAACGCAATAGGGTTTTAAAGAGGTTTCATCATGAACGTATATTTCATGCGACTCTAATTGCCTAATATATTCTTCTGACAAATCAGCCCCGAATAAATCATTTATCTTATTTTTAACCAATTGCCTATTCACTTGAATATTAATATCCTTATTGAGTTCCGCTTCCATAGTAGCAATATTCTTTGAGGAAACATTGGCATTAGCATCCATCACAGATCCGTCAGCGGCATTATTTGAGTTGATGTAGTTTTCAATAAAGTTAATTTTTTTTGATATTTGATCTTCGGATAATCGTATCATAGTCTAATTTTTTAAGAATAACTGATTTAATATTTTATTTGTTTTTATTTCAATAAATTTTTGATTTGTGAATTTAGAATCTAACCCTCCTAAATTTTGAATCCAAGGTTCTGTTTTTAACCACGTTAATTCTGATAATAATTTCTTTTCAACCTTAGCTTCCCCAGTATATAAACAGGTTTCAAATCCCATTTTTTTTGCGATTTTTAAATATTTAATCAGCTCCTGTAAAAACCACTCACCTCCCATAAACAACACACAACTTGCAAATCCTTTATATTTATCAAGAATTTCGAGATACTTATTTATAGTTAGTTCCTTTCCATTCTCCTCTTTCCATAGATGTGGAGAATGACAACCCTTACATTGAAGTTTACAGCCCGTTATGGTGAAACAAATACTTATTTCACCCGGAACTTCCTGAAAAACAATTTCTATATCGGTGTAATTCATCTTAACTATGGATTAAATAAATTTACAGCAAGGTTTCAACCCTTACATCGTTAAATATTTTAAATAGTAGAATGTAATTTCTATAAGAAATATATCCTTAAACTTTTTTCCCGAAAGTTTTATTCAATACTTGAAAAAGGCAGGTCTTCTGACTTACTTCTGTTTTACGCCTTCCCATCCATTAATAACGATAGTGGCAAAAGATTGTAAAACAATTTACTGAGTTTACAGCTGCGGGAACAGTTCAAGATCTTCACTTGATTCCCTTTTAATCTTTTTAAATTGACATTTAATAAAGAACCTAATTCTATTCAAATTTATTATGAATTCGCAATTAAAAAATCGCACATCTCTAATTTTTATTAACTACTTATGAACAGGTTATATTTACGAAGAGAAAAACTATATTTCTTTTAATTTACTTCATGAATTTTCTATATGCTTTTCGGCATCAAACTGACTGCTAAATATATATATTAAACCATTCCGTCATTATTTTTGCAATTGACAATCAGTGCACCTAATAAAACATTGAATAATATATCTTTTATTTTCATCATAAATTTTTAAACAAACAACCATTAAAAATATGGAATTATGTAAATTTGCGGCATGAAAACATTTATAGCAAATTTACCCAAGGCTGAGTTGCATTTACACATTGAAGGTTCTTTTGAGCCTGAACTGATGTTTAAAATTGCACAAAGAAACCATATTGACATTCCATACAATTCTGTTGAAGAGATTGAAGACGCATATAAATTCAATTGTTTGCAGGATTTTTTAAATATTTATTATCAGGGTGCCGGTGTTTTGGTTACCGAACAGGATTTTTACGATTTGACCTACAGCTATCTTCAAAAATGTGCCAACCAAAATGTGCGTCATACCGAAATTATGTTCGACCCGCAAACGCATACCGATCGCGGTGTTGCCTTTGAAACGGTCATCAACGGTATTTCAAAAGCCTGTGACGATGCAAAAACGAAATTAGGCGTTTCTTCATTGCTTATTATGAGTTTTTTGCGGCATTTAAGTGAAGTAGAGGCGTTTAAAACCCTTGAACAATCTCTTCCTTTCAAAGATAAAATTAAAGCAGTCGGATTGGATTCTTCGGAAAAAGGGAATCCTCCTTCAAAATTTAAAAATGTATTTGAAGCTTCCGTAAAAGAAGGCTATATTCCTTTGGCACATGCCGGTGAAGAAGGTTCTGCAGCTTATGTTTGGGAAGCCATTGATATTTTGGGCATCAAACGCATTGACCATGGAAACAATGCGCTGCAAGATGAGAACCTGGTGAAGGAAATTATCAAGCGCGATATTGCCTTAACGGTTTGTCCGCTATCAAATACAGCGCTTCGGGTGGTTGATGATTTAACAAACCATCCCTTGAAAAAAATGATGGATCTGGGTTTAAAAGTGACTGTAAATTCTGATGACCCGGCCTATTTTGGCGGACAGGTGAATCAAAATTATATGGAAATCCAGGAAGCTTTAAGTCTGTCTAAATCTGATCTTTACCAACTGGCGAAAAATTCGTTTCAATATTCCTTGTTAAACGATCACAAAAAACAAATTTATTTAAATGAACTGGAAGTCTATTTTAACAACAATAAGTAGTTTTTTACTTCGTTATGAATTCAAATAAATTCAACAAATGAGTAAAATAGCAATCACGGTGATGACCGTATTATTTATAACAACAAACATTTTTAGTCAAGTCACGAAAAAATTCATTGATACAGGTTCTGTAAAAAGTCAGTTTGAATATCTTTCTGATGAATCAAATAGTTATCAGGATTATAAAGTAATAAAAGCTACCTGGCTGCTTAAATTAAAATCGAATGTTATCGATTCCATTTCGGCTTCAAAAAAGATGGTTTCAGACAATTCAAACCTATTGAATTCCCAAAAACAACTCATAGACAGTTTACAAACCAAATTGACGGAATCGGAAACCTTGATTTCAAAAGTAACGGCCGAAAAAGACAGTATTTCGCTATTTGGCATCCAATTTGAAAAACCGGTATTTAAAACGATGTTTTTTATTATTGTTCTTGGTTTGATTGGCGTACTGCTGTTTTTTATCACTAAATTTAAACAAAGCAACATTATTACCGTTCAAAGCAAACTGGCTTTAAAAGAGGCCGAGGAAGAATTTGAAATATATCGGGAAAAAGCCTTGCAACGAGAACAAAAAGCAATGAGAAGGCTACAGGATGAATTGAATAAACAAAAGAAAGAATAGCAATTATTTGTTATCTTTATTCATTATAATTTTTAAAAAAATGAAATAATGAAAAAAAATATGGGTTCCGCCGACAAATTGATTCGCGTCTTAATCGCTGTTGTTATTGCTGTTTTGTATTATTTAGGCCAAATAGAAGGCATGCTTGCCATTGTGCTTATGGCTTTTGCTGTTATTTTCTTATTGACAAGCCTTGTAAGTTTTTGTCCGCTTTATACTATTTTAGGAATCAAAAGCAATAAAAAAGAAGCTGAATAGAAAAATATGAAATTTTGAATTTTGAATGTTAAATGTTGAAT
>NZ_JBFFKM010000062.1:0-11753 GCF_041555395.1 Lutibacter sp. | reverse complement strand
GCGATCACTTCCGGACCAATTCCGTCGCCGGCTAAAAGAGCTATAGTCAATTTCATCTGTTTAAATTTTATTTTTTAGCGGTAACAGATGCTGTTCGCCATTAATCATTCTTTTGTGTGTCAAAATTTGTAATGCTCGTTTCATCTGTTTATATTTATTGTTTTATAGAATAATTTTGAATTTTGAATTATAAATTTTCAATTATTCCTCTTTAATTATTCATCATTAATTATTCATTATTAACCGCAAGGTGCGCCAGAATAATTTTAAATATTCAACATCTTTTGAGTGGCTTTAATCGCAGATACTGTTTGATCTGAATCCAGTCCCCTTGTAATAAATCTTTTATCACAAGCTTCCCATGTGATGATGGTTTCGCATAAGGCATCGGAAGTACTTCCCGGAGGAATTCTAACTGCATAATCCACCAATTTAGGCAACAGCATTTTTTTTCGTTTATACAATTTGCTGATTGCATTCATAAAAGCATCAAACTGTCCGTCACCATAGGCATGCTCTTCATACAATTTTCCATCAATTTTTATTGCCACGGTTGTAGATGGTCTTAACCCTTTAGAATGCGTAAGCACATAGGAATCAATACTAATTTTTTCCTCATATAAATTACTGTTTAATACATCAGAAATGATATAAGGTAAATCTTCCTGTGAAACCGACTCTTTTAAATCACCCAATTCAATAATACGCTTGGTCACTTTTTTTAAATCTTCTTCATTTAGTTCCAACCCCAACTCTTGAAGATTTTTTTCAATATTTGCTTTCCCTGAAGTTTTACCTAAAGCATAAGAGCGTTTTCTCCCAAACCGCTCAGGCAATAAATCATTGAAATATAAATTATTTTTATTGTCGCCATCTGCATGGATACCTGCCGTTTGGGTAAAAACATTTTCCCCTGTAATCGGTTTGTTTGCCGGAACCCTTATGCCCGAAAATACTTCTATCAGTTTACTGGCAGCGTACAATGAAGTTTCTTTTACAGAAATTTCAACTTCCTTTTTATAGAAGTCGTTAATTACCGCAACAACACTTGCCAATGGTGCATTTCCCGCGCGTTCCCCCATTCCGTTCACGGTAATGTGCAATCCTTTTGCCCCTGCATTAATAGCTTCCATCACATTTGCAACGCTTAAATCGTAATCGTTATGCGCGTGAAAGTCGAAATGTAAATCGGGATATCTGGCCGTTATTTTTGAAAAATACTCATAGGTTTCGGCAGGTGTTAATATGCCCAATGTATCGGGCAATAAAATTCTGACTATCGGTTGCGTGGCTAAAAAAGCTAAATATTGAAAAACGTATTCCGGTGAATTTCGCATTCCGTTGCTCCAATCTTCCAAATACACATTGGTGGCTATCCCTTCTTTTTTTGCCGATTCAATAGCCTCTTTTATTTCATGAAAATGTTCCTCAGGTGTTTTTTTAAGCTGATATGTAAGGTGATTTAAAGAACCTTTGGTCAATAAATTTTGAACTTTTGCTCCTGATTTTTTCATCCAATCAATCGACCGGCCTCCATCAACAAAAGTCAACACTTCTATGCTATTTATAAATCCGTGATTATTTGCCCAATCCGTAATATTTTTTACCGCCTGAAATTCACCTTCCGAAACTCTTGCGGAAGCTATTTCAATTCTGTCCACATGAAGTTCTTCCAGTAAAAACTTAGCAATCGTAAGCTTCTCCGCCGATGAAAAAGAGACTCCGGAGGTTTGCTCACCATCGCGAAGTGTCGTATCCATGATTTCAATTTTTCTTTTTTTCATGTTGCATAAGGTTTATTGCAATTCCTTCCTTTTGAAGAACAACAACGGGATGTTCACTTTTAATTAAATTATGCTGTTAAAAAGGTCTTGCTTCCGCAAATTCCTGAATTTCAGATTTCATTTTTGTTAAATAATCAATATCATCATAGCCATTTAACATATTTTCCTTTTTGTAGGAATTGATGTCAAATGATTCCTGTTCCCCGCTATCCAACAAAGTAATGGTTTGATTTGGCAGATTTATCTCCATTTCCGTATTCGGATTTGCTTCAATTGCCTTATAAATTTTGTCTAAAAATTCAGCGCTCACCTGAACAGGCAATACCCCAATATTTAAACAGTTTCCTCTAAAAATATCCGCAAAGAAGCTCGAAACTACGCACCTGAATCCGTAATCATAAATCGCCCAAGCCGCATGTTCCCTTGAAGATCCTGAACCAAAATTTTTGCCTCCCACCAATATTCTCCCTTTATAAATGGGATTATTCAATACAAAGTCTCTTTTTGGCGTATTGTCTGCATTGTATCTCCAATCCCTAAAAAGATTGTCGCCAAAGCCTACGCGCTCTGTTGCCTTTAAAAAACGTGCAGGAATAATTTGGTCGGTATCCACATTTTCAATTGGCAAAGGCACTGCTGTGCTTTTTAATTTTTCAAATTTATCGTAAGCCATTATTTTTTAGTTATAAGTTGTAGGTTATAAGTTATAAGTTTTAAGTTGTAGGTTATAAGTTTTAAGTTGTTAGATGTTGGTTGATGGTTGATGGTTGATGGTTGGTGGTGAAAATTAGCCAATTTTTTTAATTGTTAATTCAAAGAAAAACACACCCCTAACCCCTCTCAAGAGGGGAATATTGATTTTTTAATTATTCATTGTTAATTATTAATTAGTAAAGTTCTTGGGTCGGTTAAAACACCGGTAACTGCTGTTGCTGCTGCCACTAACGGACTTGCGAGCATCGTTCTGGAACCGGGACCCTGGCGTCCTTCAAAATTTCTGTTTGAAGTACTTACCGCAACTTTTCCTGCAGGAACTTTATCGTCGTTCATGGCCAAACAGGCAGAGCATCCAGGTTCGCGCAATTCAAATCCGGCCGCATTGATAATATCCAATAAACCTTCTTCTTTTATCTGTTCTTCAACAACATGAGAACCCGGAACCAACCAAGCCGTAATATTGTCCGCTTTTTTCCTTCCTTTTACAATGGAAGCAAAAGCCCTGAAATCTTCAATTCTTCCGTTGGTGCAGCTTCCTAAAAATACATAATCCACTTTTTTTCCAATCATTGTATCCCCTTCATGAAACCCCATATAATCGAGTGATTTTCGGTAAGAAGCGACGCCGCCTTCCACCTCTTCGGCTTGCGGAATATGGGTTGAAATTCCTGTTCCCATTCCCGGATTTGTACCATAGGTAATCATTGGCTCAATGTCATTTGCATCAAAGTTAATTTCTTTGTCAAAAACCGCATCAGCATCTGTTTTCAGCGTTTTCCAAAAATCCATTGCCTTATCCCAATCAGCTCCTTTTGGCGCAAACAAACGCCCTTCCACATAGTTAAAAGTTTTTTCGTCAGGGGCAATAATGCCTCCGCGAGCACCCATTTCAATGCTTAAATTACAAACCGTCATTCGCCCTTCCATGCTCATATTTTTAAATACCTCGCCGGCATATTCCACAAAATATCCTGTGGCGCCTGAGGTTGAAAGTTTAGAAATAATGTACAGAGCCACGTCTTTTGGCGTAACGCCGAATCCGAGTTCGCCATTTACGTTTATCCGCATTTTTTTAGGCTTGGGCTGCATAATACATTGTGAAGACAGTACCATTTCAACTTCCGAAGTTCCAATACCAAAAGCAATAGCGCCAAAAGCGCCGTGCGTTGACGTATGTGAATCTCCGCAAACAATGGTTGCGCCAGGCAATGTAATACCGTTTTCAGGCCCCACAACGTGAACAATTCCATTTTTTTGATGGCCCAATCCCCAATGTGTAATTCCGTATTCTGCAGCATTTTCTTCCAATGCTTTTAACTGATTTGCGGATAAAGGATCTTGAACCGGTAAATGTTGGTTTATGGTTGGGGTGTTATGATCGGCTGTAGCGAAAGTTCTGTTTGGAAACATTACGGTATTATTTCTACTTTTTAATCCCAAAAACGCCACCGGGCTAGTAACTTCATGAATCAAATGCCGGTCAATAAACAACACATCCGGTCCGTCATTAATTTTTCGAATCACATGCGAGTCCCAAACTTTATCAAATAATGTCATCCTCATTTTTATTGTTTTTTTAGTCTATTTCCTTTTTACAGCCAAGTTAAACGATTATGGTTGCAAGAACGGGTGCAAATTTAAAAAAAGTTATAAAAACGTCAATTTGAAAATTTATGATCTACGATACCCAAACTGTTTTTAAGATGCCCTTAATATTGGTTTTATGTATTTGTGATTTTGCAGGAATGTTCCGTTTCCATTTTATTTTTTTTTGATTCCATTTGCATTAAAGCCGACTTCATTTCATACGGTTGTTTATTTGACAAATTTTATCTTATAATAATCATTTTTTTAGCTATGACTTAATAAGAAGTCTGTTTTTTCGAATAATTCGCAATATTTATTTCTATTTTGATTTTCAATAAGCCAACTATTTGTTCCCGTATCAGGTGAAAAACATTGCCTGTTTCACCAATTGTTACTGCCCTTTTCTGCGGAAATACTACGACATTCAAAAAATTAAACTTACAGAATCCGGGTATTTTGTTCCATATTGAAATCAAAAATCAATCTTGTTAATTTTGCTTTCCTTCGGCAAAATTCTTATCTTTAAGGTGAACCTAATGAAAATGCGATGAAATTACTTTCTGTATTTTTTATGCTCATTCTTCTTATTTCCTGTGAAGAAAAAGCCCCCCCAAAAGTTGTTATGATTCCAAAAATTGAAATAACTGAAGCGGGTAAAATCATCCCGATCGATTCGGCCAGGATAGCTTCCTTAAAAGATTCGAGCGTTATGGTCTTTTACAACGCTATTCAAAATAAAACTTTCTGGATGATGGATTCAACCAGAGTAAAAATCATTTCGCTTTTCAACCATGTACAAGATGACGGGTTATTTCCGAAGGATTTTGACCTAAAAAAAATACAAAATTCAGAAGAAAATATCAAAAATTTATCAAATTCAGATTTGGTAGATTACGATATTTTGCTAACTGAAAATTTGAGCCGTTATGTTGAAAAAGTCAGCAAAGGAAGTTTAAACCCGAATAAACTTTACACCAATTGGGAATTGAAAGAAAACAACATCAATTTTAAAACACTGCTGCTCAATTTTCAAAAAAAAGATTCCTTTGATTATGCTGTAAATGAAGCATCGCCCAATCACCTTGTTTATAAACGGCTAAAAACCGCTCTTAAAATTTTAAATGACTTGCCAAAAGACCATTTTAAAAAAATTGAAATTAAAAATAAAATTGAATTAAACGATTCAAATCCGGCATTGATTGACATCAAAAAAAAATTGATTTTTTGGGGAGATTTAAAACCTTTGGATACCGTAACGCCCGTTTATGACGAAGCTACAGAATTAGGGGTTAAAATATTTCAAATGCGGCACGGACTGGCGCCCGACGGCGTAATTGGCATTGGAACGACAGGCGCTTTAAACTTCACCAAAGAACAGCGAAAAAAGCAAATCATCGCCAATATGGAACGTTGGAGATGGTATCCGAGAGCATTTGAAAATGAATACTTGATTATTAACATTCCGGATTACACGTTACGCGTTGTTAAAAACTCGGACACCCTAAGAACTCACAAAGTAATTATTGGCAGGGCCGCGAGAAAAACGCCCGTGTTATCGTCAAAACTCACCCACTTAATTTTTAATCCGACATGGACGGTACCGCCAACCATTTTAAGAAAAGATGTTATCCCGGCCGCAGCCAGAAACCGGGGTTATTTCAGCAGTAAAAACATTACCATTTACGATTCGAACAACAAGGTGGTAAGTGCTGGCAATTGGAGTATCAATAGGGCAAGAAGCTACCGTTATGTTCAAAGTCCGGGTTCAGCGAATGCGCTGGGATTGGTTAAATTTGTATTTCCAAACCGATTTACCGTATATCTTCACGACACCAATACTCGAGGGTTTTTTGAAAAAGATATTCGCGCATTGAGTTCGGGCTGCATTCGTGTTGAAAATCCGTTTGAACTTACAGAATATCTTTTGGATGATCCGGAAAAATGGAATTCAGAACAAATTACGGAGGCTATAAATACGGGTAAAACCACACAGGTAAATCTAAACAAAGCTATTTACATTCATATTTTTTATTGGACTGCCTGGAGTGAAAATGGCAGTTTACAATTTAGGGATGACCTTTACAATTTGGACATGGACTTGTATAAAAAACTAGATTAAATTTTTAAGAAGGATAATAAACAAACAGGCCCGATTTGTCTTTAATGACATCAATAATCTCTTTCGAAACTTCATTTGGCAAAGAGGGGCAACCGAAACTTCTACCCAACCGGCCGTGTTTTTTTATGAAATTTTCCGACACATAATCTGCCCCGTGAATAACAATAGCTCTATTTCTTGCATTGCTGTTAATTCCTTTTTCCTGTCCATCTAAACGTAAAGAATACCCATGTTTTCCGATGTATGTTTCACCCGTTAAATATAACCCTAAACTGCTTTGATGAGATTCTGGTATATTTGAAAAATCATCGGCAAATTCATTGCCTGAATTTCTACCGTGAGCTACTAAAGATTGAAATAAAATGGTGTTTTTATTCAAGTCAATTACCCATAAACGGTTTTCATTTGAAGACAAACTAAAGTCGACCAACGTTAAAATATTCTTTTGTATTCGTCCGCTTTCTTTTAGTTTATTAAAAGCTTGAAGCGCTTTGGTAAAACTTTCGATTTTAGGAAGTTTAAAATTATTTGTTACCAAGCTGTTGTATCTAATTTCAGCTTTAGATGCCATATTGTTAGAAACATTTGCTAGCTCTAATTTTGGGCTTGGTACTTTATTGGAAAATGAAGGGTTTGTTATAAAGGAAAAAAATCCAATTAACAACAGGGAAATTGTTTTATAAGTCATTGTATATCATCATGTTTAATGTCGAAATTTAAGATGGCGCAAATTAAGAATTTATAATTGTTCTGCCAACTTATGTCAAAATATTCATAAAAGTTTAACATTTCGTGCTTTTGTGTGTTTTTTAAATAATAACTTAGAAATGAACGGTTATGAAATTTAAAAACTGCAATAAACACATTTTATTGTATTGTTTAATATGCATTTAATTACTGATGCAATTATGGTACCGTAAAAACTAAAATGACCATACTGCTGCATATTAATCGGGAAACCAAAATAATTGAATGCCTATAATCCAATACTTCTAAAATCCATTTGAAATTTAATTATTAAAATAAACATAGGCATTTAAGGAGCTTGCCACAATGAGCCAAATAAAGTAAGGGGTGATTAACCATGTTTTTTGTTTCATTAAATTTCTGAAATTCACCAAAAAATAACCGACTAAAACTGTTAATAACACAATCAACAACAGTCCCAATAAAACCATATGCTGATTAAAAAAAATATAATTCCAGGAAGTGTTTAAAATGAATTGCGCAAAAAACAACAACCAAATTAACGAAGTAGATTTTGCCTGAATTAAATAAGTCATATAGATTGAAAAACAGATCATTATGGTGGTCCATGCCACACCAAAAAACCAGCCAGGCGGTGTCCATGGCGCTTTGTTGAGCGCTGCGTACCAACTGCTTCCGGGTCCATTGTTCATCAATAAAACACCAATTCCCAAAGCACCAAAATTAATCACTAAAAAAACGATTAACCAAAGCGTCTTTTTCATTAGAGTTGCTTTGTGATTTTAGCGCTCATTGGATTGGTAATGGAGAAATAATAATCCATAAAATTCCCTTGCTCATTTATCAAATATTTCTGAAAATTCCATTTTACCGAACTGCTTTTCACCCCATTCAACTCCTTTTTTGTAAGCCATTGGTATAATGGATGTTGGCCCTCCCCTTTTACATCAACTTTCTCTGTCATTAAAAATGTAACGCCATAATTCACCTGACAAAACGATTGAATTTCTTGGGCATTACCGGGTTCTTGTCCGCCAAACTGATTACAAGGCACCCCAATAATCACCAACTTATCCTGATACTTTTCATGTAATTTTTGCAAATCAGCATATTGTTTTGTAAATCCGCATGCTGATGCTGTATTTACAATCAGTATTTTTTTTCCTTTAAATGCCGATAAATCTATTTTTTCACCAGTTAAACCAGTGATAGAAATATCATAAATAGATGGTTTCGATTTCATAAATTCTGAATTGTGATTTGTTGAAAATGTTCCTAAAAACAAGCCTATTAAGGTGGTTACAATTGCTACAGCTTTCATTTTTTAAATGGTTACCCGTAATTTTAACCTTTTTTCCACTTTCTGTTTTATAACCGTCAATCTTTTCATCAAATCCATTAATTCAGGATTTTTAGTTTCCTTGTACACTTCGTTTAAAGATAAAATCAGTAATTTAACTTCTTTTGAAGCTAAAATACGATCATTGGTAGATTTTAATATCAATTTACGTTGCTCAAATTCTAATGCTTTTTGTACTAATTCCATATGCTATTATTTTAATAATGTTGTCATTGAATAATTTTTAAGGATTCCTTAATGGTTCCAATTTGAATATTGAAAACAATTTGCCTCCTTAAATGAACACTTCTTAGTAGTTCAATCATAAAGTTACACATTTCTGTTTAATCATTAATGTGTAAATGTAAACAATATAAGGTATTATATTAAAATTTTATGATCTTATATCTTTATAGCCCAATAAGCATACTATATACTGCTGTAAATAAATTCTTATTTATTGATCATCAACTTTAACGCCTCTGACAGACAGGAGTTCTTCTGCCTCTCTATAACCAAGACTAGATCTTAATTTAAAATAAACCGCTTGTAATATGATTGCCTTGGGGAAACAATGACCTTTGAACATCTCTTTTTTAAGTAAAAATAGATTTTTAGCAGTTTTTACACAGATGCGACAGAACCCTTAAAAAAAAGGCCAAAAAAAAACCGAATATAATATTCGGTTTTTTTTTAGATTTAAAATTTTAGAATAAAATCTAACTTACTTTTATTCTGCTAAAGTTCTTAAGTAATTTACAATTAGCCAACGATCTTCATCACTTGGCATTTTTTTTGAAAATTCCGGCATATCATCTCTTCCAATAGTTATTTTGTAAAACAAAGCACCATCACTCTGCGCTTGGAAATCACTGGTCGAAAAATCACCTAATTCCCCATTCATGTCACCAGCTTTCGGTCCATCACCATATCCTTCAGCTCCATGACAAGATTTGCAATGTTTGCTGTATAATGATTTTCCAATTGCCGCATCGGTTTTGGCTGCAATAGGATTTTTCATAGTTTCATATTTAGCTGGTACCTTCCATTCCTCCTGAACTAAAGTAGTAAAGGAAACTAAAGCTACTGAAACAACTACTATAATTGTTAAAATTTTAATTACTTTCATGTTGTTAATTTTAATATTAATTAAATAATTTATACAAAGGTAACTTATGGTACATAAAAAATTATGACTAATATCATTCTTTTTAATTATTTGTACAAAATTTAAACTCTTTAAGCATTCACTATTTATGCATTAATTTGACCGTTGTTGTTTTTTAATAATAACGTATCTTTATTCTTTCAAAAAATATAACCATTAACACTTAAATTACCATTATGAAATTTCTTAATTTTTATATGCGACCTTTTTTAGCTATCTTTTTATTGCTGCTATTTTCATGTAAACTCCATCCTGAATTTACAAAAAATCAAATCCCGGAAATGAAGGAAGCTATTGCTTATCTTGCTTCTGATGCGTTGGAAGGCAGATTAATTGGCTCTGAGGGTGAAAAATTGGCTGCTGACTATATTTCAAACCGCTTTAAGGAATTGGGTTTATCAGGAATCGACAATTCCGAATTTTACCTACAGGAATTTGAAGTAAAACCCAAAGTAAATCCACACAGCATGATCAAAGATACCGCAACCATTATTGGACATAATGTTGTTGGGTTTTTAGACAACAAAGCTGATAAAACAGTGATTATTGGAGCGCATTACGATCACCTGGGTTATGGTGAAATGGGAGGGTCACTGTTTGCCGGCAGCGAAAAACAAATTCATAATGGTGCTGACGACAATGCGAGCGGGGTAGCCGCTATGTTGGCTGTGGCAGAACGTGTTATTGCTAAAAAGCTTAACAGCTATAACTACCTCTTTTTAGCTTTTACAGGAGAAGAAGAAGGTCTTTGGGGCTCAAACTATTATGCGAAAAACCCAACAGTTGCTATAAAATCTGTTGCCTTTATGATTAATATGGATATGGTTGGCAGATTGGATGCGGAAAAACGAATTGCCATTCATGGCACTGGAACTGCTTCTGTTTGGGATACCATTATTGATTCCCTATTGGTATCCGATTTCAAAATTAAAAAACATGTTTCAGGAGTTGGGCCTTCTGATCACACGTCATTTTACCTTCAAGACATGCCTGTGTTGCATTTTTTTACCGGACAACATGAAAACTATCACAAACCAAGCGATGATGCTGAATTGATTAACTATGCCGGACTTGATTTGGTTGTTGATTATATTGAAGCATTGCTAACCATTATGAACGATAAACCCGCGCCCTTATTCACTAAAACAAAAGATGAATCTACAGAGGCACCCTCTTTTAAAGTTACCCTTGGGGTGATTCCGGATTATCTTTTCAATGAAGAAGGAATGCGTATTGATGGCATTCATGAAGGAAAACCTGCGCATAATGCCGGTTTGATAAAAGGAGATATTGTAAAAAAAATGGAGGCGCTTGAAATTATTGACATGATGAGTTACATGAAGGCACTTAGCAAATTTGAAAAAGGTCAGACCATTACTATTATTATAGAACGTGAAGGCAAGCTTTTGGAAAAAGAATTAACTTTTTAAAAAATTTTATCCAATTTGGTTTTTGAATTTTAAATAGGTCATTTTACACCTATTCAAAAATTATACTAACCTTATTTATATAACTTTGAGTGACAAATATCATAGAATGAGTACGTGACAAGTGTTACTTTTGTAGCATAAAAAACTGACTTGCAATGTACTCATTAAAGTTTTTACTGTTTTATACATTTCTTTTATTAGGTATTCTTCAACTTACCGCACAAGGAAAAACCAGTGACTATGTGGCTAAGTCTTTAATAACCAATGATATTGACGCGCCAGGCAGCATGGCTATGGACTCAAATGACCAGCTGTTTGCAGGGTGTTTAGGAACTGGAAATATTAATAAAGTAGCTCCAATTTAAATAAATAAAGAATGTACAGTTTAAAAAACATATCATTATATTTATTTTTAATCACTTGCACTCCTGTGCTATGGGCTCAAAGTAGTGCAGATTGTCCTACTGTAACAACTATAAGTCCGTCAGCAACACAAAGTGTATGTGAAGGCGATGCCATTTCCCCCTTAACGGCGGCGATCACACCGGCTCCCTTGGCAACCAGTGCTACCGATTGGCTGGATTTGAGTGCGAATGGCTACGATGCGGTTTTACAAAATGGTGTTGGCTATGACGCTGCAAATGGTGGTGTGTTGACTTTTGATGGGGTTGATGATAAAGTTTTAGGCCATACAGAATATTCTGTAAATACTTCGCAACCTTTTTCTGTTGAGTGTTGGTTTAAGACAGATGTTTTGCCAACAAGCACATTTAATAACCAATTCAATATTAAATCAAATGACGGACAGCATTTTGGTGTTGGGTTAGTGCCTTCAAATTATTATGGAACATATGGAACATTGACTTTTGGTTCTGCTGGGAGTTGGAGAACTATAAAAATG
>NZ_JBFFKM010000061.1:0-12088 GCF_041555395.1 Lutibacter sp. | reverse complement strand
GGTAAAATGGTGCGCTACCCGGTCAGTTAAGGTTAGAACGGTTTCATTCTCAATGGTAACGCCCAAGGCGCCGCTTCCTCCACCTGCTTGTTCATAAGTCATTCCAATGGCCCCCATAAAGGTCGGATAGGTATCGCCATAACTTGGATATAACAAATCAAAGCGTTCTTTTGTGAAATAAGCCCACCCTTCTTTGTCAAAATAACGGGCATTGTTTTTTCCTATTTGTGTTTGAAAATCACGTTGCCAGTCGGTGATAACTTCATGAAATGGTTCTGCGGCAGGCGCAAAATAATAGGGGCTGTTAATGCCTTGCTCGTGAAAGTCAACATGTACCTGAGGCATCCATTTATTGTATATTTTTAAACGTTGTTGCGTTTCAATTTGTGTTGCCCAGGCCCAATCCCTGTTTAAATCGAATAAATAATGGTTTGGCCTGCCTCCCGGCCATGGTTCGTTATGTTCGCTAGTTTCCGGATTTGGATTGTATGGGGTGCTTTTGGTTTGATTGTACCAGTTTACATACCGGTCACGGCCATCCGGGTTTACACAGGGGTCAATAATGATCAAAGTGTTTTTAAGCCAATCTTGTTTTGAGGTCACCAGTTCAAACAAGGTTTGCATGGCAGCTTCTGAACTTGATGTTTCATTGCCATGGACATTGTAACTCAGCCATACCAGAGCGACTTCCGAAGTCGGATTTCCTTTTAAAATCCCTGCTCTTTTTAAATTGTCTTCTCGTATAGCTTCAATATTTTTGATGTTTTCTTCTGAAGAAATAAATGAAACGTACAAAGGTCTTTGCTCATTTGTCTCGCCATATTTTTCAAGTTGGACATTTTTGGAATTTTGACTTACATACATAAAGTAATCAACCACTTTATGATGTCTTGTGTACTGTGAACCAAGTTCATAACCCAAAAATTCGGCGGGCGATTTAAGGGTTTGTGCGTTTGTTGTAAAGGATATTGCAGCAATTGCAATAAATAAAAGGAGCAGGTTTTTCATTTATTTTTAATTTTAAAACCCAAATGTAGTTAAATAAATGTAATTGTAAGCTTGCTAAATGAACATGCTATAGGTAGTTCCCCTTATGGAAAAAAGACACAAAAGAAATTAATTCAGGAATTTTTTTCTTTGGGATTTAAGGCAATAGTCGTTAGTGTGAGTGCATCGGTTTTAGATGAAAGCTTTGTGGGAAGAATGTTGGATGAAAATTTTATAAATGACTTGCCTTGTGGAGTTGATGTTTGCGGTGAAAATGGAGAATTTCATACCTTTGTTTATGATGGGCCAATTTTTACCTATCCAATAATATTCAGTATTGGAGAGAAAGTGTTAAAAACCTATAAAGCTGACACTGCTAATTCCTGGGATACCCGCTTTTGGTATTGTGATTTAGTAAAAATTAAACGGATTTTGTTAAAGTAGTGTTAGATGTTTTTACATTGTTCCAACAAACAAACTGAAATGTTTATATTTATAAAATATTAGATACTTTAAAAATGGATGAAAAGATCAACGAAAACGAAAAAATCGCCTACGATTTTGAAAAACATTGGGACAATGCCTATGAAAAATCACCCATAACCAATTTAGGCTGGTATGAGGAAAATCCGTTGCCTTCACTCCAATTGATTGAGGACTGTAACTTGCCAAAAGAAGCTTTAATTTTTAATGCCGGTGCCGGTGCAACTACTTTAATAGGGGAATTATTGGCAAAAGGCTATGTGAATATTGTGGTGAACGATATTTCATCAGCTGCTTTAAAGGAATTGGAAAACCATTTACCTCCCTACAAAAATGCACATATTCAATTTCTGGTTGACGATTTGACGAATCCTTCCGAGTTACTGAAATTAAAAAATATCGATTTATGGCATGACAGGGCGGTGTTGCATTTTTTTACGGAACAAAATCAACAAAAAGCCTATTTCGACCTGCTAAAAAAAGCGGTAAAACCAAAAGGATATGTAATTTTGGCGGAGTTTAATTTGGAAGGCGCCAAAAAATGCAGCGGACTCGATGTTTTCAACTATAATGAAGAAATGCTTCAGGAACGTTTGGGAACCGATTTTGAATTATTGAAATCATTTGATTACACCTACATTCAACCTTCTGGAAATACACGAGCATATGTGTATACCTTATTTCAAAGAAAATCGTAATCCTAAATGAACGTACATCATATCCCTTTTAAAGCGACAGGCTATTTTTCAAAAATGATTTGTGATTACCTGGATAAAAATCAGGAGCTGGCTGATTTTTATGGAAATTTTCCTGATTTGGAGGGGTTTAAAAATCAGATTGAATCTAAAAAAACTACATTTTCTGCGGGGTCGAGGCAATTGCTGTACGATGCGTTGAAACAGCAATATAAAAATACTTCAGTTTCAGAAAAGACCGACCAAAATATTGAGGGACTGTTGGATGAAAACACGTTTACGGTCACTACCGGACATCAATTGAATATTTTTACCGGACCCTTATACTTTTTGTATAAAATTGTGACGGCAATTAATTTGGCCGCTAAGTTGAAAAAAGAATTTCCGAAGCAAAATTTTGTGCCGGTTTACTGGATGGCAACTGAGGACCACGATTTTGAGGAAATACAGTATTTCAAGGTTAACAATACTAAAGTAAGCTGGAACAGGGAAAGCAGCGGCGCAGTGGGCCGATTAAAAAATGATGGATTTGATGCGGTTTATAAGGAATTTTCATCGCTTTTGGGACCTTCCCACAATGCCGATACGTTGCGGGAGCTGTTCAAAAATGCCTATTTAAAAAACGACTACCTGACGGATGCCATGCGCTATTTGGTCAATGAACTTTTCGGTGAATACGGATTGGTGATTATTGATGGAGATGACGCGCTGTTGAAGAAACAATTGGCGCCCTTTGTGAAAGAGGAATTGCTTCAGAACACTTCTTTTAAGCAGGTTTCTGAAACAAATAAAAGATTGGGAGCTGATTATAATATTCAGGTAAATCCAAGGGAAATTAACTTGTTTTATCTAAAAGGAGCTGTTAGAGAGCGCATTATAGTTGAAAATAATATTTTTATAGTCAACAATACCGATCTTACTTTTTCGGAAGATGAAATTTTGAAAGAAGTACGGGAACATCCTGAACGGTTCAGTCCAAATGTAATTTTACGACCGCTTTACCAGGAAATTGTGTTGCCGAACCTTGCGTATATTGGTGGAGGCGGGGAGCTGGCGTATTGGTTTCAGCTAAAAAATGGATTCAAAGCGGTAAATATAACATTTCCAATTTTGGTGTTGCGAAATTCCGTGTTGCTGGCCACGAAAAAACAGATAGTCAAACTGAATAAATTAAATATTTCGGTCCCTGAAATTTTCAAAAAACAGGAATCGTTGATTGCAGATGCTGTTAAAGAACTTTCTGAAGTGAAAATTGATTTTTCTAAACAAAAAGAACACCTGAAACAACAATTTATCGATTTAAAAGAGCTCGCTAAGAGAACAGACCTTACTTTTTTGGGTGCGGTAAATGCGCAGGAGAAAAAACAGTTAAACGGGTTGGATCATCTTGAAAAACGGTTGCTAAAAGCCCAAAAGCGAAAATTTTCGGAGGTGTCGCAACGAATCTCGGACTTGCAAAATGAGTTGTTTCCAAACCAAAGTCTGCAGGAACGCAGCCAAAATTTTGCTGAGTTTTATCTTGCATTGGGAGAAAATTTAATCCCCCTGTTGCTAAAAAGCACAGATCCGCTGAAATTTGAATTTACGGTTATTGAATTTGAGTAGGAATTGGGTCAAAGGCAAGAACTTTATCTTTAAAAGTATATTGCAGTTCAACAACCTTTTCATTTCTTATTTTTTCTGCTTCTTCTTCGGTCAATTCAAAATCAATTTCAGAATAATAGGCTATCGTGTTTTTTATTTGATTGAATTCAACATCCGTATTGTCCGAACTCAGTATTAAGGAATCATTTTCAAAAATAAAAGTAAGCGTGCATCCTTTGCGTTTTATTTTTGTTGAAAAATCACCGATGATAATCGTTTTAATAAAAGGAAATCCACCCAATTCTTCAATATCCAAATACACAGTATTGGTGCTGTTTTTACCATATTTTGTTCCGCCTTTAAAATCAATTTCAGAAATGAGGTCTGGAATATTTTGAACTTTTTGAGGCTTGAAGAGGTTTGAGAATGAAAATGCCATAGTGTATTTTTTCGATTTATTAATTAGTATGATAAGCCTGGTTATGTGTCAAAAGGGCTCCGCAGGTAACACAATTTGATGCGGTACCCGAGCCTCCGGGGTGGCCATTGTTACAAGTGTAATGGTAAATTCCTGTGGCATTTTGTGCCGGAGAGGGCTGTGATGGCGCGTTTTTTGCCGGAGTTCCGTTGTATTTAGGAACATTCAACGGTCCGTTTTTCATCAAATCATCATTGTGAAAGGCTTGATTGTGAATGTAAGGTTTTTCACAGGTCGGACATACGCCTTGCACATCGCTGCCGCTGTTTTCGCACTTATTGGTACAAATATAATGCTTGACATTCTTTGAAATAGCGCTTTTTTCAATGCTTGGTTTTGGTTTTTCTTCCTTACAGGAAATAGAAATAGCCAAAATAAAAAATAAAATGAGTTTTAATACTTTCATAGTAATTAATATTTCTAAATAATTGACGATTCCAGCAAATATAATAAAATTTAAAGGAAAATGAAATGAGCCAATAACCGTTTAACCGTTTAATCGTTTAACTGTTTAACCAAATAACTAACAACCAACCAACAAGCATCAACCAACCCTACAAGTGAATCACTTCACCGTAAGCATCAGCAACAGCTTCCATAACCGCCTCACTCATGGTTGGGTGCGGATGAATGGTTTTTAAAACCTCGTGCCCTGTAGTTTCTAATTTTCTTCCCAAAACAGCTTCGGCAATCATATCGGTAACGCCGGCGCCAATCATATGGCAGCCTAACCATTCGCCGTATTTTGCATCGAAAATTACTTTTACGAACCCGTCAGGCGTTCCGGCGGCTTTTGCTTTTCCTGAGGCTGAAAAAGGAAATTTTCCAATTTTCAATTCATAGCCTTTTTCCAATGCCTGTGCTTCTGTAAATCCAACGCTGGCAATTTCAGGCGTTGCATAGGTACAGCCTGGAATGTTTCCGTAATCTATAGCTTCGGTGTGCAAACCTGCAATTTTCTCTACACAGGTAATGCCTTCCGCAGAAGCAACATGAGCCAGGGCAGGACCCGGAACAACATCGCCAATGGCGTAATAGCCCGGAATGTTGGTTTGGTAAAAATCATTTACAATTATTTTATCCCGGTCGGTTACAATACCAACTTCTTCCAATCCGATATTTTCTATATTCGATTTAATGCCTACGGCTGAAAGTACAATGTCAGCTTCTAATATTTCTTCGCCTTTTTTGGTTTTAACCACGGCTTTAACGCCATCTCCTGAAGTATCCACAGATTCAACAGATGAACTGGTCATGACTTTAATACCCGATTTTTTAAAGGAACGTTCAAATTGTTTTGAAACGTCGATATCTTCCAAGGGTACTAAGTTTGGTAAAAATTCTACGATGGTCACTTCCGTGCCCATGGCATGATAAAAATGGGCAAACTCAACGCCAATAGCGCCTGAACCTACCACAATCATTTTTTTAGGTTGCGCAGGCAAGGTCATGGCTTCGCGATAGCCAATCACTTTTTTTCCGTCTTGCGGTAAGCTTGGCAATTCACGGGAACGTGCACCTGTGGCAATAATGATATGGTCTGCGCTGTACTCGGTCACTTTTCCTTCGGAATCGGTCACATCCAGTTTTTTGCCTGTTTTTAATTTTCCAAAACCATCAATAACGTCAATTTTATTTTTTTTCATCAAAAACTGAACGCCTTTGCTCATGCCGTCAGCCACATTTCTGCTGCGTTTAATCACTGCGACAAAATCTTTGTCGATGGACTCGGCTTTTAGGCCGTACTCCTCCACATGTTTTAAATACTCATAAACCTGGGCGCTTTTTAACAAAGCTTTGGTTGGTATACATCCCCAGTTTAAACAAATGCCGCCTAAATTTTCTTTTTCTATAATAGCAACTTTAAAACCAAGTTGTGATGCTCTGATTGCCGTAACGTAGCCTCCCGGACCACTTCCTAAAATAATGATGTCGTATTTCATATCTATTCGTTTATTCGTTTATTTGTGTAACTGTTTAATCTTTTCTCTCAATTCTTTATTCTCAACTTTAAACTTTCAAAGTTTCCAACATTAATTCCCCCTTTGGGGGTTAGGGGGCTCTTTGGTGGTTAGGGGCTACATCCGTTCAGGAACGGCAATCCCCAATAACTTAAACGCGGATTTGATAATTTCCCCGACTTTTGCTGAAAGCTGTGTCCTTAATATTTTTTCATTTTCATTTTCAGAGCCTAAAATAGGCAAACTTTGGTACAACGAATTGTATTCCTTTACCAAATCGTAAGTGTAATTTGCGAGTAGGGCCGGACTATGGTTTTTTGCCGCATTCTGAATGATTTCAGGAAACTGCTGAATTTGTTTAATCAATTGACGTTCTTTTTCATGCAAAGTAACGGTTGATATTTCTCCTGAAAAATCAAAATCGGCTTTTCTGATAATGGATTGAATTCGTGCATAGGTGTATTGTATAAACGGACCAGTGTTTCCGTTAAAATCGACAGATTCTTCCGGATCGAATAAAATTCGTTTTTTGGGATCAACTTTTAAAATATAATATTTCAGCGCTCCCAAACCAATGATTTTGTATAATTCTGCTTTCTCGGTACTGGAATAACCTTCCAGTTTTCCCAATTCCTGTGAAATATTTCTTGCGGTGTCCACCATTTCAACCATTAAATCATCGGCATCCACAACGGTTCCTTCGCGTGATTTCATTTTTCCGCTTGGCAAATCCACCATGCCATACGACAAATGGTGTAAGTTTTTTGCCCATTCAAAACCCAGTTTTTCAAGAATCAGGAACAGTACTTTAAAATGGTAATCCTGTTCATTTCCAACAGTATATACCAGTTCGCTTAAATCAAAATCTTTAAAACGTTCTATAGCGGTTCCTATATCTTGTGTCATATACACCGCAGTGCCGTCTGATCGCAAAACAATTTTTTCATCCAGGCCGTCGGCGGTTAAATCAATCCATACCGAGCCGTCTTCTTTTTTATAGAAAACATCCTTTTTGAGTCCGTCCGTTACGACGTCTTTTCCTAATAAATAGGTGGTACTTTCGTAATAATTTTTATCAAAATCAACACCCAATGTCTCATATGTTTTGTTGAAGCCCTCATAAACCCATGAGTTCATGGTTTTCCAAAGCGAAACGACTTCTGCATCTCCGGCTTCCCATTTAAGTAGCATTTCTTGTGCTTCCAACAAAATAGGCGCCTGTTTTTTGGCTTCTTCTTCCGTTTTTCCTGTTGAAATTAATTGGGCAATTTCTTCTTTATAGGCTTTATCGAAGGCCACATAGTAGTTTCCTACCAGTTTGTCACCTTTTAAACCGGTGCTTTCCGGCGTTTCTCCATTTCCAAAACGTTGCCATGCCAGCATACTTTTACAAATATGAATGCCACGGTCGTTGATGATTTGTGTTTTGTATACTTTTTTACCTGAAGCTTTTATAATTTCGGCCACTGAATATCCCAATAAATTATTTCGGATATGCCCTAAATGAAGCGGTTTATTCGTGTTTGGCGAAGAATATTCAACCATCACGGCTTTTTCGGCCGGATTGGGTGATACAAATCCGTAGTTTTGGGTGGCATAAATTTCCTTGAAGGAAGCTAAAAAGAAATCATCCGAAATCACCAGATTCAAAAAGCCTTTCACCACATTGAAATCTTTTACTTCAGGTACGTTTTCTTTTAGATAGGCGCCTATTTTTGTGCCAATTTCAACAGGATTTCCTTTAATATAACGTAAAAATGCAAAAACAACAACGGTAATATCACCTTCAAAATCTTTATTGGTTGCCTGAAATTCGACGGAATCCACAGCGACATCATAAATTTCTTTGAACCCTTTTTTAATGGCTTTCTCTAAACTGTTTTGCATCTTTTTTTGCTGAAATCTGTTAAGGAGCAAAAGTACGATAATTTTTAAAAGTTTAAATTGTATTTTTGCCAATAAATTAAATCAATGGAAGCGTTTTTAAAAGAATTACCCGGTTTAGCGAAAGAAAAATACCTGGAGACCAAAAAGTATTTTGAAAAGATGAAAAAGCGCACGCCTAAAAACCTGGATGTGGTGATGCAGGAACTGCACAACAAAGAGTTTAAAAAAACAGATTGCTTAACCTGCGGGAATTGCTGTAAAACAACAAGTCCTATTTTTACGGAGAAGGATATTTCGCGTATTTCCAAGTATTTACGAATAAAAGAAGCGATGTTTATCTCCCAGTATTTAGAACGTGATAAAGACGATTTTTACGTGTTAATAACAGCGCCTTGTTCATTTCTGGATTTAAATGATAACATGTGTACCATTTATGATGTTCGCCCAAAAGCCTGCAATGAATATCCGCATACCAACCGTCGAAAATTTATCCAACTCACCAGTTTAACCTTAAAAAATACAGAGGTTTGTCCGGCCGTCTACAATATTGTTGAAGAATTGAAAAGGAAATTACCGCTTTAAAAGGCTGTTTAATTATGAAATTTTGAACAGTGAACTGCTGTCTATTAACGGTTATCTTTTCTGTTCACTCTGAGCAAAGCGAAGCACACTTCTCACTTTCTCCTTTACACTTAACAATTCTAGGGGCCCTTTAAATGAAGAAAGGGAAGCCAGTAATATCGCTTGTAACCCCTTACAATCGGTATCTTAGTAGGCTCCCCAGTTTTTTAAGACAGCGCTAAAAATGCGGTGCTTTGATGGGTTTTGGATCCTAAGGATCTCCTAAATCTAAATTTTGAAACTGTTGTTCAACAACAATTTTTATGTGTGTACTAAAAAGGGAATTTTAAATTTTAATTTCTTGATTATAAAACCGTTGTGGGGACAACTTATTTATTTAAATTTAACTGAATTTTTTGTTCTTTTAATAATAAAACCGTTGTGGGGACAACCAAACCGTTGTGGGGACAACGCGCTTATTTAGGTTAAAATACTAAAGTAAAATACATTTTTCCGGGCTCACAACTTCTCCCGCCTGGTTAACATAATTGAAACAAGGCATTAAAGTGTTGATGTAAATCCTGTTAATTTTTTCACTGGAATTGATCTTTTTGCCCATACTGTTGTTCACTACTTTTAAATAAGGGGCTCTGTCTGTTTGTTTTAAAGAGGTTACTTTCATTTGATTTAATTTAGAGATTAAAAAATTAACTTCCGTTTAGTGTGGGGATTGTTTATATTTTTAAATTACTTTTTTATGAAAATATTGGTAAAGTAATTTCTGTTTTCTGCATTTGAATCCGTTGAGATACCGAAGTGGGTATAGTCAGGATTTTCCATAATTTTTCGGTGTCCGTCACTCGCAATCCAGGCATTTACAACACCTGCAGCGGTACTGTAGCCGTAGCCAACATTTTCGCCAACAGTTTTTGCACCTGCTTCAGACATTAAGGTTTGGGCTCTTTCTGCAAAATTATCGTGACTTATTATACCAGCACCAATCATATAATTAGTGTGACCGTCTGCCACGCCTGAAACTAAGTTTAACGTACTTAATGCATTCAAGCCTAAGCTTGTTCTGTGCGCGTTTACCAGACTGATAATTTCTGATTCCATAGGGGAATAAACAACCTTAGCGCTAACAACTTCACTGTTGAAGTAAACTCCGTCTTCTTCTTTAGCGCAGGAAAATAAAATGGTAGATAAAAAAAGTAATGCGAATAATTTTGGGGCAAAGGTTTTCATTTTTTTTGGGGTTAGGGTTAGGGTATTTTTAAGCGTATTGGGGTTGATTTATTTTTTTTGGTTTTGGGGTTAATACTTTTTGTTATAATTTATCTTTCGGGGTTTTGGTTTTTAATTGCTTTTAAAATTTACTGGTTATAAATTTTTATTACACTGTAAATGTAGAAATAAAAAATGATAATCCAAATAAAAAACATAAAAAATTTACCATTTGTTGTTAAAAACATACCGTTTGTTTATAAAATATGTCATTTTGTCTTATTTTAATGGGTTTTTGATCGTGAAAATTTTATCCATTTGTTGTTAAAAAATTACCATTTGTTGTTAAAATCAGACAAAAAAAGTAAAATAAACGTCAAAATGATCCTTTTTAAGGCGCTGTTTGGAGTCTGAAAAAGCAAAAAAAAGCGTAAAAAGCCATTAAGTTCATGAAAACGCGATTTAGAACTGCCCTTAAATCATAATTAAATTTCTGATTTTTGTTGATTATGAGGTGTTGAATCATCTTCCTTAAAATAAAACAAAGAAAACTGTCCTATGATTTTTTTCGTTGTAAAATATTGAAATTTTTAGCGTTGGCTGAAAGTGCAATCCAAAGAGCTTATGATAAACGCTCAACTGAGCTAAAAGCGAAGAACTTAAAACACCCAAAGCGGTCTGGATGCTGAGGATTAAAAATTTTCAATCAATTTTACAGAAAAAGATCATCAGACTAGATTTTTTTGTTACTTTTTTCAGCGATGGAAAAAAGTAAAAGAAAGGTAAATTAGGCTTCCCGACACTTATTTTATATTAAAAGTTATATAACTGCTTAAGCTTATCTTTTTTTTCTTTTACATCAACCCTAAAGAAAGAAAATAGTTTTGATTACAATATATACATTCCATCCCTTCTCCCTCATCATCCACCCAACAACCCTACTCATACAACAAATATTTTTTTCGGATCTTTTTAAACGCTTCAATTTTAGGCTGCCACGAATCATGAATCTCTTTGGCAGTCTGGCCATTTTTAATTTGGGCTTCCAGTTCAGGGGTTCCGGCATGAGCCGTAAAGGTCGGTCCGAAAAAGGCTTCTGTTTTGGGCGTTTTTGCATAGGCATCAAGAAGCCATGCAATGTGAACGGTACTTAATTTTTCTGTATTTTTTAAATTGATGCCGTAACAAAGCTTGCCCAGGTGTTTTGGAAATTTCGCACCAGCATTGGGCTGTGGCGTATAAGTAAACCTGGTTTTCGGAAAAAACGGGGCACCGTATTGCTGAAACTGATTTTCGGTTCCCCTTCCGGCATTGATGATGGTGCCTTCAAAAAAACCCAGACTCGGATATAAATTGATTGCTTTGTCGTTTGGCAGGTTGGGTGAAGGTTTAATAAGAAGGTGGTAGTCACTTTGGTGCATATAGTTCTTTAAAGGAATCACCTTCAATGCACAAGTAACCTTATTTTTAAGCCAATGTTCGCCGTTAATCATTTGTGCATATTCGCCAATGCTCATCCCATAAACCAATGGAACCGGATGCATGCCCACAAAACTGGTATGTTCCGTTTCCAGTGTTGGCCCGTCAATATAATGGCCGTTCGGATTCGGCCGGTCCAGCACAATCAGCGGAATGCCATTTTCCGCGCAGGCTTCCATGACATAATGCAGGGTAGATATATAGGTGTAAAATCGAACCCCGACATCCTGAATGTCAAAAACAACAATGTCTATTCCTATTAATTGTATATCGGTCGGTTTTTTGTTTTTGCCGTAAAGGGATACAATGGGCAACCCTGTTTTTGCATCAAAGCCATCTGTCACCGTTTCGCCGGCATCCACATCGCCCCGAAATCCATGCTCGGGAGAAAATACTTTTATGATGTTCATGTCCAAAGCAAGCAGGGAATCCACCAAATGGGTATAACCATTCTTTTTGAAAATAACACTGGTCTGATTGGCTACGATTGCAATGGTTTTACCTTTTAATAATGGTAAATAGGCCTCTAAATTGTTCGCGCCAGCCACAATTTCATTCGATAGGGAAGAGGTAATGCTGTCTGCCTTCTGATTGATAACGGACATCTGGTTTTTTGCGGAACAGGAAATCAAACAAAAAAACATCAGAAAAACCGGGAAGAAATATGTATTTTTGAACCGTTTAGAAATCATAGATCAATTTGAATTACGAGTTATTTATTGCAAAACGAATTATTGCCGCAAAGCAAT
>NZ_JBFFKM010000060.1:0-12351 GCF_041555395.1 Lutibacter sp. | reverse complement strand
TTTTAAAAACAATGGTTTAGTTTTTCTAAACCGTTTTTTTTATGCCTAAATTAATTGAATTATTTGCCTTTGATATCGAAAATGCTTGAACGCCTCCTGTTTTCAGAATTAAGTTCGTTTATAAGAATTCATAAAATCTTCCGAAAATATTTTTTTCAAATAATAAATCAGTTCTTCAGCATTTTCTTTTGAAAAAATAATAGGCGGTTTAATTTTTAAGACGTTATGGTCTGGTCCATCAATACTCATTAAAATTCCGTGATCTTTCATTCGGTTCGCTAAATAGGCTGCTTGAGCCTCTAATGGATTCATGTCGCTATCCACCAATTCAATTCCTAAAAACAATCCTTGTCCACGAACATCTCCAATAATTGGAAATTCTATGGCTAGTTTATTTAATGCATCTATTAGAAATTCACCTATTTGTAATGCATGTTCCTGCAATCGTTCTCGTTTCACTGTTTTCAATACTTCCACGCCAATGGCACAAGAAACAGGATTGCCTCCAAATGTGTTAAAATACTCCATTCCATTTGCAAATTTATCAGCTACTTCTCGAGTACAAGCTACGGCAGCTAACGGATGACCGTTTCCTAAAGGTTTTCCAATGGTCACGATATCGGGAACAACATGGTGTAGTTGAAAACCCCAAAATGTTTTTCCCATTCTGCCACAACCTGTTTGAACTTCGTCTGAAATACACAACCCGCCAGCAGCTCTTACCATCTCGTATGACTTTGCTAAAAATCCTTTAGGTAGTTCTATTTGACCCCCACAACTAATAATTGGTTCAATAATAAAACCACCAACATTGCTGCCTTTATCTTGTATCTTTTTAATTTGTTTTTTTACTTCAGCTGCATATTTTTCACCGGAATTTTCGCCTCTGTATTTTCCTCTAAATGAATCAGGCAGCGGAAATATGTGCGTGTGTTCAGGAGCTCCTTTTCCCCCTTTTCCATCAAATTTATAGGAACTTATAGCAATACACATATTGGTGTTTCCGTGGTAGCCTACTTCAGAAGCTATAATATCTCGCTCACAAGTTACCGCTTTTACCATTCTGATAGCCAATTCGTTAGCTTCACTTCCGGAATTTACAAAATGCAATACATTTAATTCTGGCGGTAAGGTTTCTAGTAATTCTTTGGCAAGTTCATTAATATTTTCGTGCAGGTAACGAGAATTGGTATTAATTAAAGCCATTTGTTCCTGACCGGCTTTTACAACTTTGTAATTTTCGTGGCCTACATGGGCTACGTTATTAACGGTATCTAAATATTTTCTTCCGTATTGATCCATTAAATATTGACCAAGACCTCTCACCATTTTAATAGGTTGGTTGTATTGCAAACTCAAACTTTTTCCTAAATGCTGTTTTCTAAAAGCAATCAATTCATCATTTGAAATGGTTTCGGCTTGTTTAAGTCCATTTGAATTAAAAAGCAGATTTGGATTTGGACAAATACTTTTCCATACATCAATTTGATTGTAAAATGCGACACCAGGAAAATCAATTTTATAATTTAACAACGATAACATGACCTGAAAATGTAAATGAGGAACCCAACAGCCATTTTCTTCTTTATTTCCTAAATAGCCAATGCAATCACCTTTTTTAATTTGAGCGCCAATATTTTTAGTTGAAACACTGTCAATACTTAAATGTCCATATAAAGTATAATAGTTGAAATCTTCAATTTTATGTTTTAAAATAAGGAGTCCGCCATATAATTTATTTCCGGCATTATTATAAGAAACCACCACTTCACCATCAAATAATGCGTGAACGGGGGTCTTATTTGGAAGCCAAAAATCGGTTCCTAAGTGAATGGTTCTGCTTTCTCTACCGCTATTTCCAATTTTGTCAAAAGCAGTTGAAGTATATAATGGACGAGGTTCTAAATAGCCGCCTGCAATAATTTTTGAAGGATTTTCAGATTGCAATTTATTGATTTTATAGTCAAACAAATCTAAATCGTTAAACGCTTCCTGATGGCCAATCCATTTGCTTGAGACACTTAAATCTAATGGTTGAACTTCATTTTTTTGAATGGCAGGAAATAATTCCATAAGGCTGAAATTATTTTTAGCCGACCAATTTTTGAATTTAACTTCATTCGGATGTGCAGCAAAACCACAAGTATTTCTAAAACTATAATGTGCAAAATCGAAAGAAATTAAATGCCATTTTTTAAGCACTTC
Organism: Lutibacter sp.; assembly: GCF_041555395.1. Lineage (GTDB taxonomy): Bacteria > Bacteroidota > Bacteroidia > Flavobacteriales > Flavobacteriaceae > Lutibacter. Next base: position 10,146 of record NZ_JBFFKM010000060.1, on the reverse strand, counting down.
CCAAGCAGGTTTTTCGCTTATTTGTAAGTATTTATTGTTAGGTTCTTTAACTTTATTAATGGCCGATTTTGTTACCGAAATCACCAAACGCATGGCTATTGCATGGTACAAATGAACCAATTCATTTTCCAGTAACGGGAATTTGGAGTGATATCCTTTAATAATTGGCAAAGCCGCATCTAAGGGTTCATTGTGCTGCATCATTGCATAGGCACAAACAACAGCCAAATCATTAATAATCTGCGTGTGAACAGCATCGCCATAATCAATAATTGCCTTTACTTTTGGGTTTATTAAATCCCATGCAACAATGATATTATTTTCATTTGCATCATTATGTACAACTGCTTTTCTAAGTTTTGAATAGGAAATTTGTGAATTTTCAAAGCTGTTTTGAAAAAAAGCAATGATTTCTTTTTCTTTTTCATTAAATAAATGAAGATGTTCTTTTGTCCAAAGCGATTGGGCAATATCCCAAACAAATTCCCGATGGGATTCTTTGTTGTCAAATCCTTGTAAAGTGTTGGTTAACAATCCACATTGTTCACCTAAACTAAAACGTAAATCGTCCAATTGTGGATTTACATGAGTCCAAATTCTTCCTGAAATCCAAGTTAATAAGCGTACTTTTCTTAACGTTCCAAATTCATCTGTAAATTCAGAAATTGATTTTCCGCTTATATTATTTAATACTTTTGGAACGAGAAGATTTAATGTATTCCCTTCAACAAACTGTAATAATTTTTGTTGAAAATCAAGATAGTTTTCATTTTCATGGGGGCGGGAGATTTTCAAAATATAGCCTTCTCCATGTGCAACTTTAATTCTAAAATTAAAATCTATTTCACCTGGAAGTTGAGATGCCACTCCTTTTATATTATAAAACTCGGAAAGGATGTTTTCTGCTTGCTGGGTTGTTATTTTTAGGTTATTGTAATTCATTTATTCATTTGTTAAAAGCACTATAATATGGGCAGCACTCCAACTACAGTTTTCGGTTTGCATTTAGTTTAAAAGTAAGCATAAATTATATGTGGTGCTGGCTTTAGTTTTTTAATTTCGGGCAAATTCAATTAGAGGATTTATATTTCCATTGTCAGCTTCTCTTAATGCTTTAATGTAATTTTTCCTTGTTTCGTCTGCTTTGACCATATTTGATTCATGCCAGGTAAAAATTTCTTTACCAAAAATTGATTCCATAATGATATCAGCCATCATTCTTGAATGTCTTCCATTTCCATTTGGAAAGCAGTGAATTGCCACAATCCTATGCTTAAACCTAATAGCGATTTCTTCGGGTGAATACGTTTTGTTTTCTATCCAATACTTTGTGTCATCAATAAGGTTCTTTAATTCTACGCCAATTTGTGTCCATTTAATTCCAATGTTTTTTTCAGATTTTCGAAATTCACCAGCCCATTTCCAAACACCACCATACATTTTCTTATGTAAATCTTTTATAAATTTTTCTGTCAATATTTTTTCTGGTTTTAAATTGGAGTGGATGGTCCATTCAACTGTCTTTTCTATGTTTAATTGCTCAAATTCATCCAATTCTTTTTGTGTAGTTATTGAATTTATCTTTAAACCTTTTTTTTCGTCGTCATCTAAAGGTGTTTGTCCGTCTTCATATTTTAGATCTAATCCCATAATGACTTTCTCATTTCTCTTTTTATTTCATTTGCCAAGTCTGTTATTGAATCGTTAATTTTTTGATCACTGATTCCTTGGCCCTCTAATTTCATGTTTTGATTCGTCCTTAAGACAATTTTTCGAGCCAGATTATCAGCTTTCGAATTGATTAGATTGTCAATAGACCCATCTTTTGGAACAAAACCATAGACAAATTGCATAGCCAACGCATCACCAACATGCCTTAATTTATTGATGGTTATTTGCCCTGTAGCTTCACGTTCTTCAATTTTTTGTACTGCTCCTTTTGTTAATCCAAGTTTGGTCCCTAATTGGTCCCTTGTCATATTAAGCGTAGTTCTAATAGTATTTATCCACCCTTTTTGTGGTACCATGACCATTCCGGCATCTTTAAATTCAGCGAGTTTTTGATCCAGTTGTTCTATAAGTAGTTTGTTTTTGTTTCTCATGAGTTAATGGTTTTTTATACATATAAGTATAAATATTAAAACAAAAGTATACAAATATGTATAAAAATACAAATAAAAGAATACATATTAATATTCTTTAAAATATAAAAGCATACATATAAGTATGTATGTTGCTGTCAGGGATTCGTAATTTACTTTAAAGGCCATTTGATTATTTTCAATTTTTTCATGGAGTATGGCGAATATTTAATATTTGGTTCTAACCAAAATGGTTTATCTAAGATGCTTTTGTAATGAGAAAATGTATCGAAGCCAGATTTTCCATGATAGCTTCCCGTTCCGCTTAATCCAACACCGCCGAAAGGAAGATTGCTGTTTGATAAATGCATGACCTTATCATTTACAGCGCCTCCGCCAAGCTCAAGCGTAACAGGCGTTAGGTGCTTTGCCGCAATTGATGATATTGCAGGAACCAATAAAAGTTGATAGGGATAATTCCATGCGCCGATAACCAATGTTATTCCCAATATTGAATTTTGAAGCAATCAGCGTTGCAGTAACTTCACCCTCATAATCAGGTCTAAGCTTAATTGTTTGGCTTGAGTAATTTTTAAGTATATCCAAATCTGAAATTTTATTAAATTTTTATGATCACAATGGTTTAGCGCATGAAAAGTTGCGAATTTGAAAACGCAATTTCCCGATGTTTAAAATTATGTTTTTTATTTTATTCAACTAATGAATCATACCCTATAAAACCTTTTCATTATGATTTCAACTTTATTTAGATAGTTTTATCTCAAATTGATACAAGAATTTTGCCTCTTAGTTTCTTAACCAGTACCTTTTAAGCCACCAGACAACGCATTAACTAATAACAAAAGCATTAACAACAATTGACTGTCCCCCTGCGAGTTACTTTCTCGGGACTTGCGCCATTTTTCAAGCGATTGTATTTGAATCACATGCAATATTTTTAATGCCTCTTTTCTAAGTTTGTTGTTTTCCAGTCTAGAGATTCTACGTTTTTCTAATGAGTCACCCATCAAATTTTCAATCTGTTTTAAGCACAAAACATAATCAGTCAAAATAAGTTCCATTAGCTCGATTTTGATGGTAGGGTCTTGCACCAAATCAGCAAATACTTTCATGATTTCGGTATCCGAATTCAAAAGATTTGTTTCGATTTCAATCAGGCTATATTTTAGGAAAGGCCATGCTTGTGCAGCAGTTTTTAAGTGCTCAAAATCCTCAGGGTACTGTTCTTGAAACTTGCCGAGAGCGGCACCAGTTCCAAACCATCCACTAAGGTTAAATCTTGCTTGGTTCCAACTGAACACCCATGGTATGGCGCGCAGATCATTGAGTGACCTCTGACCGGTTCTACGTGCTGGCCTGGAACCAATCTTGCTTTGTTCCAATACATCTATAGGGGTGGCCTGGCTGTAGAATTCTATAAACTTTGGGTGGTCCAACAATTGCCTGTAATTACTACGGGACAATCCTACAAGGCGGTCCATGATGTCATACAATTTTTGGTTTTTACTTTTGTCCACTGATAACATCGCCTGCCTGGCTGTACCGGAAATCATCATTTCCAGATTATAACAGGCGTTTAGACGATTGGCGAATTGATTGGCAATGGTCTCACCCTGTACGGTCATTTTGATTTGTCCACTCATCGAACCGGGTGGCATGCTTTCCAAAAAGCGATGGATTTTTCCGCCGCCTCTGCTTATGGTTCCGCCACGCCCATGGAAAAAACGAAGTTGGATCCCGAGTCTATTACTTACTTCCGTGAGTTTTTCCTCTGCCTTATATATAGTCCATCTACTGGTTAATATTCCGCCATCTTTGTTGCTGTCGCTATAGCCCAGCATGACACCCTGTACAAATGATTTTTCACCCTTTCGCATTTCTTGAACAGTGGGGTGGGTCAAAAATGCTTCCAATATGTTGGGTCCGGCTACTAGATCATCAATGGTTTCCAATAGTGGCACCACAGGGAGATTAGCATCTTTCAGGCCAACCTCACGCAAGAATAGAAAAACAAGAAGTAGGTCACTTAAACTACGAGTCATGCTAACTATTACAGAACCAATTCCATCCGCTCCGTATAGATCCACATAATCTTTTACTTCTTTAAAATACCCTAACACATTGTTTGCTTCTGGTCCACATGAAGTTCCTGCTACAAGGAAAGGGCGGTTACTTACCAATTCTTGATTAATGAAGGACAATCTTTTTTTCTCATTCCAATTTGAATAGTCAGCATCCGCAAAGCCCGAGGCTTGGAGTATCTGGCTAATGGCTTTTTCATGATATTCACTGTTCTGCCTAATGTCCAGCTTTGCTAAATGGAAACCAAAGCAGCCTAGGGACCGCTCAATGGGAAATAGGCATTCTTTGGCTATTTGATTTGCCCCTAAGTGGATGAGAACATCCCTGAGTTTTTTTAATTCCGCCGCTAAATTCTCCGGTCGCCGAAAATGGCTTTTTTCACCAAGGTCATAACATTCGGCCATGGTGTTGTCCAATTGAACAACCAATAAATTGATGAACTGTCGTAAAGGCTCGGAAGGATTGCGTTCTAAGGCCCTCTGACCAGCTGCACCCAATATTTCGGCCCTAGCCTTTAATTCATCGAAGAACTTTGATGGAATTTTATTTAAGTACTCCGAAAAACTGAGTTTCTCAGCCAATTGAACCAGTTCCTTCCTCATAATTTTTAATGCCGCGCGCCGCTGTATCTTCAGGGTAGAGGCTGTAAATTCTGGTGTTACATAAGGATGTCCGTCCCTATCTCCTCCAACCCAGTTTCCAAATTCTATGTTGGGATACTGTTCTGGCCGTTCAAGATTTTTGGAGGAAAACCCCATGTATTGCCAAGCATCAAACAAACGCTGATCTGTTAAACGCAGAGCTTCTGGAAATACATTGACAAAGTAGTGCATTACGTTACTGTGTTCATCAGCCAAGCTTGGCTTTTGAAGGTAAATCTCTCCTGTACGCCACCATCGCTCTAATAAACTTTTTATTTCTTGCGTAATCGTAGCTCGTTCTGAGGTTGACCAAAGAGGGTTTTCATTTTTTACTAACAGCACGTAAAGTTCACGGTGAATATCTAATACGGTCAACCGTTTTGCCTCTGTGGGATGTGCGGTCAGAACCGGCATTACTTTAATTTTAGGTAATAAGTCTGCAATTTCCTGCTCTTTAATCCCGGATGTTTTCCATAATTTCAAAGTTTCACCCCAAGATCCACGAATGTTTTCTAATCCAAACTGGGTTTCTGTTTTCCGGCGAAATTGAGTAGCAGCGTTTTCTTCCACCAAATTAAGTAGTTCGAAGGAAATTCCGATTGCCTGTGCTAGTTTTTCATCTGGAACCTCACCTTGATTTGCAGAAGGCTGAATATTTTCCAACGGTATCATAGCTGCTAGATTATCTTCACCTAGTGATTGGAGCATTTCTTTAAATGTGGAAATGAGATATTTGAAATCTGTTTTGATCTTTTGCAGTCCTTCGAGCTCAAGTGTTTCTTTCTTCATGGGTTATTTTATGTTTTTAAATAATGTTTTTCAACGTCTTGAATAAACTTCCGTTTAAATGCCGTTTATTTTTTGTTGTAAATAGTTTTTAATTGTTCCGTTACGAAGTGTTATTTTAACACTATTTTGTCAATCAAGAGTTTAAAATTTTCCTTTTTTTTGTTTCCTATTAAAAAGGTGATTTCTTCAATATAATCTTTGGAAAAATTGGGTTGATCAAGTCTTCTTCCCCTGAACGAAGGATACATATCTTTTAGGGGAATTTCTATTTCTTGCCAATCTCCTGAGGTTAAAAATGGGGCTATGTAGGAATAATAATCTCCGGAATTAGATTTTATCCTAAATTGATATTTTTTACCATCACCTCGAAGTTTAACAATAATGGTCGTGCATTCCTTTATCATTGTTTTTTGGAACCTATAACGTACAGAAGAGAACCCCCCATTGTTATCCAGTGATATGCTGCCTTCGAAAACACCAAAACCATCATCATTTAATTTAAAAGTGCCTGATGATTCGCCCCCCATGACAACATCATCTACAACTATCCAGTCTTGGACGTCTGAACTTTTGTTAAAATCAAAAATTACTTTTGAGGTCATTGAAGAAAATAAAATGATCATATAAATTAAGTATTTCATAAATATAACGGTTTGCAGCTAAAAGAAGTTGGCGATTTCGAAATACAAAACTTTCTGCGACCACACAACTTGCTGCAAAGTACAAAATTTCAATAAACCACAGAACCGCAAATTTCTTTTAGGTGCTGTTAGCAGTTTGGTGTTTTATTTGTAAAGTGTCCAAAACTAAAATTTTTGAAGTCTGCAACACAATTAAATCACAAATTACGACTACACAAACTACAAACTCACTTATTTAATGCAAAGTACTTTTGGTAGCAGATAAATAATATTAGCTATTTCATTTTGTTTGCTTCTCTAATTGCTAAGGCAAAACCGAAGCCAAAAAGCAGGGTTATTAGACCTGCGAAATATGGTATTAAATCAATCATTTTTTGTGTTATTAATTAGTTTTAGGTAAATTCCAAATGCCAATATTGAAGGAACCCATAGTCCAATAAAAGTTCCGTCTGCTTTGTTTCCTTGAAAATAGAGTGCTTCGGCAAATATCAACGATAATAAAGCCGCAACAAAGAGGAGCTTGTCTGCCATTGTAAATTTTTTAAACATGTTTCTTTATTTTTAATTTATAGTGAAAGTATTGATTTTATTTTATTTATCTATTGTTATTTAAGTTTTGGCTACTTATTTATATCGTTTTAATTAATTATGTTTTATTCTATAATATAAGTTAAGTCCTTAACGCTTAATGCCACTGTTAGCGGTTCATTGTTTTCTGGAAGCTTTGTCAATTCAACGTCATTTTATGTCTTGCCATTTACAATGTCGTTTATTATTTCTAAATGGTGATTTGTATGAATTTCAAGAAACTTTAAGGTCTTGTCTAATTTTAAATTCCCAAAATATGGGTGATTAAAATACTTGTTTGAACTAATGGTTTTTGTATCTTGAATTTTTGATTTGGTAATTTCCAGGTGTTCTATTAAAGTCTTTTCATCAAATTTTATAGGAGCCACAACTTTGGGGACTTTTGCACGTCCTCGGGGTATTTTTTTCATGGCAAATACAAGAACTCTTGAAAGTTTGAAACGCCATTTATAATTTATCGGATTTGATTTTCTTACTTCTTCAATTATGAAATTAATGGTAAGCAAACTATGCTCAATATGCCAGCCGACAGTTGATTTTGAAACATCCATTCTAACAATGTCCTGTTGTGATATCTTGGTCGCAAGTTCTTCTAATTGTTTATTTAATTTATTCATTTTCTTGATGCAATTTATATGATCGCTTTGCAATGTCCGCTAACGTTGCTATAAAAGTAGCGCTTACTTAACAGCACTTTCTTTTAAGGATGTTACCAAAGTTAACAAATTGAGGCAGGGATACAAGACCTAAGTTGCCCGCATTATTTTTATATGTTGTGGTGCTGCAGTATTTTATTTCAATCGTGTAAACATTATTTTAACAAGGATTTAGCCATTTCAGCATGACGAAGTTCATCGTCAATAATTTGCTGAATCTTGGGAAATACATCTTTTAAGGGCTTATAATAATCAATTGATTTCAACTCTCCTTTCTCCAATAGTCCGATTACAAAATTATGTCCCAATAGTTGATAAAGAAATCCCACAAGTTTTGCTTTTGTTCCTTTGGGTTTTAATATCTCATTGGTATATGACCTTAGGATTGCAGCATGTTTTCCTTCATCTGCAGCTATTTTAGAAAATACTTCTTTCCCTTTTTTATGTTTGGTGATTTTAGCCAAACGCTGATAAATTAAGACGGCATTGAGTTCGCCTTGTTGTAATTTTAGTAACTTTATTTTCTGTTCTTTTGTCATATCTGTTTGTGTTCTCATGTTTCAAAAATAGCTAAAAAACTTCTAATCTTCAAGATTATGATGTTTAATGGCGCAAATTGATTTGTTCGTAGCTGGATTGATAAATAAGACAAAGTTCTTCAATGGTTTTATTAGCTGAATAAACGAGCCAAAATCTATTCAAGTATCGGCTAAAGTCGTTGAGGTCTAACAAAAGGCACCGTCTTTTTTCTCACAAAACTTTTAGGAATTATGGAAAACGCAAAAACAAATATATTTAGTAAATTTTAATTGCTAATCGTTCAATTTTATGAATCTGAAAAATGGGGTTATTTTTTTATTTACACTCCTGGTTATTGTATGGAGTCTTGTTTTAATTCTTCAGTTTTTTGTTTTTTATCAAGTTTTAAATTGTTGGGTTCTAAAACACTGAAATTAAAAGCCAGCAGAGCTATTATCAATAATCCAAATCCAGACGCAATCTTTGAATATCTTATAAAAATATGATTGTTTTCTTTTAGGTATTTTTTATTAACAAAACTACTTATTCCAAGAGTGTCACTAATTATACACCCATTACCCTTACCGTCTAATTTAAAAGCGCTAATTTCTTTTGATTTAAATAGCTCGGAAATAATTAAATCTCTTTCGTCTGTTTTAACATTTAAGAACGTATCAATTTCTTCATACGTCATTCCAATATCATTTGCATATTTCCCTCCATTAATTTTTCTCTTTGAAAAAAGTCTTGATAACGCTCCTAAAAGTTTGTGTCGTTTAAGGTTGTATTTCATAGCGTGTTTTTATAAATTAATAAATCCGTTACAATGCTAAAAAAAAGCAAGGAAAAAAATAAAAAGGCATATTGCTTATTGTTGTTGAGGTTGAAGTCTCCGCCTAATATGTTTTCCAACGCCTCGCCAATATGAGTTGGCTGGGATTTGGAAGCCATTTGCTTGTCAGACTTCTGAGATTTTTATTAAAGGTACAAAACCTAAATAAATCACTTTCACCCAGCTTACTTATATTGGCTGTTATGGGCTTATTTTTCTAAACTTTAAATAGCATTTAGCATAAATAAGGCAACTAGGAAAGCTTGCACAATATTTTCCGATCAAAAAGTGCAACTCTCATAAATTTTGGCATTTTGCTTACTGTTTAACCTTATCAATCATATGATTGATAACATGAGTATGCGCCTTCTGAGGGCTGAACATGATGATCTCTGCATCTGTATCAACTTTTACATTATGCCCTGCAGGCCAAAAAAACAGGTCATTCGCATTTACACGCTCCTTGATGCCATCAGCGTCGGTGGTCGTAATTTGACCGTTCAAAACGTATCCCCAGTGTGGGCACTGACATAAATTTCCTTCAAGTCCTATAAACAGCGCTGTTGTGTCAACTCCAGCGGAAAAACTAAAGTACTCACCGCTGATCTTACCTATTCCGGTAGCATCGCCAAAATCAGTTTTCTGACGGATAATAGCTCCAGGAATCTCCATTTTTATTTCGATGTTGTCTTTTGCAATTTTCATGTTTTTGAGTTTTAAGTGTTAATTATTAGTTTAGTAGTGTTCCCAAAAATAACACTTAAAAGAGTAGGGGGGTAGCACATTTGGGTATAATAAGTGAACTTTTAAGTCAATATTGAATACCTCAAATTTTAGGAATTTATATAAACCGAGGGTAAAAGATCAAATAGTTTTCGAAAACACTTCGAAAAATAAGATGAATTGTTAAAACGGGTATCAAATGCTATTGCTGAAATATTTTTCATTTTTAGGTTTATTTCCTCTAAAGCATGATTTAAAGGTTCTGTCGCATCTATGTAAAAACAGTTCAATAAAAAAGAATCCCTTTAATGCTGTTATTTAAAAAAAGCTTTATAAAAAATCGATAAATAATGCAATAACAATTTTTAGTGTAACTTTTGAGACATTTAACACATAGTGCTCTGTAAATCAGTCATATTTATCAATTATTTATCGCTAATTAATGGGGTCATAAGCATCAAATTCAGTTAACGCCTACCTAAAATGTTGAAGATTCTTCAAATATCGCAGCGTATTTTATTTTATTTTTTAATAAAATGATTGCAAATTATTAATAATACATAAATATTCGTA
>NZ_JBFFKM010000059.1:0-12725 GCF_041555395.1 Lutibacter sp. | reverse complement strand
CGGAACTGCGGCAATTACAACGGCTTTATTGGTTTTGCTGAAAGCGGGCGACCATATTGTGGCGTCAAACAGCTTATACGGCGGAACTTTTAATTTGTTTAAAGTTACTTTACCAAGATTGGGAATCACCACAACGTTTGTCGATCCTTCGAATCCCGAAAATTTCACCAAAGCCTCCAACGAAAATACCAGAGTCTTCTTTGCGGAAAGTTTGGGAAATCCTAAACTGGACATCTTGGATTTGAAAGCGATTTCTGCGGAAGCCAAAGCTTTTAAAGTGCCTTTTATTGTTGATAATACGGTGGCAACACCTTATTTGTTGAACCCAATAACGCACGGCGCCAATATCGTGATTCACTCTTTAACCAAGTATATTTCAGGAAATGGAACTTCTCTTGGTGGCGCTATTATTGATGCCGGAAATTTTGACTGGACCAGCGGAAAATTTCCTGAATTTACCGAACCTTCTGCAGGTTATCATGGATTGGTTTATCATGAAGCATTGGGAAATGCGGCTTTTATTGCCAAAGTTCGTATTGAAGGTCTGCGCGATTATGGTGCGGCTTTGAGTCCGTTCAATGCGTTTCAAATTATTCAGGGATTGGAAACTTTGCCAATTCGAATTAAAAAACACAGCGAAAATGCATTGGCATTAGCCGAATGGCTGGAAAGCAGGGAAGAAGTGGCTTGGGTAAATTATCCCGGACTAAAATCAAGCAAATACTATAATTTAGCAAAGAAATATTTGCCTGAAGGACAAAGCGGCGTAGTGACTTTTGGGTTAAAAGGCGGATTTGAAGCAGCTAAAACAGTCGCTGATGAAACAAAATTATTTTCTCTTTTGGCCAATATTGGTGATACCAAATCATTGATTATTCATCCGGCAAGCACCACACACCAGCAATTGTCTGATGATGAACAATTGGCAACTGGGGTTTCAAAAGATTTGATTAGGCTTTCTGTTGGTATTGAAGATATATCAGATTTAAAGCAGGATTTAAAGGAAGCATTCAGCAAAATTTAAATGGCAATTTGTTAAATTTAAAAGAAAGTATTGTTTAAGAAAAATTTAATGCATTAATTTGCATTTCAGTTCATAAACGTATTGAAAAGTGTTATTAAGAAAGGCAGAGGGATTAGACCCGTTGAAGCCTTAGCAACCCTTTGCCTTGCAAAGAAGGTGCTAAATTCTACCAATTTGGATAGATAACAAAAAGAAAATACTTCCAGTAATTTTCTGCCTTTCTTAAATAATGCTACAATTTTTATCCAAATCAAAAATTTTGATTGCGGCAATGTTTAAAATAGCATCATGAATCCATTAAAACACATAACAATAGCTGATTATATTCCGGAAAAAGGGAAGGAGGTTCAAGAAATTAACCTTTCTTATCAAATTTTTGGAAAAGCATTGTATTCGGCTCCTGTTGTATTGATCAATCATGCCTTAACCGGAAATTCTGATGTGGCTGGAAAAAATGGTTGGTGGCTCGATTTAGTGGGTGAAAACAAAGTAATAGACACCGAAAAATATACAATTTTAGCTTTTAACATTCCCGGTAATGGCTATGACGGTTTTGTTATTGAAAATTATAAGGATTTTGTAGCAAGAGACATCGCGAAAATCTTTTTATTAGGGTTGGAAGCCTTAAAAATAAAGGAACTTTTTGCCCTTGTCGGAGGGTCTTTAGGTGGTGGGATTGCCTGGGAAATGGCAGTGATAAACCCTACGATAACAAAAAATTTAATTGCTGTAGCGACTGATTGGAAATCGACCGATTGGCTGATTGCCAATTGCCAGATTCAGGAACAATTTTTATCGAATTCTTGCAATCCGGTCCATGATGCGCGTATGCATGCCATGCTTTGTTACAGAACACCCGAATCCTTTAAAGCACGTTTTCAGCGTTCAAAAAATGAAGAGCTTGAGATATTCAATGTCGAAAGCTGGTTGTTGCATCACGGTAAAAAACTGCAGGAGCGTTTTCAACTTTCAGCCTATAAATTAATGAATCAGCTGTTAAGGACAATTGATGTTACAAAAGGCAGGAATGAATTTATTTTGGATACAATTAATGCAAATATTCATATTGTTGGCGTGGATTCCGATTTGTTTTTTACTGCGGAAGAGAACAGAGAAACGCATAAGCAGTTGGCCTTAACAAATCCAAATGTTACCTATAATGAAATTAATTCAGTTCATGGGCATGATGCCTTTTTAATGGAATACCAACAATTGGAAAAAATAATAGAACCAATTTTTAATCAAAGTTCTAAAAAAAATAAAATGAAAGTCGTAAAATTTGGAGGGAAATCATTGGCAAATGGTATTGGACTGGACAGCAGTTTAAATATTATTGCAAACAAAATAAAAAATGGTGAACAAATTACTGTGGTCGTTTCGGCACGTGATAAAACCACCGACCATTTGGAATCTATTTTAGAGAAAGCTAAAAATAATTTACCTTTTTTAGAAGCGTTTTCAGCACTTAAAAAATACCAGCTTGAAGTTGATGAAACGGTCTGTTTTGCTACTGAATTTCAATTGCTCGACGAAATTTTTAGGGGTGTAAATTTATTGGGGGATTACAGCGAAAAGGTGAAAGACCAGGTACTGGCTCAAGGTGAAATTTTATCAGCAAAGTTGGTTGTTCACCTGTTAAATAAACGCGGTATTAAAGCTAATTTTGTTGATTCCCGTACCTTAATAAAAACCAACAACCAGTTTGGTAAAGCACAACCTTTTGAAAGTGTTTCCGAAGAAAATGTAATGGAACATTTTAGAAAAAATGATGGAGAGGCAATACAAATAATTACAGGCTTTATTGGATCAAACTTAAATGGAGAAACAACTACTTTAGGGAGAAATGGAAGTAACTATACCGCTGCGCTTATTGCGAATTATTTAAATGCAGAGGAATTTCAAAATTATACTCATGTCAGTGGTATTTATACTGCAAATCCCGATTTGGTTGAAAATTCAAAAAAAATCGAAAAGCTTTCTTATCAGGAAGCTAACGAAATGGCAAATTTTGGCGCGAATATTTTACATGCCAAAACCATTATTCCTTTGATTGAAAAAAATATTCCATTGCGGATATTAAACACCTTTGACCCCGAAAATCCAGGTACATTAATTGGTTCCGAAACGGAACGAGGAGGTATTAAATCATTGTCAGTAGATGAAAATGTTGCATTGGTGAACTTCATTGGGCGCGGTTTATTGGGAAAAGTTGGCGTAGACGGAAGAATTTTTACAGCCTTGGCTAAAGAAAATATTAGCGTAAGCGTTATTTCCCAAGGCTCGTCTGAACGTGGTATTGGTTTTATTGTTGATTCAAAAAACGGGTACAAAGCCAAGACAGTGCTTGAAAATGAATTTAAAGACGAATTTCAAACTAAAGACGTTAGTCAAATATATGTAACCGAAAATGTTTCGGTAATTTCAATAATCGGTCAAAGTTTGCATTCCTTTAATCAGCCATACAGCTCGCTAATCAAAAACCATATTACGCCAATTCTGATAAACAATACGGTTACAGGTGAAAACGTATGTTTGGTTGTTAAGAAAACAGATTTAAAAAAGGCGGTAAATGTAATTCATGGGGAGATTTTTGGCGTTTCAAAAAATATAAATATTGCCATTTTTGGAAAAGGTTTGGTTGGGGGGACTTTAATTGAACAGGTTTTAAAGAGCAAAGAAAATATTCTAAAAAGGAAAAATATCAATTTAAATATATTCGCAGTTGCAGGTTCCTCAAATGTGCTGTTAAATAAAAGAGGAATTAGCGAAAATTGGAAACAAGAATTTGAAATTCATTCAACTGATAATTACAGGTTAAAAGATATTATTGAGTATGCCGAAAATAACCATTTGGAAAATTTAATTGCAATTGACAATACATCAAGCAGTATTTTTATTGAAAATTATATTGAGTTGGCTGAAAATGGATTCGATTTAATTTCTTCAAACAAAATTGCGAATACTGTTGAATACGCTTCTTACAAAGAATTGCGCACAAAAATTAAGGAAAATAAAAAATCGTACTTATATGAAACCAATGTTGGCGCAGGATTGCCATTAATTGACACCATTAAATTACTGCATGATTCCGGCGAAAATATCACGGGAATTAGGGGTGTGTTTTCGGGCTCGTTAAGTTATTTGTTCAATACCTATTCTGTCGAAAACAGGCCGTTTAGTGAAGTGTTGCAGGAAGCCATTAACCAGGGTTTTACGGAACCTGATCCGCGTGAGGATTTATGTGGAAATGATGTTGGTCGAAAATTATTGATTTTAGCGCGTGAACTTGATTTGCAAAATGAGTTTTCAGACGTACTTATAGAAAATTTAATTCCGGAAAATTTAAGAAAAGGAACAACGAATGAGTTTTTGGAAAAATTGAATGAAATGGATGCCTATTATCAACATTTAAAAGACAATCAAAAAGAAAATCATGTATTGCGATATATTGGAAATTTATCTGGAAATTTACAGGAAGATAAAGGGAATTTGGATGTTAAATTAGTTTCCGTACCAATAAACAGTGCTCTTGGGCAAATTAAAGGCGCCGATGCTATTTTTGAAATTTATACGGAGTCGTATGGTGAAAATCCAATTGTAATTCAGGGTGCGGGAGCAGGTGCTGCGGTTACTGCGCGAGGTGTATTTGGAGATATATTACGGTTGGCAGATAAAAATTAAGCAATAGGTGGCAGACAATAGGCAATAGGAAACAGTGAAATAAAAATGTTAAAAAGTTTAATTCCCCTCTTGAGATAGGTTAGGGGTGTGCTTTTTATTAAATTATAGGATTTAACTTTTAGAAAATAAAGACAAACCAATAACCAACAACTAACAACCAATATAATGATCGACAAAAATTTCGAAACCGAAGCCATAAGAAACCAAATGGAACGTTCCAATTTTCAGGAACATTCAACGCCGTTGTATTTAACTTCAAGTTTTGTGTTTGAAGATGCTGAAGAAATGCGTGCTTCTTTCAGCGAAGAAAATGACCGAAACATATATTCTCGTTTCAGCAATCCGAATACGACTGAATTTACCGAAAAAGTGGTGAAAATGGAAGGTGCTGAAGCCGGTTATGCTTTTGCGACAGGGATGGCGGCAGTTTTTTCAACCTTTGCTGCCTTGTTAAGCAGTGGTGACCATATTGTTTCGGCACGCTCGGTTTTTGGGTCAACGCATACTTTATTTACCAAGTATTTTCCAAAATGGAATATTGAAACTTCTTATTTTAACATTAATAATCCAGACGAAATAGAGCCCTTAATCAAACCTTCAACAAAAATATTGTACGCGGAATCGCCGACCAATCCAGGGATTGATATTATTGATTTGGCCTTATTGGGAAAAATTGCTAAAAAACACAATTTATTGTTGGTCATCGACAATTGTTTTGCAACACCATATATTCAGCAACCCATAAAATTTGGTGCAGATTTGGTGATTCATTCTGCTACAAAACTAATGGACGGACAAGGGCGTGTTTTGGGTGGTGTGGTGGTTGGAAAAGCTGAATTGGTGCGTGAAATATATTTATTTTCTCGAAATACGGGTCCGGCATTATCGCCTTTTAACGCCTGGGTGTTGTCAAAAAGTTTGGAAACCTTGGCGGTTCGTGTGGAAAAACATTGTGAAAATGCCTTAAAAGTTGCTGAGTTTTTGGAAAGCCATCAAAAAATTGAAAAAGTTAAATATCCTTTTCTGTCCTCACATCCTCAATATGCGATTGCCAAAAAGCAAATGAAATTGGGCGGTAATATCATTGCCGTTGAGGTAAAAGGCGGTTTGGAAGCAGGAAAAAACTTTTTAAATGCCCTTAAAATGTGTTCTTTATCGGCCAATCTTGGTGATACAAGAACAATTGTCACACATCCGGCATCCACGACGCACAGCAAACTTTCTTCTGAAGAACAATTGGCGGCAGGAATTACGCCCGGCTTGGTTCGGATTTCTGTTGGATTGGAACATGTTTCAGATATCATTCAGGATATAAATGATGCTTTAATAAGTTAAAATTTAGTAATATATTTCAAAAAATGTTAAATAGCCGAATTTTATCAATCTATTAGCCTATTGAATGGGTAGAGTATTAAAAAAGATGTATTTTTGTTGCCAATAAAAAGATTAGAATAAAAATAAAAATGATAATAGATCAAATTTTACCGTCGTCTAAAGAAACTGCCAAGAAAGGTTTTGAGGCCGATATAAAATCGGAAAAGCCCATTCGCAGCATTGTTAAAGCAATGAGTTGGAGAGTAGTTGGGACAATAGATACCATGATCATTTCCTGGTTTATTACCGGAGAACTCACTATGGCACTTTCAATTGGGTCCATAGAGGTGGTGACCAAAATGGTGTTATACTATGGTCATGAACGAATTTGGAATTTAATTAAATGGAGAAAACAATGAAAAATTTAGATTTAGAACTTATAAATAAGGAGTTGGAACATCAATCTCCCAATGAAATTATCAATTGGGCATTATCGATTGCTTCTGCTCCACTGGTTACCACAAATTTCAGACCGTATGAAGTGGCAATTTTGCATGCCTGCACCCAAGTAAAAAATGATTTAAAGGTGATTTGGTGTGATACGGGCTATAATACGCCGCAAACCTATAAACATGCCAATGAATTAATCGAAAAATTGGACTTAAATGTGCATTTATATGTTCCAAAACAAACAGCTGCATATAGAGATGCAACTTTGGGAATTCCGCAAATTGAAGATCCTATGCATAAAATTTTTACTGAACAGGTGAAGTTAGAGCCCTTTAACAGAGCTATGAAGGAACATAAACCCGATGTTTGGTTTACCAATATACGCAAAGGACAAACTGCTTTCAGAGACAATATTGGCGTTGTTTCCATAAGTAAAGACGGTGTTTTAAAGGTGAGCCCTTTTTACCATTGGACAGACGAAATGTTGGACACTTATTTAACGAAAAATCAATTACCAAACGAATTCACATATTTTGATCCAACTAAAGTGTTGGAAAACAGAGAATGCGGTTTGCATTCATAAAACAGATAAAATGACAGAGACATTACATATCAATGCATTGGAAAACGAAGCAATTTATATTTTTAGGGAAGTTGCTGCCCAATTTGAAAAACCAGTATTGTTGTTTTCCGGAGGAAAGGATTCAATAACACTGGTTCGCCTGGCGCAAAAAGCTTTCTATCCGGCAAAAATTCCTTTTCCTCTAATGCATATTGATACCGGACATAATTTTCCCGAAACGATTGAGTTTCGCGATAAACTGGTTAAAGAATTGGGATTGGAACTCATTGTTAGAAATGTGCAGGACAGCATTGATCAGGGAAAAGTGAAAGAAGAATCAGGCAGGTACTCAAGTCGGAATGTTTTACAAACGACAACTTTATTGGACGCCATTGAAGAATTTAAATTCGATGCCTGTATTGGTGGTGCACGAAGAGATGAAGAAAAAGCAAGGGCCAAGGAACGTATTTTTTCTGTACGTGATGATTTTGGCCAGTGGGATGAAAAAAACCAACGCCCGGAATTGTTCGATATGCTGAACGGACAAATTGAACTCGGACAAAATGTGCGTGTTTTTCCAATTTCCAACTGGACAGAATTAGACGTGTGGACCTATATTGAAAATGAAAATTTAGAGATACCATCTATTTATTTTGCACATAAACGCGACATATTTATGAGGGACGGACTTATTTGGTCGGCTTCAGAACATGTGTTTAAAGATGATGAAGAAGAAGTTGTAGAAAGAATGGTTCGTTTTAGAACCGTTGGAGATATGAGTTGTACCGCCGCAGTAGATTCTTATGCAGAAACAATTCGTGAAGTGGTTGCAGAAATCAGGGAATCCAGTATTTCTGAACGTGGCGCCAGAATTGACGACAAACGCTCTGAAGCCGCTATGGAAAAAAGAAAACAACAAGGCTATTTCTAGTGTTGAGTTGTAAGTTCTAAGTTTTAAGTAAAGTGTTAAATTAAAAAATGAAAGTTTGGAATTGGAAATTGGTGTGAAATTCAAAATACAAACAACCAATAACCAACAACCAACAGCAAAAAAAATATGGAAGTTTTAAAAATAGCAACAGCAGGAAGTGTCGACGATGGTAAAAGTACCTTAATCGGAAGGTTATTGTACGATACAAAATCATTAACCGATGATAAATTAGAAGCCATTGAACGCAGCAGCAAACAAAAAGGGTATGATTATTTAGATTTTTCACTGGCAACAGATGGCTTGGTGGCGGAGCGTGAGCAGGGAATTACCATTGATGTAGCCCATATTTATTTTTCAACAGCAACAAGAAGCTATATCATTGCCGATACTCCGGGTCACGTGGAATATACCAGAAACATGGTTACTGGTGCTTCAACGTCCCAAGTTGCGATAATTTTGATAGATGCGCGTCATGGTGTGATTGAGCAAACCTATCGTCACTTTTTTATCAATAATTTATTGCGGATTAAAAGCGTCATTGTGGCTGTGAATAAAATGGATTTGGTGAACTTTTCAGAAGAGAGATACAATGAAATTAAAGCCGATTTTGAAAAACTGGTTGAAAAAAGCGATTATGAAGATCAAAACATCACCTACATTCCGGTAAGTGCGCTAAAAGGCGATAACGTAGTGGAAAAATCAGAGGCAATGTCTTGGTTTAGCGGTCAAACATTATTAGAATATTTAGAAGAATTAGACACCGTAAATATTTACAATAGAGGCAAAATGCGTTTTCCGGTGCAATATGTCATTCGTCCTAAAACGGAAGAATTTCACGATTTTAGAGGTTATGCTGGTAAAGTATATGGAGGAGAAATAAATGTTGGAGATGAAGTTGTCGTATTACCATCTGAAACGAAATCCCGAATTAAGGAAATTTTCTTTAATGGTAAAAAATACCAAAGTGCCGCAAGAAGAACTTCCATTTCTGTAACATTAGAAAATAATGTGAATGTAAGTCGCGGAGATATGATCGTAAAAGAAGGGGAATTGCCAAAAATTGAAAAACAATTTACAGCAACCGTTTCTTGGATGGATGCAAAGGCATTGGCTGCAGGCTCTAAATATACCTTGCAACATGGCGTAAATAAAGTAATAGCCAAAGTTACTGCCATTAATCATAAAGTAAATCCCGATTTCTCAGGTGTTGAAACCGATATTGCCAATTTAAATATGAATGACATTGCTTCGGTATCTTTTCAATTGAACAAACCTATTTTTTTCGACGCCTTTAAAGAACACAGAACAAACGGCTCATTTATTCTGATAGATCAGCAAACAAATAATACAGCAGGAGTTGGGTTTATTGAGTAGGACAGAGCGTAAAAAAAATGTATAGTATACATTTTTAGCGATAGAGCCAGGTGGCGAGATGGCGAAATTAATGTTGGAACGGAAAAAAAAGTTAAAGTTAAAAGTTCATATCAAAACTCCCCTCTTGAGAGGGGTTAGGGGTGTGTAAAAAACATGAAATGGAGAAGAAATTAATAAAAAACCGTTCAACACTAATTTAAGCTGAAAGTTCACTTTAGTAAGACTTTTTCAGAAAACAAAACAAACTCCCTTTCCTTTGGAAAGGGCTTGGGATAGGATGAAAATCAAAAACATACATAAAATTTAAATTCACACAACCTATGAAATAGGAAACTTTTTCTACTAACTAAAATCACAAAATATCATGCAAAGTTTCAGAAACGAAATCGAAAATCCGATTGTCGAGAAGGATATTATTGACCTTGAAAAAAAAATCAGTCTTTATTACGAAGGAAAAATAGACGAAGCGCGCTTCAGAAGTCTGCGTTTGGCTCGTGGTGTTTATGGACAACGTCAGTTTGGCGTGCAAATGATTCGGATTAAATTGCCTTACGGCAAAATTTCTGCAGAACAATTGCGTAGAATTTCTGCAGTTTCAGATGAATATTCTCGAGGAAGACTGCACATTACCACGCGTCAGGACATCCAAATTCACCATGTGAGTTTAGACAGAACACCCGAACTATGGGCAGAATTGGAAAAAGATGATATTACTTTGCGTGAAGCCTGTGGAAATACAGTCAGAAATGTAACCGCCTCGGAAACTGCAGGAATTGATGTTGATGAACCTTTTGATGTTTCACCTTATGCCCAAGCAGCTTTTGAATTCTTTTTAAGGAATCCGATTTGTCAGGAATTGGGAAGAAAATTCAAAATTTCTTTTTCGGCAACAGAGGAAGATACCGCATTGAGTTTTATGCACGATTTGGGCTTTATCGCTAAAATTAAAGACGGAGAAATCGGTTTTAAAGTGATGATTGGCGGAGGATTGGGTTCTCAGGCTCGTTTGGCAGACACGCTATATGAATTTTTGCCGGCTGATAAATTAATTCCGGTCACAGAAGCTGTTTTGCGGGTTTTCGACAGGCATGGCGAACGCGCAAAAAGAGCAAGGGCGAGATTGAAATTTTTAGTGAAAGAAATAGGTCTGGATGCCTTTGTGAAATTGGTTTCAGAAGAACAAAAAGCCTTGTCCAGTACAACGTTTAAAATTGACACTTCCAGCTTTGAAACTGAAATTTCAATTCCGCAGGTTGAAATTCCTTCAGTTAATATAACCGATGAGAAAGCCTTTAATCTTTGGAAATTAACCAATGTGATTCCCCAAAAACAAAAAAGATTCAACGCCATTGGGATTAAAGTTCATTTAGGCGATTTTTATACGGATAAAGCACGTTTGTTAGCCGATTTAGTTAAAAAATATGCAGCCAATGAATTGCGATTGACCTTGCGTCAAAACATCTTGATTCCTCATGTTAAAGAAGCGTTACTGCCTTTCTTTTACGCAGAACTTGATAAATTGGGTTATGCGGAAGTTGGATATAACGGCATTTTCGACATTACTTCTTGTCCGGGAACCGACACCTGTAATTTGGGAATTGCGAGCAGTACGGGAATCACAAGGGAACTGGAAAAAGTGCTAAAAAATGAGTTTCCGCATTTTGCTGCCAACAAGGAAATCACCATAAAAATAAGTGGTTGTATGAATGCATGCGGACAACATACGATGGCGCATATTGGTTTTCAAGGAATGACTATTAAATATGGGAATCTTGTGGCTCCGGCTCTGCAAGTGCTTTTGGGTGGAGGCATTTTAGGAAACGGCGAAGGAAGAATAGCCGATAAGGTGATTAAAATTCCGAGTAAAAGAGGGCCAAATGCTTTGAGAGCTATTTTAAATGATGTGGAATCGAACCGTGCAGTAGGGGAATCATTTTTGGATTATTATGACCGACAAGGAGAAATCTATTTTTACAATATGTTGAAACCGATTGCCGACAGTTCTAATTTGCAGGAAAGCGATTTTACGGATTGGGGAAGTGAAGAACCTTTTGAAATGGCCGTTGGCGTTGGAGAATGTGCGGGAGTCGTGATTGATTTGGTAGCGACATTGTTGATGGACAGTGAGGAGAAAATCTCGAATGCTAAGGAAGCTTTAAAATTAAACCAGTTTTCCGACAGCATTTATTATGCTTATACCAGTTTGGTGAATACGGCAAAAGCATTGTTGTTGACCAAAGACAAAACCACAAATACACAAGCCGGAATCATTTCGGAATTTGAAACGCTTTTTGCGGATGATATTGTATTGGAAACTCCGTTTTCTGAATTTGTGTACCAACTTCAAAACAATGAGCCTACCAAAGAATTTGCAGAGAAATACTTAAAAGACGCACAATTATTCTATCAAAAAGCAACTGAACTTCGAACTAAAATTTTAACAGATGAAACGCCCACAACAAAATAATCTAACAGAAAAAGAAAGATACTAGGCGTTCCATTTGACAAAAAAACAATAGAAAATAACAAATAAAACGAGCATAACAAATTTTGATACACATAGGAATGATTAATAGCGAACTGCAGCTGTTACCGCTAAAAAATAAAATTTAAACAGATGAAAACGAATAATTCCCCAAAAATAATCCTTGTTGGAGCAGGTCCGGGCGATCCGGAATTAATTACCATGAAAGGTGTAAAAGCCTTAAAGGAAGCCAATGTGGTACTTTATGATGCATTGATTAATCGAGAATTGTTAAAATATGCTCCTAAAGAAGCCCAAAGAATATTTGTTGGAAAAACAAAAGGGTTTCACAGTCATTCACAAGACGAAATTAACGAACTGATGGTAAAATACGCCTTTCAATACGGACATGTAGTTCGTTTAAAAGGAGGTGATCCATTTATTTTTGGCCGTGGTGGGGAGGAAATAGATTACATAGAATCTTTCGGGATTGAAGCTGAAATTATTTCAGGAATTTCATCATCAATGGCGGTGCCTGCAAGTCAAGGAATATCATTAACAAAAAGAGGCGTTTCTGAAAGTTTTTGGGTTATTACCGGCACCACTTCAGACAAAAAATTGTCGAATGACGTTTGTTTGGCGGCGCAGTCAACGGCAACCGTCGTTATTTTAATGGGAATGAGCAAACTCTGCGAAATTGTTGACATTTTCAAAAAGTTCAATAAAGAGAATGTTCCAACCGCAATTATCCAAAACGGAACCACAAAAAATGAAAAAATTGGCGTCGGAACCATTGATTCTATTCTGGAAGTTGTTAAAACGAAAAAATTGTCTTCACCGGCAATTATTGTCATTGGGGAAGTAGTGAAACACAGTGCTAAATTGCGAGCATTTTATGAAGAAATAGCAAGCAACAATGTTGCTT
>NZ_JBFFKM010000058.1:0-13788 GCF_041555395.1 Lutibacter sp. | reverse complement strand
TTTTGAAAAGCTTCAGCTATAGCCATTACAGCAACGGTTCCTGATCCGTCATCATCGGCGCCATTATAAATTTCACCATCCTTATCAATTCCCAGATGGTCATAATGTGCTGAAATGACTAGAATTTCATCAGGTTTTTCTGAACCTTTGATAAAAGCAACCACATTTTCAGAAGGTTTTAAATTGGCTACTAAATACGCTGTGGGAATTTCTTGAAAATAATTGCCTTCACCCAATGGAGAGGCAATATTTTTGTCAGCATAAAAATTTTTCAGGTACGCTGCAGCCATTTTTTGTCCGGGTTCACCAGTATTTCTTCCTTCAAACTCATCCGAAGCAATAATATAAAGACGTGTTTTTAAATCGGCTTCCGTTATTCCTGCAGCGAATTTTTGCGCTAATTTCCCTGTAATTTCAGCAGATTCGGCTGCCTGAGCAATAAGTGTATTGTTAAATCCAACACTCAAAAAGCTTAACAATATTCCGATAAAAAGAATTTTTTTCATTTTTATGATTTTATAACCTCTCCAAAGATATTAATATTAGTAAGAATTCGAGACGGTAAACTGCTTTAAAGTTTTGTTAAAGCGAATCAGATCAGATTCAAACAGTTGCTCCAGAGCATTATTTTCAATTAAATTTTCAGTGGTATCAGCCATAAAGTTTGTTGGAGTCATCAACCACAAAATGTCAGCCAGCTGCAAAGCCAAATTAATTTCATGGGTTGAAACGATAATTGTCTTATGGAACTCTTTGGCTAATTTTTTTAACAATGCCAAGGTCTCAATGGTATGATGCATGTCTAAGTGGGCTGTTGGTTCATCCAGAATAATAATATCTGTGTTTTGCGCCAATGCCCTGGCAATTAACACTTTTTGAAGCTGTCCGTCGCTTAACTCATAGTGTTTTGAGTTGATCAAATGTTTGATGTTGGTTTGTTCAAAAGCGTTGTCGATAAATTTTAAATCTGTTTCGGATAAATTGCCAACCCAATTGGTGTAAGGTTGCCGGCCCAATGCCACCAATTCATAAACAGACAAGTTGCTTTCGGGCAAATGCTCGGTTAAAACCAAACTGAGCGATTTTGCCAAATCAATGCTGTTTAAAGTATTTAAGCTGTTGTTATTGACGAAAATTTCACCGTTTAAAGCAGGCTGAACTTTTGTCAGGGTTCTTAATAAAGTCGATTTTCCAATGCCGTTTTTCCCTAATAAACATACCAATTTTCCTTTATTGAGCTCAATGTTTAAATTAGCCGCAATGGTGTTCACTTTCTTTTTAGAAGTGTATCCAATGCTTAAATTGACAGTTTTTATAATATGTTGGTCTTTCAATTCCACTAATAATTTATTTTACGTTTTCTAACCAGTAACCAAATAATTATGGGGGCGCCAAACAGAGAGGTTATTGCATTAATGGGCAAGGTATATTCACTGGTTGGAAGTTGGGCAATGCTATCACAAATGAGCATAATGATGGCACCGCTTATGGCAACAGCGGGAACCAATATTTTATGGTTTGAAGTGCTGAAAAGTAATTTTGTCAAATGAGGAACGGCCAAACCAATAAAGGCAATAGGGCCGGAAAATGCCGTAATGACACCTGTTAGCAAACTAGTTGAAATTAAAGTTAAATTTCGGGTTCGTTTTACATTAACACCCATGCTTTTTGCGTAATTTTCTCCTAAAAGCAAACTGTTTAAAGGTTTTATGATGAAAATTACAAAGGTGATTCCAATTAAAAAGACCACCAAAAGTGCTGAAATTTCATTCCAGCTTAAATTTCCCAAGCTACCAAAACTCCAAAATAAATATTGTTGCAATTGATTAGCGCTGCTGAAATAGGCAAGCACGCTAATTACGGAGGCCGTTAAACTTCCAAACATGAGTCCGATAATTAAAATAGACATCGTGTTCCTGACTTTTATGGCAGCCAGCATGACGGCCGAAAGCACTAAAAAAGCGCCAATACTTGCGGCTATTGCATGTCCCCAACTGCTAAATGCGTATGCTGAAACAGTTGCCCCCAAAAAAGAAGCACCCAATATTAAAATGGCGACACCCAAACTGGCTCCTGAACTAATTCCCAATACAAACGGTCCGGCTAATGGATTCCTGAACAAGGTTTGCATCAGCAATCCGCTAATCGATAATCCGGAGCCAACAATAATCGCCGTAATTGCCTTTGGCAACCTGTAACTAAACAAAATAGACCTCCACGATTCTTTTTCAATTTCACCATCAATAAAAGCAAGAAACAATTGTTTTAAAGGAATATAAACCGATCCTAAACTTATATTTATGATAAAAATAAGAAGGAGTACAACCATTAAAATAATAAACGTGTTTCTATATGATTTTGTTGGGTTTACCAATGATGCTCGTTTAAAAATGTAACTAATTTTTCTATTGCTTTTCCGCGATGGCTGACGCTTCCCTTTTCATTCATAGCCATTTCGGCAAACGAAGTTTTATAACCGTCTGGCATAAAAATGGGGTCGTAGCCAAAACCGCTTTCTCCCCGTTTTTCTGTTAAAATAGTGCCTTTGCAAATGCCTTCAAATATAAACTGTTTTCCTTGAATATTTAGGGCGATTGCTGTCTTAAATTGCGCTTTCCGGTTTAGATTGTCTTTGAGGTTATTTAATAATTTATTCATGTTTGCTTCGGCATTGTTGTCTTCTCCTGCATAACGAGCCGAATAAACGCCCGGTTCGTTATTTAAAGCCTCAACTTCCAGTCCCGTATCATCAGCAAAACAATCCAACCCATATTTTTCAGTGATAAAATTGGCTTTTAAAATGGCGTTTCCTTCCAAAGTATTCGCAGTTTCTGGAATATCTTCAAAACAATTGATATCAGTCAAACTGATAATGTCAAAATTGGTGAGCATTGCCTGAACTTCCTTAATTTTATGTTGGTTATTTGTAGCGAAAACCAGCTTTAATCTATTCATGATGATATGGTTCGTTTTTTAAAATAGTGTAAGCCCTGTACAATTGTTCCACCACAAATAAACGAATCATTTGATGTGAAAAAGTCATTTTTGATAAGGATATTTTTCCTTGAGCTTTTTTGTAAACGGCTTCTGAAAATCCGTATGGACCGCCAATAACCAAAACCAACTGCTTTACGCCCGAATTCATTTTTTTTTGAAGGTATTCAGAAAAAGTTACAGAACTGAATGAGGTTCCTTTTTCATCCAATAAAATTAAAATGTCGGTTGCCGATAATTTTTTTAAAATGAGTTCGCCCTCTTTTTCTTTTTGCTGCGGTTCAGTCAGGTTTTTAACATTCTTGATATCAGGAATGAGTTCAATGTCAAAATTAATATAATGCTTCAGCCTATTTTGATATACTTCAATTAACGTATGTAAATTTTTATCATCGGTTTTACCGATAGCGATCAGTTTAATTTTCATTCGGTAAATATAAAAAGAATTAAAGATGAATTTTTTGAAAATAAAAAAGTTATTTTTGTTTGATAATAGATAAACCCAATGATTTCACAGCAGCAATTTGAAAAAGAACTTGATATGATCATTTCCAATGCCATTAGAGAAGATGTGGGTGATGGCGATCACAGCTCATTAGCATGTATCCCAAGAGATGCGAAAGGTAAAGCAAAATTACTGGTAAAAGAAGCTGGAATTATCGCAGGCGTGGAGATGGCGAAAAGAATTTTTAAGTATGTGGATGCCGATTTAAAGCTTGAAAAATTGATGAATGACGGAGAAACCGTAAAATATGGTGATGTGGTTTTTTATGTTGAAGGAAGTTCACAATCCATTTTAAAATCCGAACGCATAGTCCTAAATGTGATGCAGCGAATGAGTGCCATAGCCACAAAAACAAAAGAATTTGCAAAATTGTTGGAAGGCACAAAAACCAAAATTTTAGACACGAGAAAAACCACACCAGGTATTAGGGCAATAGAGAAATGGGCAGTAAAAATTGGGGGTGGCGAAAATCACCGATTTGCGCTCTACGATATGATCATGCTGAAAGACAATCATATCGATTTTGCCGGCGGTGTTTCAAAAGCAATTGAAAAAACAAAGGAATATTTAAAAGTAAATAAGCTCGATTTAAAAATTATTGTAGAAGCAAGAAGCCTTGCTGAGATTGAGGAAATATTGGAACATGAAGGCATTCACAGAATTTTAATTGATAATTTTGATTTCGGGGAAACCAAAAAGGCAGTTCGGTTAATTGGTGACAAATGTCAAACAGAATCTTCCGGCGGCATTAATTTGGAAACCGCTAGAAAGTATGCCGAATGTGGTGTAGATTACATCTCCTCAGGCGCTTTAACGCATTCTGTTTACAATATGGATTTAAGTTTGAAAGCAGTTTAATTGACAATTAAAAAGTTAAAAAGTTGGGTGTTTTAAGTTCAAAAAACTGTAAATTTCAGTATTACAAATCATCACCCTGAGTGCAGTCAAAGGACAACAAAAAATAACCAACTTTGAACCGATTAAAAAATAATGAAGAAATATATCAGGGAAATCTTAAATAAAACTAAAAAACTTGGATGGATTGTCAGACTTGGAAAAAACGTTAAAGTTCCTGGTTTAAAGGGAATGTCAGTTTATGAGGTTCTTAAATTATATACCCTTGGGATAGTAAAAGGCGCTTTAACATCGCGTGCTGGTGGAATTTCCTTTAGCTTTTTTATGGCTTTGTTTCCATTTTTGCTTTTTATACTTACCTTAATCCCATATGTGCCTATTGAAGGATTTCAACAAGATTTTTTGTTTATGATTGAACGTCTGTTACCTCCAAATACAGCCAGTTCTTTTGAAGGTGTTATTCGTGATATTGTAAATAACCGGTATAGCGGATTGCTATCATTCGGATTTATAGCCTCGATTTTTTTAATGGCGAATGGTGTAAGCGCTATTTTTGTCGGATTTGAATATTCATACCATGTAGTAGAAATGCGAAGCGTTTTACGTCAATATTTTATTTCAATGCTCATGGCGATAGTATTGTCGCTAATATTAGTTGTTGTGGTTGCCGTTACTGTTTATTTTGAAATAGGGATAAATGATTTAAAGGCACGTGGATGGTTGGACGACGATGTGTATTGGATTGGAAAAGGCAGGTATTTTTTGTTGGTGGTATTAATATTTTTTTCGGTATCAGTATTGTATAGATATGGTGCAAAAGAGGTGAAACATAAAACTTTTTTTACGCCGGGTTCCATTTTAACAACCTTGCTAACACTATTAATGTTCAGATTATTCTCTATTTATGTGGTAAAATTTGCAACCTACAACAAACTTTATGGCTCTATTGGCACCTTGTTGGTATTGATGCTTTTTGTTTGGTTAAATGCCATTATATTGTTGCTGGGTTTTGAGTTAAATGCCAGCATAAATAGACTTAAAAGAAATTATTTGGAAGAAAATGAATTGAAAGAAATAGAATTGAAAGAAGCGGAAATAATAGGAAAAGAAAAAGAATTAATGGAGTTAAAAGAAAAAAAAGGACTAAAATGAAAATAATAGCAATGATTCCTGCACGTTTTGAAGCAAGTCGATTTCCGGGGAAATTAATGAAAGATTTGGCGGGAAAAACCGTTATTTTAAGAACCTATGAAGCAACAAAAAACGCTGGTTTATTTGATGAAGTTTATGTAGTAACAGACAGTTATGTTATTTTTGATGAAATTGTATCCAATGGAGGAAAAGCGATAAAAAGCAAAAAGGAACACGAATCGGGGAGCGACAGAATTGCGGAAGCCATTGAAAATATGGAAGTTGATATTGTGGTAAATGTGCAGGGCGATGAACCTTTTACTAAAAAAGAACCGCTTTTAAAATTATTGGAAGTTTTTAAATATGATACTAAAAATAAAATTGACATCGCTTCCTTAATGTTAAAAATGAATGACAAGGCTGAAATTAACAATCCGAATAATGTAAAAGTGGTGACCGATGAGCGAAATTTCGCCATGTATTTTTCCCGAGCTGCAATTCCATATCCAAGGGAGGAGTCTCAATCTGTTTATTTTAAACATATTGGGATTTATGCCTTCAGAAAAGAAGCTTTGTTAAAATTCACTAAATTGCCGGTGAATAGGCTGGAGGCCACGGAAAAGTTGGAAAATCTTCGTTTTTTAGCGAACGGCTTAAAAGTGAAAATGGTTGAAACCGATCAAATGGCAATTGGCATAGACACGCCCGAAGATTTGGAAAAAGCAAATATGCTGTTTAAAAACAGGACAGACATCTGAAATTTATAATCCAAGAAATAAAAACAAATAATCAACAACAAACATCTAATATCAAAACTATGAGTAATATCAACAGACAGTCAAAAGATTTCATGAAATCTTTACAATTAATTCATTTTAGCTTATTATTTATAATAGTTGCTTTTGGAGCATATGTCGCTTTAAATGCCGGAGATCAATTGTTTTTTTCTTATCAGGAAGATAAAATGTTTTTATATATGGCAATCCTAATTTCATTTGTAGGCAATTTATCAAGTAAATACCTATTTGCAAAGCTGCTAAAACAAATTCCTTCAGATGCAAATTTGTCCCAAAAATCCGTTAAATACAGTACTGCACATATTTTTAGAGTAGCCATGCTGGAATTTCCTGCATTGATGTGCATTATTTTTGTTATAGAATCCAACAATAGTTTTTACTTTATTTTGGTTGGCATATTAATACTGATGATACTTTCAATTTACCCTACCAAATATAAATTCGTAAATGATGTTCCACTAACAACAAAGGAAAAATCAATGTTAGAAAACCTTTAAATAGTTTTTTAATTTTTAGATATTTGCAACCTAATTTTTCAATATGGCACAAAAACCAAGCATTCCAAAAGGAACACGTGATTTTTCACCTTCCGAAGTGGCAAAAAGAAACTATATATTTTCAACGATAAAGCAAGTTTTTGAAACCTACGGATTTCAACCTATAGAAACACCAAGTTTCGAAAATTCTGAAACATTAATGGGAAAATATGGAGAAGAAGGTGATAGGCTTATTTTTAAAATATTGAATTCAGGAGATTATTTGAACAAGGTAGAAGATGCTTTGCTTTTTTCTAAAGACAGTTTAAAGGTGACCTCAAAAATTTCAGAAAAAGCTTTGCGTTATGACCTGACAGTTCCTTTTGCACGTTATGTGGTTCAGCACCAAAATGAAATTGAGTTTCCTTTTAAACGTTACCAAATGCAGCCGGTTTGGCGAGCCGACCGTCCGCAAAAGGGACGTTTTAGAGAGTTTTACCAATGTGATGCCGATGTTGTTGGAAGCAAAAGTTTGTGGCAGGAAATTGAATTTGTGCAATTGTATGATGCCGTTTTTAGCAAATTAAAGCTAACAGGCACAACCATTAAATTGAATAACCGTAAAATATTGGCAGGTATTGCTGAAATTATTGGCGCACAGGACAAATTAATTGATTTTACGGTAGCGCTTGACAAATTGGATAAAATTGGGGCTGATGGTGTTGCCAAAGAAATGATGGAAAAAGGGATTTCTGAACAAGCTATTGAAAAAGTGAAACCTTTATTTAACTTTAACGGAAGCAATCAGGATAAATTGAACCAGTTGCAGGCTTTATTGACAGCATCAAAAGACGGAACAAGTGGCGTGGAAGATTTGCGTTTTGTGGTTGATAATATTGAAAAATTTGGTTTGGAGTCAGCCAAACTGGTGATAGATGTGACCTTGGCGCGTGGGTTGAATTATTATACCGGAGCCATTTATGAAGTTTCGGCTCCTGAAGGCGTAAATATGGGATCAATTGGAGGTGGCGGAAGATATGATGATTTAACTGGAATTTTCGGTTTAAATGATATGAGCGGAGTTGGTATTTCTTTTGGACTGGACCGTATTTATTTGGTTCTTGAAGAATTAAATTTATTTAAGGCTTTGGAGCTGCCAAAACCAAAAGTCCTGTTTATTAATTTTGGTGATACGGAAGCTGCTTTTTGCATGAAAGCATTGGTGGAATTAAGGAAAAACAATATAAAATCTGAGTTGTATCCAGACAGTGCAAAACTGAAGAAGCAAATGAATTACGCCAATAAAAGAGATATTCCTTACGTTGTAATGGTCGGATCTTTGGAAATTCAAAACAATACATACACATTAAAAAATATGCAAAGCGGTGAACAGGAAGTGTGCAGTTTACGAGATTTAATTAAAATCACCGCCGAACTTTAAAACAAAGTTGTAAATTTGCAATTTAATAACAAAAAATGTTTGAAGGTAAAAACATAATGACAAATAGAATAGATGAAATGGGAGATGATCACGTAGGGTCCTCTGCTAAAACACCTTTAAGAGCTGATGCTTTTGATATTTCAGACCATGAAAAAATAGCTAGAATTCAAGAGAGTGTAAAAGATATTTTGATCACTTTAGGGATGGATTTGGATGATGACAGTTTAAAAGGGACGCCAAAAAGAGTGGCGAAATCATTCGTGAATGAACTATTTGGAGGATTAAACCCGGCAAATAAACCTAAATTATCAACTTTCGACAATAACTATAAATATGGCGAAATGTTGGTTGAAAAAAACATTGTTGTTTATTCCACTTGTGAACATCATTTATTACCGATTGTTGGCAGGGCGCATGTGGCTTATATTTCTAACGGAAATGTAATCGGATTGTCTAAAATGAATCGCATTGTTGATTATTTTGCGAAAAGACCACAAGTTCAGGAACGTTTAACCATGCAAGTGGTGCAATCTTTACAGGAAGCATTAGGTACGAAAGACGTGGCCTGTGTAATTGACGCAAAACATTTGTGCGTAAATTCGCGTGGCGTTCGCGATATTGACAGCAGTACCGTAACATCAGAGTTTGGTGGTAAATTCAAGGATGAAAATGTTCGTCGTGAATTTTTAGATTAT
Source organism: Lutibacter sp. (assembly GCF_041555395.1). Taxonomy (GTDB): domain Bacteria; phylum Bacteroidota; class Bacteroidia; order Flavobacteriales; family Flavobacteriaceae; genus Lutibacter. The sequence continues at coordinate 4,894 of NZ_JBFFKM010000058.1, read as the reverse complement.
ATTAAAATGGATACGGATTTTGAAGCCATTAAATAAATAATTTCAATCATATCAATATAAAAAAGTACCCAATTGGGTGCTTTTTTAGTTAGGAGCCAATAAGTTAAACGGATAATAAGGGATATTTCGAAGTACCCCAAAAATAAGAATAATCACTAAAATTACCAGAGGTGTTTTAGGATGATAGATATAATTATAAATATGCTTTTTGAAAATTGTATTTATGCCTGTTACAATAAGGTGATATCCTAAAATCAGTAAACTTACAAAATATAGTAAATTCTGTTGTAAAACGCCAAAAATATTAAAATTTAAAAGTTGATGGGTTGCGCGTTGGCTTCCGCAACCCGGACAATAAAATCCGGTTACGCCGTATAAAGGACATTTAGGAAAAAAATTCACTTCATTTGGGTTTATCAGAAAATAAAATATTCCCAAACTTATTAAGCCAACTACAATTCCAACATTTTTAATTTTCATCTGTTTAAATTTTATTTTTTAGCGGTAACAGATGCAGTTCGCCATTTATCATTCCTTTGAGTATTAAAATTTGTTATGCTCGTTTCATCAATTTAAAATTGCCAATAATTTCCCATAAAGGCCAAACCGCCTAAGGCAAAAATAAAAATAAGGTAAAAAAGGCCAATTACAATACTTGAAATTAAACCCCAGATCATCCATTTTTTTGCTTCTTTAGAAGCTTTAAGTGCACCGTCATAATCTCCGGCTTCAAATTTAGCATTTACCTGTGCGGCAAATACGATTCCCACAATTCCGAATGGCATACAACAAAATATAGTGACTAAAATGGATTCTATTAGATAGTTTTTTGGCTGATTTTGATTCATAGTAATTTTTTTTTAGTTATACAAATACAATAAGCCAAATTATAAAAAATAAAATTAGCATAAAGGATCGCATTAAAAATATTATGAATTTCATCAGCAATTTGCTTGTTACTAAATAATTTTCAGAATTTTATAAGTTGTCCAGCAATAAAGACATTAGTTTATGCCCTAATTGTATTTCTGAACAAATTATTGTTATAACTTTGTTCAGTTATTTGCATAAAATTAATAAAAAGAAATTAAGATGGATTTTAAAGTTGGAGATAAGATAGCTGTTCTTGATGATGTTATTAGAGGGAAAGTTACAGAGGTGCATCCTACTAAAATTGTAATTGAAGATGAAGATGGATTTTCTTATGAATACGCACCAAAAGAATTGGTAATCATTCGAGAAAGTCAGAAAGAGCTTTCTAAATTCAGCGACATTGACAATGAATTTTTATCCGAAAAAATTAATGAAACTTCTTCAAGGAAAAAAACGATAAAATTTAAATCAACCGTTAAGCCTGATAAGTTGCCGCCCATGGAAGTCGATTTACACATCAATCAGCTGACGGCTTCAACAAAGGGAATGGACAATTATGATATGTTGACGCTTCAATTGGAAACAGCCAAACATAAATTGGAATTTGCCATCAAAAATAAGATTCCGAAAATTGTTTTTATACACGGCATGGGCGCAGGAGTCTTAAAAACAGAGTTGGAATATATGTTTAAAAATTACAATGTTTACTGGAATGATGCCTCATTTCAAAAGTACGGTTTGGGCGCAACAGAAGTGAAAATCTATCAGAATCCTAAAAATTAATTCTTAATTGTCAAAGTGCCAAAAACAAAATTTTCACGGTAAATGCGATCTTCGCCCTTTTTAAAATTCAAATTTGAAATGTTAATTTCGTAGGAATAACCAGTTAGGATACTGTCTTTCAAAATTTTTGCGGTGGTAATGTTTACAATTCCTGTGTCATCAGCTTTAAGTTCTTTTATAATTTTTGGTTCCAAGGGCGGAATTGCCTGACAAAAATACTTATCAGTAATACCCACATCAAAAATCCGATAGGTTGCGGTAACTGTTGTAGAAATAGGAAGAGGTTTTACTCCTACTATGGTATCAATAGCTGTTGGCGGTAGTGTTAAAACCAATACTTCCGTTTTTGTGGTGTTTGTGATATATAAAACATATGCACCGCATTTATTTACTGTTTCGGTAAATTCAAAGACAGGAACATCAAAATCCCCGTCGTTGCAAGCATTGAGGGTGAACGCTAAAAAGAGTATCAATAGTTTCTTCATAAGTAATAATTTCAACACAAAAATAACAGTTTTAGGCAAGTCAACGCTAATTGAAACCAACTATTTTAATTACTTTTGTTTTAATGAAAACAATCTACTTAGATAACGCAGCCACAACACCAATATTACCTGAAGTAATTGATGCTGTTTCAAGCGCAATGTCCTCTGTCTACGGGAATCCATCATCAATACACCATGTTGGGCGAAAGGCGAAATCTTTAGTTGAAACTTCCCGCAAAAATATTGCGAAACATTTTAATGCTTCAGCCCAGGAAATTATCTTTACGGCAGGAGGAAGTGAAGCCGATAATTTGATTTTACGAAATGCCGTTACTAATTTGGGCATTACTACTATTATTTCCTCAAAAATTGAGCATCATGCTGTTTTGCATACTATAGAAAACCTGCTTAAAGAATTTGATATTGTTGTAAAGTATGTTGATTTAGATGAGAAAGGTGCTGTAAATTATGTACATTTAGAAGAATTACTGCAAGAATCGGAAGACACGAAATTGGTGAGTTTAATGTACGTGAATAATGAAATTGGCAACATTTTGAACCTTGAAAAAGTTTCAGAATTGTGTATGGCCAATAATGCTTTATTTCATTCTGATTCAGTGCAGGGTGTTGGACATTTTAATATGGACCTAAAGAAAATACCTATTGATTTTTTTGTGGCAAGCGCCCATAAATTTCACGGACCGAAAGGGGTTGGATTTGCTTACATAAAAAAAGGATTTGGTATTCATCCAATTTTGCATGGGGGGGAACAGGAGCGAGGTGCCAGAGCAGGAACAGAAAACGTACACAGTATTCTAGGAATGGAAAAAGCGCTGAAAATTGCCTGTGTCAATATGAAGGAAGAATCAAATTATATTCAACAGCTAAAAAATTATTTCATAAGTGAGTTGAAGCAAAATTTTATTGGAATTGAATTTAATGGCAGTTCAGAAAGTGATTTGGAAAGCAGTTATATTATTTTAAATGTCCGTTTTCCAAAAGAATATGGGATGTTGCTGTTTAATTTAGATTTAAGAGGTATTGCAGTTTCAGGAGGAAGTGCTTGTCAGAGTGGAAGCAATATTGGTTCCCATGTTTTACATGCAATATTACCCGAAAAAGAAGCGGAAAAAACTTCAATTCGATTTTCGTTTAGTAAATTTAACACTGTTAAAGAACTAGATGTTGTAATACAAACTTTAAAAAAATTATTAAATTAGATGCATAATTATCCTATTAAGTTTTATCCCATTTTAAAAGAAAAAATTTGGGGTGGAACAAAATTAATGACACAACTTCATAAAAAATCAACCTCTAAAAATGTTGGTGAAAGTTGGGAAATATCATCCGTTGAGGGAAGTATATCCGTTGTTTCCAACGGCAAGTTTGCAGGTAAAACTTTACAGGAAATTATTGAAACTTATAAAGATAAATTGGTAGGAAAAAATAATTATGCAAATTTCGGAAACAATTTCCCATTACTTATAAAATTTATTGATGCCGAACAGGATTTATCTGTTCAAGTGCATCCAGATGATGAGTTGGCAAAAAAACGTCACAATTCATTCGGTAAAACAGAAATGTGGTACATTATGCAAGCAGATAAAGGTTCCAAATTAATTTTGGGTTTTAAGCATACAATTATGCCGAAAAAATACTTGGATTTATTGGAAGAAAAAAAAATCATGTCGGTTTTAAAGGAAGTGCCGGTTAAAAAAGGTGATGCGTTTTTTATTGAAACAGGTACTGTTCATGCCATTGGTGCTGGGATAGTTTTAGCCGAAATTCAGCAAACTTCTGATATTACATATAGAATTTTCGATTTTGACAGGGTGGATGAACAAGGAAACGAAAGAGAATTACATACTGATTTGGCGATTGAAGCCATCAATTTTAGCGATAAAATTGTGACAAGGCACAAATATTCCACCTTTATAAACGCGTTGAATACGGTTGTTAAATGCGAGTATTTTACAACGAATTTTATTCACGTTGTTGGCCAAAAAGAATTGGATTATTCAAAAACAGATTCCTTTGTGATTTTCATGTGTATTCAGGGAAATGCCACAATTTCAATTGATGAATATTCTGAAAACCTTAACTTTGGAGAAACAGTGTTAATTCCTGCTATTGCAGATAAAGTGGTTATAGCATCAAAAAATTGTAAATTGTTAGAAGTAACGATTTAAAGGATATTTACTTCAATTTCAAGTGCAATCTTAAAGACTTTCATCACTTTTTGTTGAATATTTTGTGCCAAGGCATAAATTTCTTTGCCGCTAGCATTGCTGTAATTCACCAATACCAACGCTTGTTTTTCATGAACGCCCGCATCTCCAAAACGTTTTCCTTTAAAGCCGCATTGTTCAATTAACCAACCGGCAGGAATTTTAATTTCCTTTTTTGAAAGTACATAATTGGGAATTGTCGGGTATTTTTCTTTTAATTTTTTAAATGAATTTATATCAATAACAGGATTTTTAAAAAAGCTGCCGCTATTTCCAATTTCCTTAGGGTCAGGAAGTTTACTCTGTCTGATGGCGATTACGGAATCTGCAATTTCTTTAATGGAAGGGTTTTTCTTATTGCTCAATAATTCCTTTATGACACCGTACGAAATATTAGTTACGTGATTTTTCTTGGTAAGTTTGAAAGTAACATTTGCAATAATGTATTTTCCCTTCAACTGATTTTTGAAAACAGAATTCCGATACCCAAAATTACATTCCTCATTTGTAAAGATTTTGGTTTTT
>NZ_JBFFKM010000057.1:0-14299 GCF_041555395.1 Lutibacter sp. | reverse complement strand
TTCCCCTTCGGGGGTTAGGGGGCTAGTTCAACTTTATCAACGCTCCAGGCTTCTGGTTTGTTGTTGAACAACACTTTTGTTTTTCTCCAAACCAATTTAAAGAGTTCAGAATTTCTATAAGTTTCTAAATCAGCTTCAGATTCCCAGTAACTATAGGTAAAAAAGGTATTGGAATCGCTTTTGTCTCTATACAATTCCAACAAATTACATCCTTTAGAATTTCTTATTTTTACTTTATTCTCATTAAAATTTTCAAGAAACAATTCGATGTTTGATGCTTTAAAATTCATTTTTACAATTCGTACAAACATATAATGGGGTTTTTGTAATTAATTATTAATGGAACTTTATGGTAATAACTGTCCTGTAATTTAATCCTAAAAGCGAAACAGCACCGCCTACAGTGCTTGTATTGCTTCGGTACATAGAAATTTCTAAATACTTGGCAGAATTAAACAATGCCAGTTTGGTTCCATCTTTTTGACGTTGCTCTTTTATTAATGAAAAATCGACGATATCGCTGTATTTTTCATAAATTTTGGTGAATGAATATCTATTGGCAATCACTTCAAAACCTCGTCCTTTTCCAACTTGGTTAAATAGTTTTTCACTGATGTTACTTATGGAATTTCCATAATTATCAATATAAATAATATTTCCGGAAATTGTATTATTGTCTGAAGAAATTGCAGGCTGGAGTTCACGGATTTTTTTGAATTTCGGAGTAATTTTCCCGATAACCTCCAATTTTCCGCCACGGGCAATATGACAGGCGACTTTTACAAATACGTCTAAAACAGGAAAACTACTTTCTATATATTCATGAATGTTTATTTCAACAATTTTTTCAGGGCTGATTTCTGAAGCCAATAAAGAAATAACGCCGTTATCCGCACAAATAAAATAATGATTGTCCAGTTTTACCGCAATGTGTCTGTTTTCATCATTTAACTCAGCATCAACGCCTATAACATGAATGCTTCCTTCAGGAAATTTTTTATAGGCATTTCTTAAAATATAGGCAGTTTCGGTAATGTTAAATGGTGAAATTTGATGTGTGATATCCACAATCTTTGCATTTGGCAATTCGCTGTAAATAGTGCCTTTTACCGCCCCAACAAAGTGGTCTTTGATTCCAAAATCGGTAGTTAAAGTTATTATTGACATATAAAGTACAGACGATATTCCTGATGAAAATTAAAGCAAATTTTTTATAAAATGTTTACAACTTATTTGTAAGTATCTTATTTTTGTAATTTGATATTTACTACATTTGTTATGCAAATCTAATCAATTATTTGGTGATTAAAATACTATTTTTTTAATAAGACTTAACACTTTTATCATTTGAACGAACGTATTATTGTATTAACCGAAATTCATCCAAACGACTTATTTGGCAATAAAAACTCCAATATAGAACTTTTACAAAAATATTTTCCAAAACTCAAGATTGTTGCCAGAGGAACAGAGCTTAAAGTTTATGGTGAACCAGAAATTTTAGATGAATTTGAGAAACGGTTAGATATGATTATTTCATATTTTGGAAGATACAATAAACTTGACGAAAATAGTATTGAGAGGCTTTTGACATCTAACGGCAGTGAGCATAAAAGTTCTGTTGAAGCCGACGGTGTTCTTGTTCATGGTGTAAACGGCCGACTTATTAAAGCCCAAACGACCAACCAGCGAAAAATGGTTGAAAAAATGGGTGAGAATGATATGCTTTTTGCGGTTGGTCCTGCTGGTACGGGAAAAACCTATACAGCGGTCGCTTTGGCGGTTAAAGCTTTAAAGGAAAAGGAAGTCAAGAGAATTATTTTAACACGCCCGGCAGTGGAATCTGGTGAAAATTTAGGGTTTTTGCCCGGTGATTTAAAAGAAAAATTAGACCCATATATGCAACCGTTATATGATGCCTTGCGCGATATGATTCCTTATGAAAGGCTGGATTCCTATTTAGAAAAAGGAATTATACAAATTGCGCCATTGGCATTTATGCGCGGCAGAACCTTAGACAATGCTTTTGTGATTTTGGATGAAGCACAAAATACCACCCATAACCAAATGAAGATGTTTTTAACCCGGATGGGTAAAAACGCAAAGTTTATTATTAACGGTGATCCGGGACAAGTAGATTTGCCAAGACGGCAAATATCAGGTTTAAAAGAAGCTATGCTAACGCTTAAAGACATTAATGGAATCGCATTTGTGTATTTTGATGATAAAGATATTATTAGACACCGATTGGTAAAAGACATTATTTCAGCTTATAAAAATCTTGAAGTAGGAGAGGATTGATTAATTAACAATTAATAATTTCAATCGGTAATTAAACGATTAGATAATTAGGAAAATAGGCAGTAGGCAATTATACAAATAAATAAGGGTTACAGAGCGTAGTCGAAGTAAAGATGAAGCGTCCGAAGTGAACAATTACACGATTAAACACATAAACAAATAAACGTATTAACAATGGGCAATACAATTAACAACACGGAATTTAACTTTCCAAACCAGAAATCGTTCTACAGAGGTAAGGTTAGAGAAGTTTACAATATTAATGATGAAATTTTGGTGATGATTGCATCCGACAGGCTTTCTGCTTTTGACGTTGTAATGCCAAAACAAATTCCATTTAAAGGGCAAATTTTAAATCAGATTGCGGCAAAAATGATGGAAGCCACCAAAGATATTGTTCCAAATTGGATTATTGCCATTCCCGATCCTAATGTGGCGGTTGGACATTTATGCACACCTTTTAAGGTTGAAATGGTAATTCGCGGCTATTTATCTGGTCACGCCGCGCGTGAATATAAAGCGGGAAAAAGAATGCTTTGCGGGGTTCCGATGCCTGAAGGAATTAAGGAAAACGACAAGTTTCCTGAACCTATGATTACGCCTTCTACCAAAGCCGACGGTGGCTCGCACGATGAAGATATTTCAAGAGAAGATATATTGGCTCAAGGAATTGTTTCAAAAGAAGATTATGAAGTTTTAGAAAAATATACCAAAGCATTATTTCAACGGGGCACTGAAATTGCAGCAAAACGCGGATTGATTTTGGTGGATACCAAATATGAATTTGGTAAAACAAAAGAAGGTAAAATTGTGTTGATTGATGAAATTCACACGCCCGATTCTTCTCGTTATTTTTATGCTGAAGGTTATCAGGAAAGACAAAATAAAGGAGAAACTCAAAAACAATTGTCTAAAGAATTTGTGCGTCAGTGGTTAATTGAAAATGGTTTTCAGGGATTAAGAGGACAGCAAATTCCAGAAATGTCTGATGAAAAAATTAATGAAATTTCAGACAGATATATTGAATTGTATGAAAACATTACCGGAGAAACTTTTGTAAAGTCAGATGTGAGTAATATTATGGATAGAATTGAAAAAAATGTGCTTACTTTTTTAAATAGAAAGTAATACCAATTGAATTTTTAAATGTTGTATTAAAAATTTGAATTATTTTTAGATCAGTTTAGAAATAAATTTTAAGCATAGCATATGCTACGATTCCATTTTATGACGACAAATGAGGTAAAAAGAAACGAATTTTATTCGACATTTGAATGTTTAATTGGTATTTATAAAGGTTAGGGATTCATTAATACACCTAAAACATCAACAATTTCCTTTTTAGTGCCGTTATTTAACCAGCGTGTTGTGATTTCAACAGTGGAAAAGACTTCAATTTCTTTTAATTTTTGTGTATTCAGCATTTTAAATAGGGTTGAGAAAACCATTTGGTTTGGTGAATCCGTTAGAATGGCCACCTTACTTTTTATTTCAGATTTAAATTTAGTTTCTGTAAAATAATTGTACTTTTCAATATCAGCTGTAGGCGCTGTAACAACGACATTTCGTAAATCGATAAGATAGTCCATATTGTGAGAAAATAAGGGGTCGTGTGTGGTCTTTATTACAAAATTAATAAGAATCTAAATCTAAATTACCCGAATGGCATTCTATGATTAGGTTGTGTTCCTTCAAAATTTTATAACGACTTCTTAAATCTGACATTTATCTCTTGTTAAAAAAAGTTAACTTTAATTATTGGCTAAATCTATATCTTTTTAAAAGCATGATATTCCTTTAACTTTTTTAATTCTAACAAAACTTCAATAAGTTTTTCTAGCTCTAAGTCGATACCTAACCATTTCGTGGCATTTTCATACCTTGAAAATATCTCAACAGATTGATTGGCATTTTCTTGCATCGTTTTAAATATGGTGGTATAAACTACTTGATTTGGGGTGTTGGTAATTAAAGCAACCCGCCTGTTTCCATAAACATTAAAATTATTCGTTATAAATTTGGAGTATGCAAAAATATCATCTTCAGTTTCATTAATCGTAGTGAAAGTAACATTTTTTAAATGCACAAAGTAATTTAAATTCGGTACATATAAAGGATCCGAAGTGATGCGTTTCTTAAAATCTATAAATGAATCTAAATCTAAGTTACCTGAATGGAATTCAACAATAAGGTTGTGTTCCTTCAAAATTTTATAACGACTTCTTAAATCTGACATTTGGGGTTAATGAAATTAATTTGGTATGAAAACTTATAAAAGCAACAAGGATTCTATTCTTTGGGACTTTTATAAGTGTTCATTTATTGTTTATTTCTTTTTCTTTTGTTTCGCTTGTTGCTCTTGGGCTTGGGACATTGCCTGATTTAATCGTTGACGAAATTTACCTTCTTTTTTAGGTTTCTTTTTATTTTCCTGAATTTTTGCATGAATTTTATCTTCATCAATAATGTAATTTTTAATAACCAACATAATAGTTACCGTTAATAGGTTAGATACAAAATAGTACAAACTTAAACTACTGGCATACATATTAAAGAAAACCAACATCATAATTGGTGAAAGGTACATCATCATCTTCATCATTTTTTGCATATCGGGCATTCCTTCTTGCGTTGGTTGTTGCATACCCATTTGCTGACTCTGGCTCATTTTCATATAGAAGAAAATAGCAACCGAAGCCAAAATTGGAAATAAACTCACATGGTCTCCATACATTGGAATTCTGAACGGAAGTTTAAACACAGAATCGTAGGCCGATAAATCCGTGGCCCATAAAAAACTTTGTTGACGTAAATCTATATTTGCTGGGAAGAATTTGAATAATGCAAAGAAAACAGGCATTTGTAACAATGCTGGAATACATCCTGCAAGCGGACTTACGCCAGCTTTACCTTGAAGGGCCATAGTTTCTTGTTGACGTTTCATGGCATTTTCTTTTCCTGGTAAACGCTTATTGATCTCTTCCATCTCCGGTTTCAAAACCTTCATTTTTGCACTTGAGACATAAGATTTGTAAACCAATGGAGACATGATTATTCTAACTACAATGGTAAGCAGAATTATAATAAGCCCGTAATTTCCAATAAATAATTGCAAAAAGTTAAATACCGGAATAAAAATAAGTCTGTTTAAGTAGCCGAAAATTCCCCAACCAAGATTTAAGACTTCTTTAATCTTGCGGTCATATTTTTTTAGAATTTGGTAATCATTTGGTCCAATATACCAATTCATATTGTAATTTAATTCACCTCCTTGCAATGCCAGCGGCGCTTTTAAATAAAAAGCCTTTGTAAATGTGGTATCAACATCTTCATCAATTGACAATGTTTTTGATTCTAATTTTGCAGTTGAAAAAGCCTGTTCAGAAATTAATATTGTAGAGAAAAAGTGCTGTTTATAAGCCACCCAATTTACATCTTTTTCTTCATCATCATCATCGCCGCCTATAGAGAGGTAATCAATCTTTTCATCTTCTTTTTCATAATACATTTCAGTTTGTTGATTTTCATAGCGAATACTTTTCTCTTTTCTAAAAGCTTCCAAGCTCCAATCTAAAGTAATTGGTTTGTTTGCGTCTAATGACGAACTTAATCCTTGTGAACGAACAGTGAAATCAACCATATATTCAGTTGGTTTCATGACATATCGGTATTCTAAATAGTTGCCTTCAGAAACTTTTAATTTCATGGAAAGCACCTGATTTTCACCATCTTTTGAAAGTGATGGCGTAAAAAATAAGTCTTTCGTGTTTAAGATTCTATTGTCTGAAGTCCCGAAGTTTATGTTAAAAGTGTCATTGTTGTCTTTTATCATGTACAATGGCAATGAATCGTAAGTCACGTATTTTTTCAATAAAGCTTCTTTAATTTGTCCGCCTTTATTTGAGATAACCAATTTTAACAAATCATTTTCCAATACAGTTTCTTCATCTTTTGCTGAAGGAAGGGTTGCGGAATAAGCAAAAACACCCAACTGGCCCTGAGCTTTAACCAAGGAAAGCGAATCAGTAGCTTGCGTAATTATTTCAGATTTACTGGTAGTAGAATCAGTAAGTGTTGAAACTACTGTTGTTTTTTCTACATTTTCGATTTTATTCTTTTCAGCTTCTAATTTTTCTTCAGGTGTTGGCTGATTGCTGTACATCCACCACAAAACAATTGCTCCTAATAAAACAAAACCTATCAGTGAATTAATATCAAATTTCTTTTCTTCCATGGGTATAATTAAATGTCAATTTGTGCATTACTTTTTACAGTATTTAAAAAGCCCGACAAATGTACTAAATGTAAATTAAATTTGGGTTTTTATTAATGATTAGTTGGCTGGCTTAACGCATGGTTTAAAGTTGCTTTCACAAAATCCACAAATAAAGGATGAGGATTTAAAACCGTACTTTTATATTCCGGATGGTATTGAACACCAACAAACCAAGGGTGTTTTGGAATTTCAATAACTTCAACCAAATTGGTTTTCGGATTTTTCCCGGTAGCAATCATGCCTGCTTTTTCTACTTGTTCCAAAAAAACGTTGTTAAGTTCATAGCGATGTCTGTGGCGTTCGCTAATATGTTCTTTATGGTAAATATCTCTAACTTTACTGTCGTCTTTAAGTATACAATCCCAGGCTCCCAAACGCATAGTGCCTCCATAGTCTGTTATATTTTTTTGTTCTTCCATTAAATCAATAACGGGATATTTGGTATTGCTATTCATTTCGGTTGAATTTGCACCTTTCAAGCCTAAAACGTTTCTTGAAAATTCAATAACGGCCATTTGCATTCCTAAACAAATGCCGAAAAAAGGAATGTTGTTTTCGCGAGCATATTTTACAGCTTCAATTTTTCCTTCAATACCGCGTTCACCAAATCCTGGAGCTACTAAAATTCCATTTAATTTTTTTAATTTTTTTGGAACATTTTTTACGGTTAATTCTTCAGAATGAATCCAGTGAATGTTTACTTTAACTTCATTTTGAGCACCAGCATGAATAAACGCTTCTGAAATAGATTTGTAAGCATCGTGTAATTCTACATATTTACCAATTAAACCAATTTCAACTGTGTTTTTTGGATTTTTAAATTTCATTAAAAATTCATTCCAAACTTTTAGTTCAGGTTGTCTGTCATGAGGTAATTGCAATTTTTTTAATACGACTGTATCTAATCCTTCTTTAAGCATTAGGTTTGGAACATCATAAATAGTTTCAGCATCTATAGATTCTATAACATCCTCTTTTTTAACATTGCAGAATAGTGCCAACTTATTTTTTATGGAATCGGAAATTTCATATTCTGTTCTGCAGACTAAAATATCCGGACTTACTCCGCTTTGCATCAGCATTTTAACCGAGTGCTGGGTTGGTTTTGTTTTTAATTCTCCGGCAGCGGCTAAATATGGAATTAAGGTTAAGTGTATTACAATGGCATTTTCATGACCAAATTCCCAAAGTAGCTGACGAACAGATTCGATGTAAGGCAAAGATTCGATATCGCCTACAGTTCCGCCAATTTCAGTAATAATAATATCAAAATCACCTGTATTTCCTAAAATTTGAATTCTGTCTTTAATTTCATCTGTAATGTGAGGAATAACCTGTACTGTTTTGCCTAAAAATTCGCCCCTGCGTTCTTTTTCAATGACAGATTGATATATTCTACCTGTAGTCACATTATTTGCCTGTGAGGTGGGAATATTCAAAAACCGTTCATAATGACCTAAATCCAAGTCTGTTTCGGCACCATCTTCCGTTACGTAACATTCGCCATGTTCATATGGGTTTAAAGTTCCTGGGTCGATATTAATATATGGATCTAGTTTTTGTATGGTTACAGAGTAGCCTCTTTCTTGTAATAATTTTGCTAAAGAAGCTGCGATAATTCCTTTTCCAAGTGAAGAAGTAACGCCTCCAGTTACAAAAACATATTTGGTGTTTTTCATTATTCGTAGGTTTTGGCAAAATTACATTTAATGTTTTATTCTACAAAAACAAACCTTCAATTTTTGGAAAAAATTGAAGGTTTTGCCAATTTATTGAATTTTAAAAATTATTTGCTTTTTTTACTTCTTATCATAGCTTCAAGCATATCCCACATTTCTTGGGTAACATCTTCAAGCATATTAAATTCTCCGGCTCCTTTTAACCATTCTCCTCCATCAATAGTGATTACTTCTCCGTTTATATATGCTGAAAAATCACTCATTAAATAAGCTGCCAAATTTGCCAATTCCTGATGTTCGCCGACCCTGCCAACCGGAACTTTCTTTTTCATGTCAAACTTATCTCTCAAATTTCCAGGTAACAATCTGTCCCAGGCACCTTCGGTAGGAAAGGGGCCTGGAGCGATGGCATTGGAACGGATTCCATATTTAGCCCACTCAACGGCTAAAGAGCGCGTCATGGCCAAAACACCCGCTTTTGCAGTTGCTGATGGAACAACATAAGCCGATCCGGTCCAGGCGTAAGTAGTTACAATATTTAAAATGGTTGATTTTGGTTGTTTTATTTTTATCCAATGCTTTCCAAATGCCAGTGTACAATTTTTACTTCCCTTTAAAACAATATCAATTACGGTATCAAAAGCATTGGCCGATAATCGTTCGGTTGGACTGATGAAATTTCCCGCAGCGTTGTTCAAAAGTCCGTCAACTTTCCCAAATTTATCAATAGTTGCCTGTAAAACAGCTTCAACTTCAGTATAATTTCTCACATCACATTGAACTGCCAAAACGGTTCCGCCGGTTTTTTCTTCTAACTCTTTTTTTGCTATTTCTAATTTCTCAATATTTCTCGAAGTGATGACGACATGAGCGCCAAGTTCTAAAAAATAAGTGGACATTGCTTTTCCTAAACCGCTACCACCACCAGTTACAACAATGACTTGATCTTTTAAACTTCCTTCTTTAAGCATTGGTTTTTGATACATATTTCTGCTATTTTTAATTTATATAAATGTATGTTTTTTTTTAATTTTACGCTTTGAAATAAAAATATTATTTTTTTTTAAATTCTATTTGCCAAAAACAAAAGTAATTGTATATTTGCCAACGCTTTTAAGGAGAGAAATTCTAAAGAAAGCAACAACAGAAGAACCACTATTTTAAAGATATTTGTAATGAGTAAAAGAACATATCAGCCATCAAAAAGAAAAAGAAGAAATAAGCACGGTTTTAGAGAACGTATGGCTAGTGCAACAGGAAGGAAAGTGTTGGCAAGAAGAAGAGCTAAAGGAAGAAAGAAAATCAGTGTATCTTCAGATCCGAGACCAAAAAAATAATGAGACAATAGTTTTGTATAATAGGGTGTTACTTTTTAGTAACACCTTTTTTTTGAACTTTTAATAAGTTTTGAAAACTATTTTACAGCGTAAAACGAATTTTATAGATATTTACACTTACTATTTTATATTTAAGAAATGCCAAAAAACAACAACATTAAATCGATTTTAATTATTGGATCAGGCCCAATTATTATTGGCCAGGCCTGTGAATTTGATTATGCCGGCTCTCAGGCAATCAGATCTTTAAAGGAAGAAGGAATTGAAGTGACGCTTATTAATTCCAATCCGGCTACAATTATGACGGATCCATCTTTGGCTGACAATGTTTATTTGTTGCCTTTAACTACAAAATCAATCATCCAAATTTTAAAAATACATCCAAATATTGATGCTGTTTTGCCAACAATGGGTGGGCAAACAGCGTTAAATTTATGTATTGAAGCCGATGATAAAGGCATTTGGGAAGATTTCAATGTCAGTCTTATTGGCGTTGACATCGCCGCCATTAACATTACAGAAGACCGAGAACAATTTAGAAAGTTAATGCTTAAAATTGGTATTGGGCAAGCGCCTTCAACAACTGCCAATTCATTTTTAAAAGGGAAAGAAATCGCCCAGGAATATGGTTTTCCATTGGTTATTCGCCCATCATTTACTTTAGGTGGTTTTGGAGCTTCCATTGTTTATAAAAAGGAAGATTTTGATGATTTACTTAGTCGCGGTTTAGAGGCTTCACCAATTCATGAAGTTTTAATTGACAAAGCATTGTTAGGTTGGAAAGAATTTGAACTGGAGTTGTTACGTGATAAAAATGACAACGTGGTAATTATTTGCACCATTGAAAATATGGATCCGATGGGAATTCATACCGGAGATTCTATTACAGTTGCTCCGGCAATGACTTTAAGCGACACCACTTTTCAAAAAATGCGTGATATGGCCATTCTTATGATGCGTTCCATAGGTGATTTTGCCGGCGGATGTAATGTGCAGTTCGCTGTAAGTCCAGATGAAAAGGAAGATATTATCGCCATAGAAATTAATCCGAGAGTTTCTCGGTCATCAGCCCTGGCTTCAAAAGCAACTGGATATCCAATCGCAAAAATTGCAGCAAAATTAGCTATTGGTTATCATTTGGATGAATTAGATAATCAAATTACAAAAACAACTTCTGCTTTATTTGAGCCTACTTTAGATTATGTGATTGTTAAAATACCGCGTTGGAATTTTGACAAGTTTGAAGGTGCTGACAGAACTTTAGGGTTGCAAATGAAATCTGTTGGGGAAGTGATGGGAATTGGACGCTCATTTCAGGAAGCCCTTCATAAAGCAACGCAATCATTGGAAATAAAACGCAATGGATTGGGTGCTGACGGAAAAGGGGAAAAGGATTATGACACTATTATTGAAAAATTAACTTATCCGAGTTGGGACAGGGTTTTTATCATTTATGATGCACTTCAAATTGGAATTCCATTAAGCAGAATTCATGAAATTACCAAAATTGATATTTGGTTTTTAAAGCAATACGAGCAATTGTTGGTTTTGGAAAATGAAATTTCTACCCATAAATTGGAGACTTTAAACTATGAATTGTTGTTGGAAGCAAAACAAAAAGGATTTGCCGACCGACAAATAGCGCATATGTTAGGTTGTTGGGAAAGTGAAGTATATGCCAAAAGACAGGAATTAAATATCAATAGAGTTTATAAATTGGTAGATACTTGTGCAGCTGAATTTAATGCGCAAACACCTTATTATTATTCCACTTTCGAAAATAAAATGATTACGGCAAATGAAAGTTATGTGGATAATGAAAGCGTGGTAACCGATAAGAAAAAAATTGTTGTTTTAGGTTCTGGACCCAATAGAATTGGCCAGGGAATTGAGTTCGATTATTGTTGTGTGCACGGTGTTTTAGCCGCAAAAGAATTGGGTTATGAAACCATTATGATTAACTGCAACCCGGAAACGGTTTCAACCGATTTTGATACGGCTGATAAATTGTATTTTGAGCCTGTGTTTTGGGAACATATTTACGACATTATTCAGCATGAAAAACCGGAAGGTGTTATTGTGCAGTTGGGCGGGCAAACGGCCTTGAAGTTGGCTGAAAAATTAGACAAATGGGGCGTTAAAATTATAGGCACCAGTTTTGACGCCCTTGATTTGGCGGAAGACAGAAAACGTTTCTCTGAATTGTTAATTGATTTAGATATTCCTTTTCCACAATATGGAACTGCGACCACCGCTGATGAAGCAGCTGCAATCGCAGACAGTTTGGATTTCCCAATATTGGTTCGTCCTTCTTATGTTTTGGGCGGACAAGGAATGAAAATTGTGATTAACAAAGAAGAATTGGAAAAACACGTGGTTGATTTGTTACGCAAAATCCCTAATAATGTTTTGTTGTTGGATCACTATTTAGATGGTGCTATTGAAGCTGAGGCTGATGCAATTTGCGATGGGGAAGATGTGTATATTATTGGTATTATGGAGCATATTGAACCTTGCGGAGTACATTCAGGAGATTCAAACGCAACATTGCCGCCATTTAATTTGGGTGAATTTGTGATGCAACAAATAAAAGACCATACCAAAAAAATTGCCTTGGCTTTAAGAACTGTAGGGTTGATAAATATTCAGTTTGCCATTAAAGATGATATTGTTTATATCATTGAAGCCAATCCGAGAGCGTCACGTACGGTACCGTTTATTTCCAAAGCATATAAAGAACCTTATGTAAATTATGCCATAAAAGTAATGTTGGGCGCAAATAAGGTGAAAGATTTTAATTTTAATCCGAAATTAGAAGGATATGCCATTAAACAACCGGTATTTTCTTTTAATAAATTTCCGAATGTGGATAAAAAATTAGGTCCGGAAATGAAGTCTACAGGCGAAAGTATTTTGTTTATAGACAGTTTAAAAGACGATCAGTTTTACGAATTGTATTCTCGAAGAAAGATGTATTTAAATAAATAATTCATTTCAAAAAATAAAAAAAGAGCCCTCGAAGCTCTTTTTTTATGACAAAATTGTGTTATATTAATTTATTATTTATCTTTGTTCAACTAAACTCAATTTACTTTGAACAATATTAAAACCGAGTTCACGATAAAAGACCTCGAAAATTTTTCAGGAATAAAAGCACATACCATTCGGATTTGGGAAAAAAGATACAATTTATTTCAACCAAAAAGAACGGATTCAAATATTAGGTATTATGATATGGACAGCTTATTAAAGCTGTTAAACGTATCATTGCTTTATAATAATGGATTAAAAATATCCAAAATAGCAGCCTTGTCTAAGGCTAAAATGGAATTTAGCATTAAGGAACTTGTGTTTAAAGAGGGGTTTGAGAGCAAGGCTTTGACTTCATTTAAATTAGCTATGTTGAATTTTGATGAAGGATTGTTTAATCAAACTTACAACAGCCTCATATCGCAATCATCTTTCAGTGCTGTTTTTACTGAAATATTTATACCTTTTTTAAACGAAATTGGCATTTTGTGGCAAGTTCAATCCATTACACCTGCACATGAACATTTTATTACCAATTTAATCAAGCAAAAAATCCTTATAAATACTGAGAAACTTCAATTTCTTCAGCCAAATAAAAGTTCCAGGAAGTTTGTGCTTTATTTACCAATGAATGAAATTCATGAACTTGGGTTGCTCTATTTGCATTTTGAGCTGCTGTTTCATGGATACCATTCCATTTACTTGGGGCAAAGTGTTCCGGTTGAGAACTTAAAGGATCTTCAAAATGTTTTTGATGATGTTCGCTTTGTAACGTATTTAACCGTTGAACCTTCAAAAGAAACTGTGGAAGAATATTTACAGGAAGTTTATACTGAAGTGTTGCAGAACACTAATGATATGTTGTGGGTTTTAGGTTCAAAAATTTCGCAAATTGATTTGGATTCTTTTAAAAATGATCAAATTAAAATCTTCATGTCTCCGGTCGACTTGTTAAAGATTTTGTAATTTTTTTTAATTAATTTGTTATTGTTTAATTAATTTGTATATTTGTTAAACAAAATGAAGAAAAAAATAATCATAATAGGTTCAGGTTTTTCATCGCTATCAGCTTCTTGTTATTTAGCAAAAGCGGGTTGTGAAGTGACTGTAATTGAGAAAAATAGCAGTGTGGGCGGAAGGGCCAGACTGTTAATTAAAGACGGTTTTAAATTCGATATTGGTCCTACATGGTATTGGATGCCCGATGTTTTTGAAAAATTCTTTACTGATTTCAATAAAAAACCGTCCGATTTTTACGATTTGCAAAAATTAGCTCCGGCTTACCAGGTCTATTTCGACCGCTTGGATTCCTTTCTTATTTCCGATAAAATTGAAGAAATCTACCAAGTTTTTGAAAATGAAGAAAAAGGAAGCTCCGTTTATCTGAAGAAATTTTTAAAAGCTGCAAAATTCAATTATGAAGTGGCCGTAAATAACTTGGTTTACAAACCTGGTAATTCCATGGCCGAGTTGGTTACTTTTCAAACCATAGCCAATGTTAATCAGTTTTTTAAAAGTATTAGTACGGAAATTAGACAAAATATTAAAAGTGAAAAATTAATTCAAATTTTAGAGTTTCCTGTATTGTTTTTGGGTGCAAAACCTTCAAATACACCGAGTTTTTACAGTTTTATGAATTATGCTGATTTTGGCTTAGGAACTTGGCATCCAAAAGG
>NZ_JBFFKM010000056.1:0-15187 GCF_041555395.1 Lutibacter sp. | reverse complement strand
TAATAAAAAAGCTTCCCAAAATAAATTGGGAAGCTTTTTTTATTAGTTAGGACATCCTTTGCCTCTCCAACCGGTTCTTAATCTGCCGCCTTCTCCATTAATTTTAAGAAGGTTTATATGTACGCTTAATTGAATTTGGCTTGGGTTGTATTCAAGCAAGTGAGCTACATTTGTTCCATATGTACTTGCAAAAAAATCTACGCGTTGATCTTCAACAGGTTTAAGACGATATTCATAACGTAAATCGAAGCCGAATCTACCAAAATCCACTAAAATTCCTGCATTAAGATTCATAGCTGATTTTTCAAATAAAATAGGTGATTCAATACCTTCTAGCTCCATTGAGGAAATTGTACTAAAACTAGGTCCGACATAAAGCGAAACAGGTTTATAAATTTTGTATCCAAAAAGCAGTGGAACTTCAATTTTTTTTGATGTCCAATGAGAGGTTTTTCCCTCTAAAGGGTAACTATTTTTTGAAGACACATAAATTACTTCAGGTCTGACAAAAAACTTATCGAAAGTAATCATAGCGAAGGCGCCAAATTGGAATCCCATTTCTTTATCAGCCGTATAAATAACATCAGTCGAAGGGTCTGCATTAACACCACCACCTCTAAGAAGTCCATAATGATCCAATTCTCCGATATTGTTAAAATTAATTCCGCCTTTTACACCAAAAGTATATTCCTGGGCATGCGCAATTGTGAAAGAAGTTAACAATATAACTATAAATAGGGGTTTTATTTGCATAGTTTTATAATTATAATTTTAGATTGTAAAAAGATAAATATATAAATTTAAATTAAGATTTATATATATTTTTCAATGTAAAAATTCCCTTAAAATATAAAAGCCTGCAATTTGCAGGCTTTTAAGGATATTAAAGTTTATTATTGTTAATTTTCAATACTGAAAAATTATTTTTTACTGCCAGATAATCTGTAAGACAAACTGAAAATAATTTGTTCAGGCCTTGAATCCAATCGATAAGAGGTGTTTGGTGAAATATTATTATCAATAAAAGTAGCTTCATTGCTGTTAAAGCCTCTTTCATATCTAACATCCAACCCCAATCTTCCAAGTTCAACGGCTGCTCCAAAATTAAACCCTGTTGTAAAATCGTTTTCAATACTTTGATATTCTATGCCATTAAAATCATTGGTTAAAGTATATTGAAATGCTGGTCCTGCAAATACACTAAGAGGTCCAATTAATTTTAAACCAACTAAAACTGGCATATCCAATCTGGCAATCTTATAATCTTCCGTTCCGCCTGTATTAAGGACATATTCACTGGTGGTTTTTGTATATACCAATTCCGGTCGTAAATAAATAGGACCTAAGTCTATTTTGCCATAAAAACCTACATTATATCCTGATTTCCCTTTTCCTTGGTTATCATATATTTGAGTGGTTTCATTGGCGAATTCATTTAACTCACCATTTGAGTTGTAACTTAAACCGCCTTTTACACCAAAACCACTTTGGGCATTTGCGTAAAATAGGGCTGCAGTAAAAGCAATTGAGAATAATAAAATTCTTTTGTTCATAAGATTCTTAATTTAGGGTTTATAATACATGTTTTTAAACTAACAATACCATAAAATAGTATTGCCTGAATTACAAACGCAATAAGAGTGCCATTATTTTCTGGCGATGACTTTTTCAACTGCAGCAACGATTGCTATATCGGTTAAACCATATTTTTCCATCAATTGGGCTGGAGTTCCCGATTCTCCAAAACTGTCGTTAACAGCAACGAATTCTTGTGGAACAGGATTATTTTGAGCCAAAACACGGGCAACACTTTCTCCCAAACCACCTAATATATTATGTTCTTCAGCCGTTACTATGCAACCTGTTTTTGCAACAGATGTTAAAATAGCTTCATCATCCAAAGGTTTTATGGTATGAATGTTTATGACTTCAGCGCTAATCCCTATGGCTTCCAATTTTTCTGAAGCTTGCAACGCTTCCCAAACCAAATGTCCAGTGGCAACTATGGTAACATCTGTACCTTCTGTTAGTTTTATGGCTTTTCCTATGATGAATTTTTCGTTAGCGGGCATAAATACTGGTACAACCGGACGGCCAAAACGTAAGTAAACCGGACCAACATGTTCTGCAATGGCAATGGTTGCTGCCTTTGTTTGGTTGTAATCACAGGTGTTTATTACGGTCATATTCGGTAACATTTTCATCAAGCCAATATCTTCCAAAATTTGATGCGTAGCTCCGTCTTCACCTAAAGTCAATCCGGCGTGTGAAGCACATATTTTTACATTTTTTTCAGAATAAGCAATAGATTGACGGATTTGATCATAAACCCTTCCTGTAGAAAAATTCGCAAAAGTGCCAGTAAACGGAATTTTACCGCCAATGGTTAAACCTGCAGCAATTCCCATCATATTTGCTTCTGCAATTCCTATTTGAAAAAATCGTTTGGGATGATTTTCAATAAATTTTTCCATTTTTAACGAGCCCACTAAATCTGCACATAGCGCTACTACATTTTCATTTGTATCTCCTAATTCAGCCAATCCTGCACCAAATCCCGATCTCGTGTCTTTCTTTTCTGTAAACGTGTATTTTTTCATTTGTTATTTATTAAAAATCGTTCAAAAATAATGATATTTAACGATACTATATTACAATTTCATTAATTCTTCATAGAGTTTATGAACAGGCAATCCCATGACATTAAAGTAACTGCCTTCAATCTTGGTAACGCCTATAAAACCTATCCATTCTTGGATTCCATATGCTCCGGCTTTATCAAAAGGTTTATAATTTTCCACATAATAAGTGATTTCTTCCATAGACAAAGGCTTAAAATAAACCATTGTTTCGTCGTGAAACACTTTTTGAGAAGCAACCGTTTTAATGCAAATTGAAGTGATTACTTTATGGCCAGTTCCTGAAAGTTCTTGTAACATCTCTATTGCCTGTTGTTTGTCTTTTGGTTTTTCAATGGCTTTGTTATTCAACCAAACAATGGTGTCAGAAGTTATTACGATATCATTTTCTGCCAATTCGTAAAATGCAGCTGCCTTCAATTCGGCTAAATAATTGGTTATTTCTTCCTGTTTTAAGATCGATGGATAAATTTCTTCAATTGCTTTAACCTGAATTGAAAAATCCAGACCCAATTCTTTAAATAATTCCTGGCGACGCGGGGAACCCGAGGCTAATATGATGTTTCTATTTTTTAGTTTTTCTGATAGCATTAGTACGTGTTTAAAGAGAATATAAGCAGTGAATTAATCCCAAAAAACATAATGAGTTTTAGGAGCAAACTTAATTTTTTAAAATCTTTTTTTGTTTTTGCCGAAAGTAATTTTAGGGCAATATAAATTAGAGGCAGCAACGTAAATAACCCTAAAAACAGTACTGTAAATTTATATACTGAAGCATAATTAACAATAATAACCAGCAATAATATCAACGGAAAAAGACATAAAAATGCAGCTATCTTTTTTGTTCTTGAAACTCCTAAAATAATAGGTAATGTTCTCATATTTATACTATAATCACCGTTTACGTCTTCAATATCTTTAACTATTTCCCTCACAATATTTATAAAAAAGGCAAAAGTCGATAACAATAAAATAACGTCAATTATCAATTGCTGCGAGTTATTTTGAATTGAGAAATTTAATTCGAATAAAACTAAAGTAATGATGCTGAAAGCAATTAAAAATGACACGGTTATATTGCCAATCAATGGCTTCAATTTTAAAATTTTTGAATAAAAATAGAGCAGGAGCGAAGCGCCAATAAAAACAAAAGAATAAGTTGGTTTTTGTACGGATAGTGACAAACCAATTCCTAAAACAATTCCCAAGGTATTAGCAGTTAAATAAAATTGTTGAGCCCTTTCAATTGAATAAAAGTTGGTAACTATTACCTTGTTTGGTTTATTGATTGCATCTGTTTTTAAATCAGTGATATCATTAATAATATAACCTGCCGCAGTAATTAACAGAATCGCACCAACTAAAATGAAAAACTGAAATACAGTAAGATTTGTTGCAGCGTTAAACGATGAGAAAAAAAGGAATTTGAGCAGCAGTTGAATGTAGAGTAAAAGCAGTAAATTTTTCCATCTGATTAATCTTAAAAACGCTGCCAATTTCATCTTGCTAATTGAAGTCTTTTTTAATACGATCCAAACGTATTTTGCTTTCCCTGTCTTTAATATTTTCCCGCTTATCGTAGTTTTTCTTTCCTTTGGCAAGCGCAATTTCCAGCTTCGCCCAGCCTTTATCAGTTAAAAATAAACGTAACGGAACTATAGTTAAACCGGCATTTTGAACTTCTTTCAGCAATTTTTTCAATTCGCGCTTGTTTAAAAGCAGTTTCCGTTCACTTTTCGGATTGTGGTTAAATGAATGGCCATAAACATATTCTTCAATAAACATATTAATGGCAAATAACTCTCCCTTTTCATTAAACTCGCAAAAACTTTCCGTAATTCGGGCTTTACTTTCGCGTATCGATTTAATTTCAGTTCCCGTAAGCTGAATTCCGGCAATATATTTGTCCAGAATCTCATATTCAAAGCGTGCCTTCTTGTTTTTTATATTGATGTTTTTCTGCATACCGTTGCAAATGTACTACAATTTTTAAACAAATAGTCACATCATTCAATTGAGGAATATCATTTGTTTTATTGAAAATGACTGTTAATTTAGATTGAATTTTAAAAATTAATATCATGAAAAAACTACTACTTAGCGTTATTGTAATTATGTTAATTTCAATAAGTGCAATCGCACAAGAAAAATCAGATTTTAATAAATGGCAAGCTCGTTTAAGAGTTATAACCATTATACCTGATGTTAGCGATGATTTAGATGCTGCAAGTGTTGATGTTTCAACTGCTGTAGTTCCTGAACTGGATTTCACCTATTTTTTTGATGAAAATTGGGCTGCTGAATTAATTTTGGCAACTGCCAAACACAATGTTGATGTTGACTTAGAAACCGGAATTGATTTAGGTCATGTTTGGATATTGCCACCAACTTTGAGTTTACAATACCATTTTACTGGCGGAACTGTTAAACCCTATTTGGGTGCAGGTATTAATTACACCTTTTTTTACGGAATTGATGAGGGCGATGTTGTTGATATGGATTATGATGATGCTGTCGGATTTTCAATGCAAGGGGGCTTAGATTTTGATTTAAGTGATTACTGGTTTTTAAATTTAGACCTTAAAAAATTACTATTAAAAACGGATGTTAAGGTTGACACCGGAGATGGTATTTTACCTGTTAAAGTTGATATCAATCCTTGGATAATTGGAGTAGGCGTAGGCGTAAAATTTTAATTAAAATCAACTTTCATTATTAAAAAGCTGCTTAAAAAGCGGCTTTTTCTATTAAATAATAATTTAAATTAATCAAACCGATAAGCAATACCCATCATCCAATAAAAAGTTTCGTCTAACTCTTCTTTAAAAACTTCTCCGTCAACAGTTAAAGTGGCTTCATTTTGAGGAATTGCTAAAACCGGTAAAAACGAAAAAGTAAAAGAATTGTTAGTATACCATATTGGCAGACTGAACTCATAGGCCATCACACCAAATTTCTCACTTTCTTCTAAGACTATTTCAGTGGTGATTATTGGTTCACCGCCAGGTCCGTTTCCGTGACCGAAGCCTGATCTACTGCCAAAGCGATTGTATATATAATATTGCTCATAAATATTTTGAGAGCCAAAATAAACGCCTGCAGTTGGCGAAATTTGAAATGCTTTATCGGAAGTTGTAAAATCATGGCTTATTTCTGAAGATAAAAAGAAATCGTTGGTACTGTTTTTACTTAAATAAGTGCTGGCCGCCAATGATACATCAACAATCTTAAAATCATAAAGCAGAGTGGCAGTTATGTCTGCTTCAACTCCAGAAATAACAGTGTAACTTTTATCATTAAAAAAATACTTTGTTCCTGAAATATCTCCATAAAAATTTTTAATGTTAAAATCAATACCTGCAGTTAGCAAATATAAGTCGATTCTGCTTTCATCAGATTTTGTGAGATAGGATAAAGATCCTTTTGCATATAAACCCGATTTGTGATGATATATTAATGAAGGATATAAATAAGGTGCAGAAATAGAGTCTTTTCCGCCCATAAAACGGCGTCGCTTATGTAATTTACAGCTTCCGAAAGATAGCTACTTTTATTTTGATTGGCGATTTTTTCATCTTGTCCAAAAACATTGGCGGTAAAAATAAAATAGGAGTAATGTTACTATTTTAAATTTCACATTGTTCATTTTTTATAGTTTTAAATTAATTATAAAAAAAGAAGCTTTGCCGTTTGACAAAGCTTCTTTTTATGACTCATATTTAATTACCTGAACCTTTTTTCATGCTTTTTTTCTTAACAGGTGTTATAGGCTTTTTTTGAACTTTTTTCTGTATCATTTTTTTGTTGGCATTCATGTTTTTTTAAACCACCATTTTTCGATGCATATAGGTGTTTTTAAACATTTGACCATCCATATTCAAACATTCACCATCACGAAGATGTAATTGTTATCCTTCACGGTTTGTGTAGCTTCCGTCAGGATTTACAACAACTCTATTGTTAAGTTTAAGTTGCTGTTTTAACTGGTTTTGTGACTGATTTTTAATTTGATAAAGTTGGCCATCAATATTCATAATGTGATACCTATTTTGAGTGCGTTCTTGAATTTGGGCTTCGGTAAGGTTTTTATTTTCTTTCTTTGTTTTTTGTAAATAGGAATACTCATCAGCGTATAATGTGCCATCCATATCTAAGCAAGAACCATCTCGTAAACGTAACCTATCTTGGTCTTTAATATAAGTGCCATCCGCATTAACTACTGTACCGTCATTTAATGTGATTTTGTCTTTCAAACGAATCTGATCACGATCTCTAATTTGTAAAACATCTCCATCAACCAATATAATACGATCACGATCTCTGTCTTGGTCTTTAATTTGATCTTTTTCTTGAGCCACCAATTCTAAAGTTCCCAGAACTATAAAGATTAAAAACATTGCTAATTTTTTCATTTTATTGGAATTTAAAATTACTACACCACGAAGTTTAATAATATGATTTTAATCAAATTAGATAATGATTAGCATCACTTTTTAGGAATTATATAAATATTCAACAATTCATTCCAAACATAAATAGAAGGGCCTAATTATGTAAGCTGATGAAAATCATATAATTATAAGAATAATCTATTATTTATCAATTAACTTTTTTGAATCGTTATAATAACTGTTTTTTAAGGAATCCATTTCCTTAAAAACTTTCTCAATTCGTTTTTGATGTAAATCCAACTGGTTTCGAAAATAATCCTTTGTATAAAATTCATTCGTTTTAAATGAGTTCATTTTTAAAAAATCTGATAAGAAAACGGAATCCAAGGATTTAAATTGATTATCAAAACCTTTCTTAAATTTTTCGAATATTTCTTTTTCCAGAAGTGTATCTTTTTTAATGTTTGAGTAAAAAGAATAATATGTTGAATCAATACTGATTAGATTTCCATCGGTATCATACTCTTTAATGACACTAATTTTTGCTTTTGGTTTAAGTGTATCTTTTTGTGCAATTTCTTTCCCCGTTTTGTCGATATTATTACAACCCAAAAATAATAACACAAAAAAGAATAAAAGCATAACTGATTTTTTCATGACCAATAAATTTTATAATTAAACATAAATATTATAAAAATTTAGACCTCTTTACAATGATATAAAACAGAAATATAGTATGATAGTCATCATTTTAGATGATATTTTATAAATAGTCTTTTTTTTTGGAAAAATAATTACAAGTTAACAATCAATAAAAAATCGCTTAGTACATTATCTGTAATGGTAATTATATATAAGTTCGAATTATTTGAATCATCCATATACGGGTACTTTTCTTTACCCAATATTTTATTTACAAATTGAGGTGTGGTATTGCTATGCCCAACTATCAAAACAGTTTTTCCTTTTGTTTTAAGTTGAAAATCTTCATCATACAAATTATCAGGATCATAAAGTTTGATTTCCAAATTTTTGCTTTTTGCTGTTGGAGAGGCTGTTTGAATGGTTCTATTATAATCGGTTGAATAAACTTCATCAAATGCTACATTTTTAAATACGGTATTCCAATATTCTGCTCTTTTTTTTCCTATTTCATTAAGATCAGGATTATTAATGCTATCAGTTCTTATTTTTTCTGCGTGACGTATGAAATAGTAGGTGGTAATTTCGCTTTCTTGAGCATTAATATTTAAAAAAATTAGAGCAAATAATATGAGGGAAAATATTTTTTTCATTTTTTGAAATATAGGTAAAGAACAAATATACATCAAAAAAAAACTCCTTATGTAAATTTCATATAAGGAGTTAATTTCGTTTAAATTAGCTTTTATTTATTTCTAAATACAATTTTTTCATCAAAAGAATCGAGTAGTATATGACTTTCGGCTGTTATTTTGCCTGATAAAATTTCTTTGGACAATTCATTCAACACTTCTTTTTGAATGACTCTTTTTACGGGTCGAGCACCAAATTGAGGATCGTAACCTTTCATTGCCAATGTATCAATAACTTCTTCAGAAAAATCAATATGAATGTCTTTTGTCAATAACATTTTAGCCAATGCATCTAATTGTATTTTAACAATTTGATGAATTTCAGCTTTATTTAAGGGCGTAAACATAATAATCTCATCAATTCTGTTTAAAAATTCAGGTCTTATGGTTTGTTTAAGCAATACTAAAACTTCAGCTTTTGTAGCTTCAGTTATTAAATCGCGTTTACTCATGTCCATATTTTCAAACCTTTCCTGAATAATAGACGCCCCCATATTTGAAGTCATAATGATAATGGTATTCTTAAAATCGGCAACCCTGCCTTTGTTATCGGTTAGCCTTCCTTCATCTAAAACCTGCAATAAAATATTAAAAGTATCGGGATGCGCTTTTTCAATTTCATCTAATAAAATAACGGAATAAGGTTTTCTTCGAACCGCTTCGGTCAATTGTCCGCCTTCTTCATACCCCACATACCCAGGAGGCGCACCTATAAGTCGGCTTACGGCATGACGTTCTTGATATTCGCTCATATCAATGCGCGTTAAAGAATTTTCGGAATCAAATAAATATTCAGCCAAGGCTTTTGCCAATTCCGTTTTTCCAACACCGGTAGTTCCCAAAAATAAAAAGGTGCCCAACGGTTTTTTTACGTCCTGCAATCCGGCTCTTGATCTCCTTACGGCATCTGCTACAGCTATTATTGCTTCTTCCTGGCCAACAACTCTATTGTGCAGTTCCTCTTCTAAATTCAATAATTTTTCACGATCGCTTTGCAGCATTTTTGTAACTGGAATCCCTGTCCATTTAGCCACAACTTCAGCAATATCATCCCGGGTAACTTCTTCTTTAATTAAAGCAGAATCTTGATTTTCGGCCAATTCCTTTTGAAGTTTCTCCAAATTTTGTTGCGCTTCTTTTATTTTACCATAGCGAATTTCGGCTACTTTGCCATAATCTCCTTCACGTTCGGCGCGTTCAGCTTCCAATTTATAATTTTCAATGGCTTCTTTGCTTGCCTGCGCTTTTTCAACCAATTCTTTTTCGCTCACCCATTTCGCATTTATTTCGTTACGTTTTTCTTTTACATTGGCGACTTCTTCTTTTAAACTCGCTAATTTTTTTTCATCCTTTTCACGTTTAATGGCTTCAATTTCAATTTCAATCTGCATTATTTTTCGATCCAAAACATCTAATTCTTCAGGTTTTGAATTTATTTCCATTCTTAATTTTGCGGCAGCTTCATCCATCAAATCGATGGCTTTGTCTGGTAAAAATCGGTTCGAAATATAACGTTGTGAAAGCTCTACAGCAGCAATTATAGCGTCATCTTTAATCTGCACTTTATGATGGTTCTCATATTTTTCTTTAATTCCTCGTAAAATTGAAATGGCGCTTTCCGTATCAGGTTCATCAACAGTTACTTTTTGAAATCTGCGCTCCAGCGCTTTGTCTTTTTCAAAATATTTCTGATATTCATCTAAGGTAGTTGCGCCAATTGCTCTCAGTTCGCCTCTTGCCAATGCGGGTTTTAAAATATTTGCCGCATCCATGGCGCCTTGCCCGCCACCGGCACCAATTAAAGTGTGAATTTCATCAATAAACAACACAATTTCTCCATTAGAAGAAGTAACTTCCTTTATTACGGATTTTAAACGCTCTTCAAATTCTCCTTTATATTTTGCACCGGCAATAAGAGCTCCCATATCTAAAGAATATACTTGTTTGTCTTTTAGATTTTCCGGAATATCACCTTTTACAATTCTATGCGCCAATCCTTCAGCTATAGCAGTTTTACCAGTTCCCGGTTCCCCAACTAATATTGGATTGTTTTTGGTTCTGCGCGATAAAATTTGGAGAATTCTTCTAATTTCTTCGTCGCGGCCAATAACAGGATCTAATTTTCCGTCATTTGCCAATTGGTTTAAGTTGCGTGCATATTTATTGAGTGCGTTGTATGTTTCTTCTGCACTTTGGGAGGTTACAGAGCTTCCTTTACGCAATTCCAATATGGCAGCCATTAAGTTTTTTTCCGTAACACCCTGGTCTTTTAAAATTTGAGAAGTCGTGTCTTTTGTATTTAAAATGGCCAACAATAAGTGCTCAACGGATACATATTCGTCTTTCATTTTTTTAGCTTCAATAGACGCAGTATTCAGCATTTTAGAAGCGTTCCCCGATAGCGAAATTTCACCGCCAGTTACTTTGGAATAGCTTTCCAAAGTCTTATCTATCAGTGTTTTTAGCAAGTCCAGGTTCAATCCTATTTTTTTAAAAATGAAAGGAAGCACATTCTCATCCACTTCAAAAATGGCTTTTAAAATATGTGAATTTTCTATTTGCTGATGCCCATAACTTTGCGCAATTTGTTGCGCCTGTTGCACCGCTTCCTGTGTTTTTATTGTGAATTTATTAAAGTCCATAACATTTAATTTAATTGTATATTATCAGCCGTCAAAGAACATTCCACTTAAAAAAAACAGATGGAATAAGTCATTTTGTCGCATGAAATTAATATTGTAACGACATTTTGTCTTTTTATGTAAGTTATATTAGATTTGCAGTCTAAAGTTAAAACAATTAAAATGAGTTTATTTGATAATATATTTAAAAGTGCCGTTAAAGAAGAAAATAGTTTAAAAATAAATTGGGTTGCTTTAACTAATAAACCACAATTGGAGGAAATAATAAAAATTTCGATTGCCAAACCTGTTCTAATTTTTAAACACAGCTCGAGATGCGGAGTTAGCAGGATGGTGCTTAAAAATTTTGAAAGTGATTATAGCATTTCAGAGACTGAAATTGATATGTATTTTTTAGATTTATTGGAATATAAATCATTGTCTAATGACATTTCTGAAAAGTTTAAGGTGGTACACCAATCACCTCAAGTTTTGGTGATAAAAAACGGAGCAGTTATTTATCACGCTTCACACAATGTTATAAATTCAGAAGATTTAGAAACAATAATAAATAAATAAAGAGAAAAAAATGTGTTAATAACCCAACCTGTTTTGTGTTATAATATTTTTAATTTTATTTTTTAAGCTTTCGCTGCTATCATATACCATTTGTTCGTTACTGGGAAAAGGAACATGGCTATTGGCTAATAAATCCAATTGAACTTTTTCCAAAGCATTTTTATTACCAATATAGGTGCCATAATGATTTTCAAAAATATAGTCACTGGATAAAGGGAAACTTTGAATTAATTGATTTGTGCCTAAATTGAAATATTGTATTTGACCTACAACTTGAACAGATTTAAATTGTGTTATTTCTTTTATTTTACAAGTAATGGTTTTAAATTTATCAACCTTAATTTTATTGCCTAAACTATCTTTTACAATTGCTCCATTATTATCAGTTAAATATTTCCAGCCGTCAACCACTTGTTTTTCTTTTATCAATTGTTTTTCTCTAATTTGTTCAGGAGATATATTTATTTCTCTAAAATTTACTGATAATTTATAATCGTAATTTATTTGAGGTTGTCTGTTATTGTGATATACTGTCCAAAGATCCTGTAATTTATACGTATCAAAATTTAATAAATCTGCTTCTAATCGCATTGGAATTACGCTATCTGTTTGATTTTTAAGTGATACAAAAATAAAGGTCATGCCTTTAAAATGAGCTTCTTCAATTAAATAATTGATATCCTTATACCCGGGATTAATTTTATTAAGATAATTTAAATCGTCAAAAGCATTTCTAAAATCGATTTTATTTGTTGAAGAAATTAAGGATTCCTTCGCTTTAGCATATAAATAATCAGACAAACGATTTTTAGTAGTTAAAATAGATGTTGAATAATCTTTAAATGAAAATTTAGCATTTCTAGATTTATTATGAATAGGTAATGGCAGTAAGGGTTTTATTAACTCTTGTCGATTTTTTAAGTTAAGATATTTATTGTAAATTACTTCTAAATTAGCGAGATTAGATTCTTTTTCAAGAAATGAAATTGCTTCTAAATCTTTAATTGTTGCTTTATCAAAAGCTTCTTCAAGCATGAATACATACTCTTGATTTCCTTTTTTTATTTTGTTACGTCTTAATTCTTTGACTGCAATATTTATTGCTTGGTCATAATTTCCATAATTTATTGCCTCTTGAGTTTTTTTTACGCTGGAACAACTTGTAAGCGAAATACAGAAACTGAATAGGAGTAATTTTTTAATCATACTGGGTGTTTTAATTGTTTAATTTCAATATCAACGCCAAATTTAAATAAATAACCCCAAAAACAATTGCTTTCGGGATTATTTTAATAGAATGTATAATTTATATTTATTTAGGAAATTTGTATTCAATAGGCGGCATTATTTTACCTGTGCATTTTCCAAAACCAATTCTTATTTTGTCATTTTTGCAATACCCGCGAATAATTACACGGTCGCCATCCTCAAAAAAAGTTCTTTTAGTGCCGTCTTTTAAAGTAATGGGTTCTTTTCCTCCCCATGTTAATTCAAGCATAGAACCATAACTGTTTTTTGTTGGACCGGAAATGGTGCCGCTTCCCAGTAAATCTCCTGCTCTCACATTACACCCATTACTGGTATGATGTGCCAATTGTTGCGACATTGTCCAATATAAATACTTAAAATTTGTTTCTGTCAACAAATTTAAATCCCCGTTTTCTGTTTCAACAGTTGCCTTAAGTTTTATGTCATAACTATTTCCCTCATTTTTTTGCTGCAAGTAGGGAAGTAGCGCAACATCCTGTTTTGGGCTACTGCATTTAAAAGGCTCTAAAGCATCCATCGTAATAATCCAAGGCGACATAGTTGAGGCAAAACTTTTTCCTAAAAAGGGTCCAAGCGGAACATATTCCCATTTTTGAATATCTCTGGCACTCCAGTCATTTAACAAAACCATTCCAAAAATATATTCTGCGGCGTCATCAACCGAAATGCGTTCTCCCAAATTATTCGTATCTGTGGTTATAAAAGCCGTTTCAAGCTCCATGTCTAACGCTTTTGTGGGCATAAAAACAGGCTTGGTTTCACCGGCTGTCAAAATTTGCCCATAAGGTCTTCGAATTTTTGTTCCTGAAACCACAACTGATGAGGAACGTCCGTGATAACCAATAGGCATATGAAGCCAATTGGGCATCAATGCATTTTCGGGGCCTCTAAACATAATGCCTACATTGGTGGCATGTTCTTTACTCGAATAAAAGTCGGTATAATCACCAACACTTATCGGCAACAACATTTCAACCTCATTTACGTCGAAAATAATCACTTCCTGATGCTTCAAATTATTTTTTAAACCCTCGTTTTTTGAATCAAAGATTTCAGCAATTCTATTTCTTACCAATCGCCAGGTTTTTCTGCCATCGGAAATAAAATCGTTTAGGGAATCCTGCATAAACATATCATCGGTCAATGGAATCCCTTCAAAATAGCCCAATTGATGGAATGCGCCTAAATCAATTGCGTACTCACCAATCCGTGTTCCAATGGTTATAATGTCATCTTTTGTTATAAAAACCCCAAAAGGTATATTTTGAATGGGAAAATCAGAGTCTTCAGCTACATTTAACCATGATTTATTATTTGGATTATTTGCTGCTATTTGCATATCTGTAAACTGTTTAGTAGTTATTATTTTAAATCAAATATATAAGTTTATTGTTACATGCAAAATGAAATTAGTATTTTTGCCGAAAATTTAACTTTTAAACATCAAAATCAATGCAACGCGACCAAATTATCTTCGATTTAATTCAAGACGAAAAAGAAAGACAAACTAATGGTTTGGAATTAATAGCTTCAGAAAACTTTGTAAGTGAGCAAATTATGGAAGCAACAGGTTCAGTTTTAACCAACAAATATGCAGAAGGATATCCTAACAAACGTTATTATGGTGGTTGTGAAGTAGTTGATGTTGTTGAACAAATTGCGATTGACAGAGCAAAAGAACTTTTTGGTGCAGAATATGTAAATGTGCAACCTCATTCAGGCTCCCAGGCAAATGCAGCTGTTTATCAGGCAGTTTTAAATCCAGGAGATAAAATTTTAGGTTTTGATTTATCGCATGGCGGACATTTAACGCATGGTTCTCCAGTAAACTTTTCTGGTAAATTATATAAAACATCCTTTTATGGCGTTGAAAAAGAAACAGGGGTTTTAAATTATGACAAAATCCAGGAAACTGCAACTAAGGAAAAACCAAAATTAATAATTGCAGGAGCTTCTGCATACTCAAGAGATATAGATTTTAAACGTTTCAGAAAAATAGCAGATTCTGTCGGTGCCTTATTAATGGCTGATATTTCTCATCCTGCCGGCTTAATCGCCAAAGGAATTTTAAATGACCCAATTCCACATTGTCATTTTGTAACCACCACAACGCACAAAACATTACGCGGACCACGTGGCGGAATTATTATGATTGGAAAAGATTTCGAAAATCCGTTCGGACAAACATTAAAAAACGGAACACTGAAAAAAATGTCGGCGCTAATTGACTCTGCAGTTTTTCCTGGAAATCAGGGAGGACCTTTAGAGCACATTATTGCTGCAAAGGCGATTGCATTTGGGGAAGCCTTAACCGATTCATTTTTGCACTATCAAATCCAAGTGAAGAAAAATGC
>NZ_JBFFKM010000055.1:0-15476 GCF_041555395.1 Lutibacter sp. | reverse complement strand
TTGTCATAAAAACAGGAATTTAACATTATTCAAAGTCAAAAAAATTATGGAACCTGTTTTTTTATCTCTTGAAGAAATTTATTTAATCTAAATATTTTCCCGACGGCTTTGCCCCGGGGTTTCCGATTTACCTCTCCTTTGGAGAGGGTGGAACTGCCTTTTCGCAGTTCCGGGTGAGGCAAAATATAAAATTTCAGTTTTGGCCCTGAGGCTAAAATGAAACCGTCAAAAATACCTCTATGGTTCTGCCTCGAGGATAGTCGGTTTCAAGAATTTTTTTATTTTAAGGTCGTAAATGATGAACAAATTGATGAATTACTGAAATAACTTTCCTTAAATTTGCATCTTTAATCAATCCACTGAATGCCACAATATCCAAAGAAAGAATTAGCGAAACTTATCATAGCTTCTTGTATAGTGAATGAGATTGAACATATTGTGATTTCACCCGGTTCCCGAAATGCGCCCTTAATTATTGGTTTTAACGAATCAGAAAAATGTAAAACACTGTCGGTTGTTGATGAGCGCAGTGCTGCTTTTTTTGCTTTGGGAATTGCGCAGCAAACCAGAAAACCGGTGGCTTTGTTATGTACTTCCGGTTCGGCATTGTTGAATTATTATCCTGCAATTGCAGAAGCCTTTTACAATAATATTCCCTTGGTGGTTATATCGGCAGACAGGCCTGCGCATTTGATTGATGTGGGGGACGGACAAACAATTCGTCAGGAAAACGTGTTTGGGAATCATATTTTGTTCAGCGCAAATTTAGGGGGTGGAAATGACAGAGAACTTATTAAAAAAGCACTTCAAACAGCAATAGACAAAAAAGGTCCCGTGCATATTAATGTGCCTTTTGAGGATCCTTTATATGAAAAAATAGCTGCAGAAACAATTGAAGATGAGGTTAAAAAATTAAAGTCGGGAATAGTCCTGCCTGAAAAAAAATCTTTGTTGAATGAAACTCCTCTGGAGGTAAATGCCCTTCAGAAATTCGCAGATATCTGGAATGCTTCTTCAAAAAAGATGGTCTTGGTAGGTGAACATTTTCCTGATGAATTGCTGCAAACACAATTGGAACATTTAGCGAAAGATCCATCGGTTTTGGTGCTGATTGAAAACACAGCCAATGTTTCCCATCCGAAATTTATAAACAGCATCGATAAATTAATTTTTCCTTTTGCGGAAGATGAATTAGCTGCATTTAAACCGGATATCCTGTTGACTTTGGGTGGAATGATTGTTTCAAAAAAAATAAAGGAACAGTTGCGCAACCACAAACCAAAACACCATTGGCACGCTGATGCCAAAAGAGCCTATGATACTTTTCATTGTCTGCAACATCATTTTAAGGTATCGCCGCAATTGTTTTTCAGCCAGTTTTTCTTTTTAACAAAGCCTAAAGAAAGCAATTACCAAAAATTTTGGTTGCATAAAAAAGAAGTCAGATTGCAAAAACACCAGGAATTTATTTCGAATTGTGCATTTTCAGACTTAAAAGTATTCAGTAAAATTTTACCTTCAATTCCAAATAATTCACAATTACAATTAGGCAACAGTTCAATAATCCGTTATGCGCAACTGTTTGATATTAACAAATCATTGCGTGTTTTTTGCAATAGGGGAACCAGCGGAATTGATGGATGCACAAGTACCGCGATTGGCGCAGCTTTTGCAGTAAAAGAAAACACCTTGTTTATCACAGGTGATGTCAGTTTTTTTTACGACAGCAATGCATTGTGGAACAGCTACATTCCAAATAATTTCAGAATAATGGTGATTAATAACGGCGGTGGCGGTATTTTCAGATTTATTCCTGGGCCACAACAATCCGGTGCGCTGGATTATTTTGAAACACCACACCATTTAACGGCAGAACATTTATGTAAAATGTATCATTTTGAATACCGTACGGCAAAGGATGAGGGGGAATTAAAGGAACAACTTTCTGACTTTTATGAAGAAAGCAGCCTTCCTAAAGTATTGGAAATTTTTACGCCAAGGTTAGAAAACGACAACATATTAAAAGCATATTTCAACAATTTAAAAGTATAAATCATGGAAGAATTAAAGATAGGAGATAAGGTAGATTTATTGGTTGTAAGAAACACAGCAATGGGTTTTACAGTTTTGGTAAATCAGGAATTTGAAGGATTGCTTTACAAAAATGAGCTCTTTCAAAAAATTCATGAAGGGCAGCAACTAATCGGCTACATTAAAAAAATAAGGGAAGATGAGAAGCTTGATGTGAGTTTGCAGCCTATTGGTTTTAAACAAACCATTGTGAGCTATGAAATCAGATTATTGAAAGCCCTTAAAGAAAATGAAGGTTTTTTGCCATTGACCGATAAAACTGCGCCTGAGGAGATCAAATACCAATTGGGAATGAGCAAAAAAGCATTTAAAAATGCCGTTGGAGGTTTGTTCAGACAAAAATTGATTACCATAAGTGATGAGGGAATTACGTTGTTTAAAAACGCCTGAACAATATAATAAGTAACAAAAAAAGCTATTTAAAAATGTAAAAGTTTTAAACAGCCTTTTTGTTTATTGATTTTTTCTGCGAAGCTATATATTCAATTTTCCTTTTAGGACATCACTGATTGCATCCTTATTTACCATCACCGAAATGGTTTTCAACCTGAAAAAGGCTTTGCTCATATATACATAACCTCCGTTGCCAATGCGCTCGCCTGCCGTTCCCCAGGAGTTCTTCACTTTGTAATATTCGGTTCCGTTTTGGTCTTTCTCCAGACCCACAATATGCATTAAATGGTCGTCTGTGGTGTTGTGATTTTCAAATTCCACTTGTCTGAATTCAGGCGAAACGGTAGTTTCCTCTACAATGTAGGTCATCGCTTTTTCATTATTTTCAATATTTTCAGGAACAACGGCAACACCATATTTTTGAGAAAATGTTTTTTCTGAAACATCACAATCCAATGCCAAAGAATAACCTTTTTCCAGTGCTTTATCAACTTCATTGACCAACTCATCAAGTGGAATATTGTAAAAAGTGCCATTTGCAAAATTGTCGGGAATATTTAAAATGAAAGTAGTGTAAAATGGCTGCTGTAAAAATGAAGTCAGCGTAATATAATTTGAAGTATTTAGTTTGGTCATCTCCAAAAATGACTTTGGTGTGTAAACCACACCATTGTATAGGAAATTTTCTGGAGTGATACCTAGATTTGCATCCAAAATGGAATCTGTGGCAATCTTCCAGCTTCTTGCCGTTGATTTTTTGTCATTTTTAATATACGCATCCAGTACTTTCTGAAGTTCGGGAACAATTTTTGAATGATCGTGATTGGCCGCATCATGGAGCAATCCGGAATAGGCACTTTCGGGAACCAATCCGTTTAATTTTATTGAATTTAACGCATCGTGAGACAAGCCGCCTTCGCCAAATTGAGCAGTACCCTGACGCATGATGTAATTCCATGCTTTTGCCGGATAAGTATTGCGTACAGTGTACATTTCAGAAATATCAATATTTTCACCTGTAGTTCTGTAAATTTCAGATTCAAAAAATGAGGAAGTTGCAAAACTCCAGCATGTTCCGGTTTTCCCCTGACTTTTTACAGCAGAGGCTTCAATATCAACAATGGGTGTAAATTGATAGGCTTGTTCACTTGGAATGTTAACTTTTACAACGGCATTTTCCTGTGCGTAAAAGAAAGTTGAACTAATTAATACGATTGCAATTAATATTTTTTTCATTTGGGATTTTTATTTTTTATTGATAAGTTTTTTGCCTTTTTATGTTTTGATGCCTGAATAATGAGGAGCGAATTTAAGTTTTATTTATTAAACTTTCCTGATTAGTGTTGTCCGGTTTTTCTTTATACTTTAACCTGAACTTCCCTGATTGGTGTTGACCAGTTATTCTTTGAACTTTACACTTTCTCCTTTATACTTATCAATTCCCCCTTTGGGGGTTAGGAGGTTTTTTATTCCTGATATGTTCCGTCTCGTTTTTGAAGAACCCTTTCTATATTTTGGTAATAACCATCAGCATTTGGATCTCCTTCAGCCAATTTCATATAACCGCTTTTATAATAGGACAATGCTTGTTTAAGTTTACCGCCGGTCTCGTAATAGCGTCCGATGTAATAATCACCAATTGGAGACTCCTTATATAGTTTGTTGATCATTTCTCCAAAATCTTTTAAATAATCCCCATTTTCTTTATCCAAAATAATGGATTCAATAGCAAAAATGTCGCTTTCCCTTATTTTCAGATTGCTTCCGAATAAGTAGTCGATTTCAATATATTTATTTTCCAGATAAGCAATGGCATCGGGAGGAGACAAGTCTTTGATGTTTTTTTCATACGCTTCTTTTGAAATCGCCGAATACAAATCAAAAATATAGGCAAGCGCACTTGGAATGGTTTGTCCTATCGACGCCACAGCACTGCTGTTTTCAAAGAATTCATATTTAAATTTAAATTTTGGGTTATTGGCAGTTCCCAGCAGCGCATTGGTGGTATTTATGGCAGTTTTCCAGTTTTCCGGATTATAAGTGCCATTGGACAAATAATAATACCTGTTTTCCTCTTTTAAAGATGGGATTTTTTGTTGCAATAAAGCAGGCATGTCAGTTGCATAATACGGATTAATGGCTATAAAAGCATTAAATCCGGGATAATCTTCCAATAAAAAATAATTGATAAAATTTGCTGTGAGCGTGTTGCCCACAATAGTTCTAAAAGGGGAGATTCTGTAATTTTGTTCAAAATAATCGAGCAATTCACCTCTGATAAACCTGTAAAAAGCATCACTGTCTTTCGTTGGTAAACTGTTTTCTTTGGAATAGGAGCAATCCTTATAGCGCTCATTGTACTGGTTTTGATTGATGCCCACAATAATTTGCTCCGGTGCTTTTTCCTTTGTCGAAAAAAGGATGGAATTACCGACGTAAACATCGAATAAATATTCTGCATCCAACACAATAGTAAGCGGGTATAATTTTGTGGAATCACTTGCATAACTTGGCGGAACGTAAATTTTTAAATAACGATCGTTGTTTAATTCCTTCGAATTGAATTTCTTCAATTCGGTATTTTGGGAAAAAACAGCATTTGAAAGGATCAATGCAAGTGCTATGAATCCGGTTTTTTTAAGAAGTTGTAGTATCATGCCTTAAAGTTATGTATTTTTTTTAAAAGCCAAAATCATAAACAGTTATAAAATTGAATTCACATTTTATAAAATCATTTTTTAGGCATTTAATATAAGTACCCCCAAGTTTTAAGGTTATAATTTTTTAAATCACTTAAATGATTTATTTTTACGTTCTAATTGAAAAGAAAATGAAAGAAATTAATTGGAAAACGGTCAGGGAATTTGAAGACATTACCTATAAAAAATGCAATGGCGTTGCACGAATTGCGTTTAATAGACCCAATGTAAGAAATGCGTTCAGACCCAAAACCACAAAGGAATTATATGAGGCGTTTTACGATGCTCAGGAAGACACTTCAATTGGGGTGGTTTTGCTTTCTGCGGAAGGGCCTTCAACCAAAGACGGTGTGTATTCTTTTTGCAGCGGCGGAGACCAAAAAGCACGCGGCCACCAGGGTTATGTTGGGGAAGACGGCTATCATCGATTAAATATATTGGAGGTTCAGCGCTTAATTCGTTTTATGCCTAAACCGGTTATTGCAGTGGTACCGGGCTGGGCTGTGGGCGGCGGACATAGTTTGCACGTGGTTTGCGACCTGACTTTGGCAAGTGAGGACCATGCCATTTTTAAACAAACCGATGCTGATGTCACCAGTTTCGATGGTGGTTATGGTTCAGCTTATTTGGCTAAAATGGTCGGACAAAAAAAAGCAAGGGAAATATTTTTTCTCGGAAGAAGTTATTCAGCACAGGAAGCTTGTGATATGGGAATGGTTAACGCTGTAATTCCTCATGAAAAATTGGAAGATACTGCCTATGAATGGGCACAGGAAATATTGGCAAAATCGCCAACTTCTATAAGAATGTTGAAATTTGCGATGAACTTAACAGATGACGGTATGGTGGGACAGCAGGTTTTTGCAGGTGAAGCAACCCGTTTGGCCTATATGACAGAAGAAGCAAAGGAAGGTAGAAATGCCTTTTTGGAAAAACGAAAACCCGATTTTGAGAAAAAATGGATACCTTAAGCAATTAATAATTAACAATTATTTAAATCTTTCAATTTTTTAATAAACACAAATGAAAATAATTTGTATTGGGCGCAATTACGCAAAACATATTGCCGAATTACAAAATGAAAAACCGCTGAATCCGGTTGTATTTTTAAAACCCGATTCTGCCATATTGACCAAAAATCAACCGTTTTTTATTCCGCCATTCTCTAAGGAAATTCATTATGAAGTGGAAATATTGGTAAAAATAAATAAAGTCGGAAAATACATCAACCAAAAATTTGCGCATACCTATTATGATGAAATTGGTTTGGGAATCGATTTTACCGCACGTGATGTTCAGGATGATTGCAAAGCAAAAGGGTTGCCTTGGGAAAAAGCAAAAGCATTCGACGGCAGTGCTGTAATTGGTGCGTTTTTTCCAAAAGAAAGTCTTGGGGATTTAAATAATTTAAACTTTAAATTGAAGAAAAACGATCAGGTTGTTCAAGATGGAAATACAAATGCCATGCTTTGGAAAATAGATGAACTTATTGCCTATGTTTCTCAGTTTTTTACGCTCAAAAAAGGAGATGTATTGTTTACGGGAACTCCTGAGGGCGTTGGTAAAGTTGCTGAAAATGATATATTGGTTGGGATTCTCAACGGTGTTGAAAATTTTCGTATTACTGTAAAATAAACAGGTAGTTTATAGCCGCTTATTAAATAAAAACGTGCTTTTTTAGGTGCGTTTTTTGTATTCAAATCATTTTATAGTCCAATTAGGAATGCTATTTCCGATTGTTTTTTACGCAATAAAATAATACCAATTGAATTTTTAAATGTTGTGTTAAAAATTTGGATTATTTTTAGTTCAGTTTAGAAATAAAACCTGCCGGCCGGCCGGTTTAAGCATAACCTAAGATACGGTTCCATTTTATAACGACAAATGAGCTAAAAAGAAACGAATTTTATGCGACATTTGAATGTTTAATTGGTATAAATGCTTAAAATGAAAATAAAAGCGGTCTAAAATCCTTTGGTTCTTCCTGACGATGCTCTTTTAAAATATTGTAGCCGTAATGCGTTTTTACCAATTTTTGAAAGTCGTACTTCAATCGTGGAAATTCCCGCAATAATTTCTCAAAATTAGTCGCTTTTGATTTCGTCATAAAGTAATATAAAATTTCAGCATAGGCCTTCGTCAAAGTTTTATTGAACTTGTCGCATTTTAAGGCGGTTTTAAAATATTTTTCTTTTATGGTGTTGTTTTTAACAATAGCAACTTCCAATCCGTGTTTTTGGATTAAAATCCATGCAAGTCTTAACATGGTTTCATGGGTAAATAACTCAGGGCTCAACGAACAATTTTCTAATTGCTCTAAAAGCTCTTTGTCGCTTAATTGATTAGTAGTAGTCATAGCTGTAGTTGGTTTTTTCAGTTATAGTATATAAAAAATAGATGCTTGTTTTCGTAAAAGGTTGCGTGTTAATTACTACTTTTATCACAAATATAGTGAAAGAAATGCAAGCAGAGATTATAACTATTGGAGATGAAATTTTAATTGGACAAATTTTAGATTCAAATTCAAAATGGGTGGCTGAGGAATTGAACAAAATTGGCGTTTCCGTATATCAAATAACGACTGTTCAAGATGACAGGCTGCACATTTTAAAAGCGGTAAAAGAAGCGCAATCCAATGCCGACATTGTTATTATTACGGGTGGATTAGGTCCTACAAAAGACGATATCACCAAATTAACGCTGGCCGAATATTTTAACGACACTTTGGTTTTAAATGCCGAAATTGAAACGCACATACAACAGCTGTTTGCCAAAATAAATTATCCGTTTACCCAGGTTAATAAAAATCAAGCTTTGGTTCCTTCAATTTGCATCCCTTTAAAAAATGACTTTGGGACCGCACCGGGAATGTGGTTTTATCAAAAAAATAAAGTGGTTGTTTCATTGCCTGGAGTTCCTTTTGAAATGAAAGGTTTGATGTCGCAAAGCGTATTGCCTAAATTGCAGGCGACCTTCAATTTGCCATTTATTCTGCATAAAACCATTTTAACGTATGGAATGGGGGAGAGTATGCTTGCAGAGAAAATTGAAGATTGGGAAACTAATTTGCCATCTTTCATCAGGTTGGCTTATTTGCCATCCTTCGGAAGCGTTCGTTTGAGATTAAGCGCAAAAGGGGCAACAATGGAGATGCTTAGCGAAGGTATTTCAAAAGAAATGGACAAGTTGGTAAAATTAATTCCCGATATTATTGTGGGTTTTGAAGAGAATGAGACGATTGAAGTGGCTATTGGGAAATTATTAACTAAAAAAAAGCAGACTTTGTCGGTGGCGGAGAGTTGTACCGGAGGAAATATCGCTAAAATAATTACATCGGTTCCGGGCGCTTCAAACTATTTTGTGGGAGGCATTGTAGCTTACAGCAAAATCATAAAAATAAAGGAGTTGAATGTGCCTGAAAAAATAATAGCGGAAAATACGGTGGTGAGTGCCCAAACTGCTGAGGCGATGGCAAAGGGAATTCAACAAAAATACAAGACCGATTATGCCATAGCAACGACCGGAAATGCTGGGCCTACAGCTGATGATACTGATAAAACCGTAGGGACGGTTTTTATTGCCATCGCCACGCCAACAACTGTTTTTTCGGAAGAATTCTTCTTTGGAAAACCAAGAGAAAAAGTAATAGGCCGTGCTTCAAATAAAGCATTGGAATTGCTGAGGAAAGAAATTTTGAAAAACTAGCAAAATAAGTTTGTGTATTCAAGTTTAAAGAATTAATTTTGCATCTCGTTTTGAGAATATACTAAAAAGGTACAGAAATATGTCAAGAGTTTGCGAACTTACTGGAAAAAAAGCAATGGTTGGAAACAATGTTTCTCACGCATTGAATAGAACTAAAAGAAAATTTGACGCTAATTTAATTAAAAAGCGTTTTTATATTCCTGAGGAAGATAAATGGGTAACTTTAAAAATATCTACATCTGCTTTAAAGAATATCAATAAATTAGGAATCTCCGCTGTTTTGAAAAAAGCAGTAGATAACGGTTTTTATAAAAAATAATAGAGATGGCAAAGACAAAAGGAAATAGAATTCAAGTAATTTTAGAGTGTACTGAACATAAAGGTACAGGATTACCTGGTACTTCTAGGTATATTACCACCAAGAACAAAAAGAATACCCCAGATAGAATGGAAATTAAAAAATTCAATCCTATCTTGAAAAAAATGACCGTTCATAAAGAAATTAAATAATATAGGATCATGGCAAAGAAATCAGTAGCATCGTTACAAACAGGATCAAAAAGATTATCAAAAGCAATAAAAATGGTAAAATCTCCAAAAACAGGAGCTTA
The DNA here is from genome assembly GCF_041555395.1 of Lutibacter sp. Classification (GTDB taxonomy): domain Bacteria; phylum Bacteroidota; class Bacteroidia; order Flavobacteriales; family Flavobacteriaceae; genus Lutibacter. The sequence continues at coordinate 5,977 of NZ_JBFFKM010000055.1, read as the reverse complement.
CACTTTTGTTGAAGCTATTATGGATCCTTTAAACGTAAAAGCATTCTTAGACAAAAAATAAAAATTTGTTTTACAGATTAACGATTAAGGCTACTTTCAATTTTTTGAGAGTAGTTTTTTTTTATATTTACAGTAGTAATTTTTAAAAAATGAGTTTATTCAATAAATTATTTTCCAAAGAAAAGAAAGAAACCCTGGACAAAGGTCTGGAGAAAACAAAAACGACTTTTTTTTCGAAGCTGTCAAAAGCGGTTGCAGGAAAATCAAAGGTTGATGATCAGGTATTGGATAATTTGGAAGAAGTGCTAATTTCTTCTGATGTGGGCGTAGTGACCACACTTAAAATTATTGAACGCATTGAAGCAAGGGTTTTAAAGGACAATTATTTGGGAACGAACGAATTAAATACAATTCTTCGGGAAGAAATCGCCGCTTTATTAGCCGAAACCAATGCGGGAAATGAAACTGACTTTACGACTCCTTCGAATAAAAAACCCTATGTAATTATGGTTGTTGGCGTTAATGGCGTTGGAAAAACAACCACCATTGGCAAATTGGCCGCACAATTTACTAAAAACGGCAAAAAAGTAGTGTTGGGTGCGGCGGATACTTTTCGTGCTGCAGCGATAGATCAGTTACAAGTTTGGGCCGATAGGGTAGGCGTTCCGGTTGTCCGTCAGGATATGGGTAGCGATCCTGCTTCCGTGGCTTTTGATACGTTAAAATCTGCCGTGGCCCAAAATGCCGATGTGGTGATTATTGATACCGCGGGCAGATTGCACAATAAAATTAACTTGATGAATGAGTTGACCAAAATAAAACGGGTCATGGAAAAAGTGGTGTCTGATGCACCGCATGAAGTTTTATTGGTGTTGGATGGTTCTACCGGACAAAATGCTTTTGAACAGGCAAAGCAGTTTACCTTAGCTACTGAAGTAACTTCACTGGCGGTAACCAAGTTAGATGGTACGGCTAAAGGTGGCGTGGTGATTGGCATTTCAGATCAGTTTAAAATTCCGGTAAAATATATTGGCGTTGGCGAGGGAATTGACGATTTACAGGTGTTCAACAAAATTGAATTTGTAGACTCTTTTTTCAAATAGAAAAAGTTTAAAAAAATAAAAAAACCTCTTATTTAAACGATAAGAGGTTTTTTTATTTTCATACCTTTAGTGATTAATGAAAAATATCAAAAAAATAATGAAAAAAGCACTGATTATTTTAGGACTTCTATTCATAATCTCTTCTTGTAAAAAGAAAGAAGCGCCTGTTTTATTTACGCCCTATGATGAAACGTCAGAAATTGCCGAACAGCAAAGCCATGAAATTGAGCGGATGAGATTTAAATTGATTCAGTCCAAATATTTAGATATGAATGCCATATTTAAACCTTTTGAAGAAGAACTCTCTTATTTTTCTGAAATAGATTATGAAAATCTAAAGCCTTATATCGTTGAAAGGGATATTCCTTCCATACAGACTTCAGTAACAAACCGAATCTTAAGCTATGAGAAAATAGTGCTTTTTTACTTGTACCGAATAAGAAAATATGAAAGCAATAATGATTTGGCTTTGCACAGTATCATCACATTAAATCCTGAAATTTTGGAGGAAGCCAGGGAAAAGGATAAAAACAGGCCTGATGATGTAACAAATACCGTTTATGGTTTGCCAATTTTATTAAAAGACAACATCAATACTATAGGAATGCCAACAACTGCAGGTGCTTTTGCTTTAATAGGAAATGCAAATACCGCTGATGCTTTTATTGTGAAACGTTTAAAAGAAAACGGCGCCCTTATCTTAGGAAAGGCAAATTTGAGCGAATGGGCGTACTTCTTTTGTAAAGGTTGTCCGGTTGGTTATAGCGCTATGGGCGGACAAACTTTAAATCCCTATGGCAGAAAAATATTTGAAACGGGTGGTTCCAGCTCGGGCAGCGGCGTTGCGGTTGCGACAAATTTTGCGGTAGCTGCTATTGGTACGGAAACTTCCGGCTCTATTTTATCGCCTTCCAGTAAAAATTCAGTAGTTGGGTTAAAACCAACGGTAGGCTTGTTGAGCAGAACGGGGATTGTTCCAATTTCAAGCACCTTGGATACGCCTGGCCCAATGACGAAAAGTGTGATTGACAATGCTGTTTTATTATCGGCAATGACCGGTGAAGACGCAGAAGATGCTGCAACTAAAAACAATTCAGAGCATATTGATTATCTGGATGAGTTAACTTCATCGAGCTTAAAAGGGAAAAGATTTGGCGTTATAAAATCGTTGCTCAGCGATGCTGTTTATGCGGCAACCGTAGATAAGATAAAAAAAGCAGGTGCGAAAATTATTGAATTTGAACCGCCGCAAATTAATTTGGAAGGCTTTTTAACCTTGTTAAATATGGATATGAAGGTTGATTTGCCAAAATACCTGAAAAATAACGCCGATAAAAGCCTAACAATTTCTTCGGTTGAGGAGGTAATCAAATTAAATCTGGCAGATTCAATTAAAAGAGCGCCTTACGGTCAGCAATTATTTGAAGGTATTGTAAATGATTCCACTTCATTGGTAGATTTTGAGGGGATCAAACAACAATTAAAGACCGATGGCATTGAGTTTTTTAAAACGCCAATGGACAAATACCGGCTCGATGCGGTTTTATCAATAAATAATTATCATGCCGGATTTGCGGCAGTAGCGAAATATCCTTGCTTAACAATTCCGATGGGGTATGAAAAAACAGGAGAGCCTATTGGTTTAACGTTTATTGGGAAACCTTTTCAGGAACAAAAATTATTGCAATTTGGCTATGCTTTTGAACAATTAACGAAAGTCAGAAAAGGCCCAGAGAACTACAAATAAAGAGTTTAGGTTATTTTATGCTATCAATTTGAAAAGTAGTACTTTTGCCATCCTTAAAGAAAAGAGATGAGAACCAAATCAAAAAAAGAGAATAAAATCAATGTAGTGACCTTAGGCTGCTCCAAGAATGTGTACGACAGCGAAGTGTTGATGGGGCAATTATTGGCGAACAACAAAAATGTGGTTCATGAAGATGAAAATGATGACGGAAATATTGTGGTCATCAACACTTGTGGTTTTATTGGCGATGCAAAAGAAGAATCGATCAATACTATTTTACATTACGTCAATAAAAAAGAATTGGGCGAGGTTGATAGAGTGTATGTTACGGGCTGTTTAAGTGAACGCTATAAACCGGATTTGCAAAAAGAAATTCCCAATGTTGATGAATATTTCGGTACGCACGATTTACCAAACTTATTAAAAGTGTTGGAGGCCGATTATAAACATGAGCTAATAGGAGAACGTTTAACTACTACGCCAACGCATTATGCTTATTTAAAAATTGCGGAAGGTTGCGATCGCCCTTGTTCGTTTTGTGCGATTCCGTTAATGCGTGGAAAACATGTATCCACGCCGATTGAAAATTTGGTGATTGAAGCCACAAAATTGGCCAGGAAAGGAATCAAGGAATTGATTTTAATCGCTCAGGATTTAACCTATTACGGATTAGATATATACAAAAAAAGAGCTCTGGCCGAGTTACTTACGGCATTGGCAAAAATAGACGGTATAGAATGGATTCGTTTGCATTATGCATTCCCTACAGGTTTTCCGTTAGATGTATTAGAGGTCATTCACAATGAACCAAAAGTGTGTAATTATTTGGATATTCCGTTACAGCATATCAATGATGATATTTTAAAGTCGATGCGTAGGGGAACTTCACACGAAAAAACAACGAATTTAATTGCGGAGTTCAGAAAATCTGTTCCGAATATGGCGATCAGAACGACGTTGATTGTTGGTTATCCGGGAGAAACTGCAGCAATATTTCAGGAATTAAAAGATTGGGTGGCAGAAATGCGTTTTGAACGTTTGGGCGTTTTTGCCTATTCACATGAAGAAAATACGCACGCTGCAAATTTGGAGGATGATGTTCCTGAAGAAATAAAACAACAACGTGTTAACGACATTATGGAACTTCAAAGCCAGATTTCTTTTGAATTGAATCAGGAAAAAGTGGACAAAACTTTTAAGGTGCTTATCGACAGAAAAGACGGAAATTATTTTGTTGGAAGAACGGAGTTTGATTCACCCGATGTGGACAATGAAGTGTTGATTGATGCGACCAGCAATTATGTGCAAGTGGGGAAATTTGCCAATATAAAAATTACGTCAGCCACGGAATTTGACTTATACGGGGAACCTGTTAGTTAATGAATAATTGAAAATTAACAATTAAAAACTCAAAAAATCAACAAATTAAATAAAAAGGTGAGCTTAAGCTCACCTTTTTATTGTTTTCAGTATTGAAGAAATAAAATTAATTCAAGAAAATCGCATTGGCAAAAAACAATTTTCCGTTTTGCCAAAACGACCTGAATAACGGATTGTCGATCATATAAATAAGTTTTCCTTTTCCTTTGTTTTCAATACCGAACAATAGGGAATTCGGCACATTTTTTAACGCATCGGAACCTGCGAATCCAGAATAATTGCTAGTGTTTTCAGGGAAATAAGCAACATTGACACCTTCTTTCAACAAGTTGTACGCAACATCACTTAATTTTAAGCTGTAATAATGACGCGAATATCCAAAAGCAAGTGGGTGTGTATTGTCTACAGTACTTTTAAAAATACTTCCGGTAATGGTATTTTTTAATGCTTCACGTTCCCGTTGATTGTAAGGAACAATATTTTGTTTGGTGGCTAAACTGTCTTTTGTCGGCTTCTTTTTTAAGGAAAAACCTTCTTTATCTGCAAAATTTGAAACGGAACTTCCAATGGCGATGATGGTTCCTTTGTTGGTGATATATTCTGTGAGGACCTCAAACGTTTCTTTATCAGCTTTATAGTCTTCAGGTAAAATTAAAACATCATATTTAGACAAATCCAATCTCTTGAAATTTTGAGTATTGAGCACGTGCAGCGGATATTTTAGTTCGGTTTCGAAAAAATGCCAGATTTCCCCAAAATTTAAAGTAGAGGTGCCTTCACCCGATAAAATAGCTACTTTTTTAGGACGAATAATTGAAACGTTGCCTGAGCCAAAATCAAAACCGGTAGTTACCATACCTGATTTTACCGCAGTTACATTTTTATTAAGTTTGTTGGCGGTTTCAATAAGGATTTCATCAAAATTTTGAATCTTTTTATTTTCGCCCTTCATAACAATCAGGGAACCTTTGGCATATTGATTCCCGGCTATTGAAAAATCAGCTTGGCTATAACGAACATGAATTCCTTTTTCCAATAAATCGCCTAAGAATTGTGCATCTGAAACCTCATTATATTTACCGATATAAGCATAAGCATCTTTGCTTATAGTATTGCTAAAATTTACAGTTTGAAGTTGGCTGTTTTCAAGGAAAGGAATTTCAGTCTCAGCGGCAAAACCTTGTAAACCATAAGCAAATGGAAGACTCCAGGCGGTAATGTCATAGGTTACGGAATCCGATAATTTGGCTTCCGGCTCAAACAATGCTTTCACCATTTTACCTTTTGGCTGATGGGTTGAAACAATTAAATCTTTTTTTAAGGTTTGAAATGATTTTGTGGTTTTGGAATCATAATCATAAGCGCTCAATTTTTTCCCTTCCGAAACAAAACTTTGAATCTCATGTTTGTCTAAAAGTGCTTTCAGGCTTAACATTTTTTCATAATCTCCTCTTAAAATATAGCTTTTGTATCTTAAATTGGAATTGTCAAAAAACTTTTCAAATTCCGTTAGCAGCTTTGAGGTATTTTTTGAAGTCATTTCTACCGTTGAAATCCCCGTGGTAAAATGGTGCGCTACCCGGTCAGTTAAGGTTAGAACGGTTTCATTCTCAATGGTAACACCCAAGGCGCCGCTTCCTCCACCTGCTTGTTCATAAGTCATTCCAATGGCCCCCATAAAGGTGGGATAGGTATCACCATAACTTGGATATAACAAATCAAAGCGTTCTTTTGTGAAATAAGCCCA
>NZ_JBFFKM010000054.1:0-16698 GCF_041555395.1 Lutibacter sp. | reverse complement strand
TTTAGCGTCTTTTGGCGTATCCGCATTTGTTCGGACTTTCATTCTTGAATATTTGTCTGCCAATTTCATAATTTCACCAAATTCACCACTTAATTCAGGTTCAACCGTTGCTAATTTTCCTTCAAAAATATTACCTGTTGATCCATTTAATGAAATCCAGGCGCCTTCATGATATACCTTACCATTAACGCCCATTGTGCGGCTTTTATAATCAATTTTTAATGCACCAACACCTGAGATACAGCATTTTCCCATACCACGTGCAACAACAGCTGCATGAGAAGTCATACCGCCGCGAGCGGTTAAAATTCCATTTGCAATATTCATCCCTTCCAAATCTTCAGGAGAAGTTTCTATTCTTGCTAAAATGGTGTTTTTATATTTATGGGCCTCATCCGCAAAGAAAACCAACTGTCCGCTGGCAGCACCCGGAGAAGCCGGCAATCCTTGTGCGATTACAGTTCCTTTTTTTAATACTTTTGGATCAAAAACAGGGTGTAATAATTCATCTAATTTATTAGGCTCAATGCGTAATAGCGTTTCTTTTTCATCAATTAAACCAACTTTTAATAAGTTCATTGCAATTTTAACCATTGCGGCACCTGTGCGTTTTCCATTTCTGGTTTGCAGCATCCAAAGTTTGCCTTCCTGAATGGTAAACTCCATATCTTGCATATCACGGTAATGGTTTTCAAGTTTTTGTTGATATTCATTAAGTTCAGCATAAATTTCAGGCATTAATTCTTCTAAGGAAGGGTAATTTTTAACCCTATCAGTTTCTTCAATCCTAGCCAATTTTGCCCAACGCATAGAACCTATTTTAGTGATTTGCTGTGGTGTTCTTGCACCGGAAACAACGTCTTCACCTTGTGCATTGATTAAATATTCACCATTGAACTGATCTTCACCCGTTGCAGCATCACGTGTGAAACAAACGCCTGTTCCGGAATTGTTGCCCATATTTCCATAAACCATAGCTTGTACGGTTACTGCGGTTCCCCAATCATCTGGATACCCATGCATTTTTCTGTAATAAACGGCTCTGTCGCCATTCCAACTATTGAAAACAGCAATTATTGCACCCCAAAGTTGGTCCCAGGGATTTGTTGGAAAATCGTGGCCTGTACGTTTTTTTATAGCAGCTTTAAAATCGAGTGTAAGATTTTTTAAATCCTGAACTGTAAATTCAGTGTCCAATTGAATCCCTTTTTTTTCTTTTAAATCCTCCATAATTTCTTCAAAAGGATCTATATCCTCTTTTGATTCTGGTTTCATTCCCAATACAACATCACCATACATTTGAATAAAACGGCGATAGGAATCCCATGCGAATCGTTCATTATTAGATTTTTTTGCTATTCCAATAACAGCCTCATCATTTAAGCCTAAATTTAAAACAGTATCCATCATCCCAGGCATGGAGGCTCTTGCTCCCGAGCGAACAGAAACCAATAAAGGATTTTCTTTATCCCCAAATTTAGCACCCATTATTTTTTCAATATTTTCGATGGATTCTTTAACTTCTGAGATAATTATGCGTATTAGCGCATCTTTTCCAAATTGGTTATATTCTGTGCAAACTTCCGTAGTGATTGTAAAACCAGGAGGAACCGGTATCCCAATTAAACTCATTTCTGCCAGGTTGGCACCTTTACCTCCAAGAAGGTTTTTCATTTGGGTATTGCCATCTGCAGTTTTATTTCCAAATTTAAATACTCTTGTTTTAACTTTTTCCAGCGATTCCATTAGGATTTTATTTTAGATTAAAAATTGTTATTATTCAAATGTGGTTTCTACAAAATTAAATGCTAAAGTTTTTATTTTAAATGATTTATATCATTTTACTTCATTTAACATTTGGTTCTAAGTTCATTAAAATTTTAAACAAATACTTAACAATCTCGAATTTACAAAGATTGAAGTTCATTGTGTTATAAAAGTATTTGGACTAAGAATGGGTTTCAATTTTCAGTTGGCGTAATAATCATATTTGCAATGGCTTACGTTAATTTTGATGATATTTCAATTAAATAAATAAAATTCAAGGAATAATTCATCAATTAGCATAAAAAATTTAATAAAATTAACATTCTTGATGTTAATTGTTGAAAAAATGAAAATTGAACTAATCATTTTTTGTTTTCAACAAGCAACATCAAATTAAATTTCTAAATGAAAATTTGTCGGACATATTTGAAAGCTTCCCAAAAGCCTAAGTGTGAATTTTGCAACTAATTTTAAAAATTATGCAACACTTTTTCGTAATTATTCACTCAATTTGTATAAATAAAAAATGACCAGACATTTTAAAGGGGGAGGTTTCCGAAAATCCATTAGAGTAGGAATAAACTTAAAATAAGACTAAAATGAAATTATTAATAAATTTGTTGTCTTTGTCAGTTATTCTGTTCCTGACATCTTGTGCAACAACAACAAAATTTCCTGTATCAACTGTAACTCCTGCTGCGGAAATAACAGCCAAGAAGACACAAGACAAAAATAACAATTATGAAATTGAAGTTGTGGCAAAAAATTTGGCAAGTCCAAATAGAATTGACCCTTCTAAAAAAAATTATAGTGTTTGGATTGTAACAGAAAATAATGGCACTAAAAATGCTGGTCAATTAATTAATAAAAACGCAAAAACAGCAACATTAAAAACTTCAACACCTTATAATGTTAAGGAAATATTTATCACTGCTGAAGATCAAGGCGATTATTCATACCCAGTAGGCATTGAAATCTCGAGAACTGCTTTTAAAGAATAAAACATGAAATTTGTTAATGAAATTGATTCCAACTTCTGAATTTTTTTAATTCAAATAAATCATAAAAATAAGCCTCGTTTAAAGTTATTTAAGCGAGGTTTTTTATTTGACAATTAAGAATTTGTAAAAATGAATAGGATTGTCAATGATTAATCATAAACAGTTATATTTGGGATGAAATATTGAGTTAGTCATAAAAAAATGAAATAAATGAAAAGATTTTTTAAATTAAACGATAACGAATTGATTTCTCAACTCATTCTCAAAAGAAATATTAAGGATGTTTTTTTCATATCTGTCGGCGTAATATTGGCGAGTATTGGTTTGAAAGGCTTTTTGCTCCCAAATAATTTTTTGGATGGCGGAGCAATGGGTGTTTCTTTGTTACTTCAAATTTTGACAGGACTTAATCTTTCAATTTTAATTATTTTAGTTAATTTACCTTTCATCCTATTGGGAGCAAAACAAATTTCCATTCCTTTTGCTGTTAAAAGTAGTCTCGCAATTTTTGTTTTGGCTTATTTAGTTCATGTTATTCAACTCCCAACAATTACGGACGACAAACTTTTAATTGCTGTTTTTGGAGGTTTTTTTTTAGGTGCAGGAATAGGGTTTTCAATTCGAGGCGGTGCAGTAATTGACGGTACAGAAGTGCTTGCCATCTCAGTAAGCAGAAAATCCAGTTTAACCGTTGGTGACTTTATTGCCGTTTTTAATGTTGTTCTTTTTGGAATTGCAGCCTCAATTGTTAGTGTAGAGACAGCAATGTATTCTATGCTTACCTATTTTTCTGCTTCTAAAACAGTAGATTTTATTATAAATGGAATTGAAGAATACATTGGCGTTATGATAGTTTCTGACGATGCTGAAATAATTAAGGAAATGGTTGCAATTAAACTGGAACGTGGGGTGACCGTTTTTAGATCTGACGGCGGATTTGGGAAAAAGGGATTGGCAATGCCAGACCGAAAAATATTGTTTTGCGTAATTACAAGACTAGAGGTGTCAAGGTTACTCTTAGAGGTTGAAAAAATTGACAGAGGCGCTTTCGTTATTCAATATCCAATAAAAGACACCAAAGGAGGAATGATAAAAAAACGTCCATTTCATTAAAAAATAAAATGGCGTTGGCAATGTATAATTTTAAGTGCTTAAATAACTACGTTTTTTAACTATAATTCTACTGAAAAGTTTCTTCTAAATACTGATTTTAATTGCAAAGCCTTATATTTTTCTGAATGGCTTTAGTACGATTATAAATACAAATCATTATTAGACTAAAAATAAAATACCAAAAAGAAAAAAATATATTTAATTCAAGGCAACTTTATATTTAGGATCTTCCAACACATTTACATCAATAATGCTTTCTGCATTTTTAAGTAATTTTTTACAGTCGGGACTTAAATGTTTTAAGTGAATTTTTTTACCAACTTTAAGATAGCGTTCCGTAATTTTATTTAGCGCTTCGATGGCCGACATATCGGCTACCCTGCTTTCTGCAAAGTCAATAATCACTTCATCAGGATCATTTAAAACATCAAATTTTTCATTAAATACAGTTACGGAACCAAAAAATAAAGGACCATAAATTTCATAATGTTTTACGCCGTTTTCATCAATGTGTTTTCTTGCACGAATGCGTTTTGCGTTATCCCATGCAAAAACAAGTGCGGCAATAATAACGCCTATAATCACGGCCAATGCCAAATTGTGAAGAAAAACCGTTACCAAAGTCACTAATACCATTACAAAAATATCAGACTTTGGCATTTTGGTAAATATTTTTAAACTCGCCCATTCAAAAGTACCAATAGCAACCATCATCATTAATCCGGTTAAGGCTGCCATGGGCAGTTTTTCAATCAAATTGGCTCCAAACATAATAAACACCAGCAACATCACAGCCGCTACTATTCCCGATAATCTTGCTCTTGCACCCGATGAAATATTGATTAAACTTTGCCCAATCATTGCACATCCTCCCATACCGGAAAATAGTCCGGAAAGTATATTTGCAGCACCTTGCGCAATGGCTTCTTTATTTCCTTTACCTCTTGTTTCTGTGATTTCATCAATAATGTTCAAGGTTAATAAACTTTCAATTAAGCCAACACCAGCTATTATTGCCGCATAGGGTAAAATCACGACTAAATTTTCAAAATTTAAAGGAACTATTGGAAAGTGAAAAGGAGGAAAACCTCCCTGAATAGAGGCAATATCGCCAACAGTTTTAGTGTCAATGCCAAAAAATGCAACAATGCCAAATACCACAATTATAGCTGTTAGTGAAGCCGGAACTGCTTTAGTTAATTTTGGCAATCCATAAATAATAATCATGGTAAGCAGCACCAATCCGAGGATAATGTATAGCGCTTCACCCATTAACCAATCACCTGTTGGGTCTTTAAACTGGTTTAATTGCGACATGAAAATAATGATAGCCAAACCATTTACAAATCCAAATATAACCGGATGCGGAACCAGGCGCATCAATTTACCCAATTTTAACACCCCTGCCAAAATTTGAATTGCTCCCGCCAAAACAACCGTCGCAAAAACATATTCAACACCATGGGTCTTAGCCAAAGTCACTATAACTACTGCTACCGCACCTGTTGCACCTGAAATCATTCCTGGACGACCGCCAAAAATTGAAGTCACTAATCCCATAACAAAAGCGGCATAAAGACCGGTTAACGGTGATAATCCTGCAATTAATGCAAAAGCCACTGCTTCAGGAATTAAGGCCAAGGCAACGGTTATACCAGACAATATTTCTGTCTTAAAGTCCACTTTTTGTTTGAAATCGAAAATATTTATATATTTTTTCATAGATAATTATCAATGTTTTTAGCGCTATTTATACTTAAATTAAGAATAACTTCAAATTGTATGATGCAAAAAATTAAACCTAAGGATAAGAAAGAAAAACAATTTCTTACTTCGAAGTGGTTAATTGTAGGCAAATCAAAGCTGTATGTAAATTGAATATCCTTCATTTTTTTTGAAGCGGCGAAAATAATCCTTTTTTATTGGAAAAAGGATGGAAAAAGCCAAAAAACCATTCCTACTGTTTTTTTGTAATTTTAAATATTTTTTAAAATTCCGTATTCAGAAGTTCTCCAGTAAGCTGTAACAATTTTAATTCCGCATTTTTAGCATCGTAAGTTGCCTGGTTTAAGTTAGACTGTGCGTTCAATAAATTTACTTGTGCCTGTCTAAATTCAATAGACGTAATTTGGCCTAATTTAAAGGTTTCTTCGGTTCTTAAAAAGTTTCGCTTATTGGTTTCAACATTTTTTTCTTGAGTTTGAAGTATAAATAATTTGGTATTATAATCTTCCCAAGCATTATTGAAGTTCCTTGTTATTTGAAGTTCACTTTGCTGTTTAGAAAATTGTTGCGTCTCATAATTTATTTTAGCGTTTTGCACTTGTGTTGTTGTACGGCCGCCATCAAATAAATCCCATTTTAGACTTAAACCTGTTGAAAGGCCATTATTTGTTGATTCCGATAAAAAAGAAGCCGAATTATTATTGTTTTTAGACCAACCATAAGTACTTGTTAAACCAATAGTTGGCAAGTAACCAGATTTATTTGCTTTGAGTTGAAAGTCACTTATATTTATGCCCTTTTCAATTTGAAGTAAGGTAATATTATTTGTTTTTACTTGCTGGAATAGTTCTTGTTTATTTTTAGTTATGACAAAAATTACCTGTGTGTCTACAGAAAAATTAGGACTTTCGTTCTTGCCGAGAACAACAAATAAATCTCGTTTGGCATTTGACAATAATTGCTTGGTATTTAATAAAGCGATGCTGTCATTATTAAGGTCAACTTCAGCATTAAGAACATTTAGTTTTGTGTTTTGTCCATAATCAGATTGATATTTTGCTCTTAACAATCTATCTTTTGAAATTTCCAAACTTTTATTTAGCAACGCTACATTTTCTGTAAGTTGGGCTACATTATGATACACTGTAAATAATTGCAGGATTGTTTTTTCTATTGTTTCTCTAGCTTGTAACTCAGATAGGTTATATTGCTCTATCAACTGCCTATAATTATATAGTCTCCCAAATCCATCAAACAAGGTGTAATTAAGGCTTACGGAGGCATTAAAACGACTGCTGTTGGCATTCTCTAAATTAGTGATTTCCCCATTTGAAAATACAGCCTTTGTATTGTCTAAATTATGTGTTGCTCCAGCATTACTGGTTAAAGTAGGCAAATAACCCGAATTCAAAATACCTTTGTTGTTTTCAGCAATTTTAAGGTTATTACCCGAAATTTTAATGCCGTAATTATTTTCTAAAGCAATGCCAATAGCGTTTTCTTTTGTGAGCAGTTCTTGCGCAAAACTTGCCGTAAAACTTATTAAAAATAATAAGATAAAATTATTCTTGTAATTCATCATTTTCACTTTTTAATTCAATAATTGCTCTTTCAACTTCTTCTTTTGTAACCTTTTCACCGGTTCGCATCCATTTAATAAAAACTTTAATAGAATTTGAAACGGATAAAAGTAAAGGTAGTATCACCAGGGTTAAAACAGTTGCAATTATAATTCCGTAAGAAATTGAAATTGCCATTGGTTTTAAAAATTGCGCTTGTCTGCTTTTTTCCAAAAGCAATGGCGCCAATCCGGCCACAGTAGTCAATGTGGTCAACAAAATGGCCCTAAATCTTGAAACGCCGGCTTGCACAAGTGCTTCATCATATTTCATTCCTTCTTTTAAATAACTCTTAAACTTTTCGATGAGCACCAAACCGTCATTCACCATAATTCCAATTAAGGCGATAATTCCCAGCCACGATAAAATATTAATGGGAAAATCATGAATCCAATGACCCCAAACAACTCCAATAAGACTAAAAGGAATTAATATTATTAATAGCAGCGGTTGCTCATAAGATCTAAAAGTAAAAGCAATAACCATATAAATTAAAGCCAAAATAATAAGTCCAACTTTTTTTACTGATGTGACCGTTTTTTGCGCTTCTCTATTCTGGCCTTCATACATGGCGCTTACCGTTGGATATTTCGACGAAATTTCAGGCATAATATTTGTTTTTATGTCGTCTAAAATATCGGTGGCACTTTCACCGGGAGATTTCATGTCTGCCGTAATTTGAATTTCTCGTTTACTATTTAAATGATTGATGAGCACATCACCACGTTCAATTTCATAAGTGGCAATTTCAGAAAAAGGCACACTTTGATTTGTGGGTGTGGTAATCCACATATCATCTAAATTTTTAAGTGACGACCGGTCTTCCCTTTTATAACGAACCCAAACTTTAATTTCATCTTGCCCACGCTGAAATCGTTGTGTTTGTAATCCGAAAAATCCGGAACGGACCTGATTCATAACCATTTGCAAATTCAAACCAAGCAAATAGGCATTTTCTTTTAAGGTAATTCGCACTTCTTTTATCCCGGATGGATCGTTGTCGGAAATATCTTTAAGCAATGTGTTGTTGCTCAATACTTCTTTCAATTCGGTTTTCGCGGCTTTTAATTCTTCAATATTATTTCCCAATAAGGAAACAGCTATCGGACTTCCGCCAAAATTTCCTCCTGAACCAAAAGTCAAACTTTCAACACCATAAACTTTTCCCACTTTATCTCGAATGGCGTTTGTTATTTCGGGTGAAGAAAAATCGCGTGCCTCGCCGGGTAAAAGATTGATAGTTAAACTTCCGTTAGATGAGCCTGGCCCAATCCTTTTTATAATATTCTGTATAACAGACTCGCCACTGGTTTGCTTTCCTGTATATTCTTCATTGACTTCCCATGCCACTTTTTCAATTTCTGAAATAATGGAATCTGTTATTTTTTCGTTTGTTCCCTGAAGCATTTTTAAATCAATAGAAATACGATCACTTGCAATGGAAGGAAAGAAAGAAGTTTTTACAATGCCGCCGCCAAGCGCTCCAATGCTAAAAATAAGCAAAGCAAAAATCAATGCAAATCCCAAAGCTTTATGCTTCAAAAAGAATTTTAAATATGGAACGTACCAATGATCACGAACATAAAATAATCCAATTTCCGCTTTTTGGTTTACGTTATAAAAAAAAGTATTTATTTTATTTCTTTTTTTCTCTTTTCGCTCTAAAGCTTTTGAATGCGCAATATGCGCCGGCAAAATAATAAGCGCCTCAACTAATGAAACCGTTAATGTAAGCATTACGATAATTGAGACCTCGCTAAAAAAATCACCAATTCTTCCGTCTAAAAAGAAAAAAGTTGAAAATGCAATAAGCGTAGTTAAAATAGCTGACACAATAGGGGGGATTACCTCCAAAGTACCATCAATTGCCGCTTGTATTGGTGTTTTTCCTTTTTCATAATGGTGATAAATATTTTCGCCAATCACAATACCATCATCCACTAAAATACCAATAACGATAATCATGCCAAATAGAGACAACACATTAATGGTAACCCCTAAATTTGCAGCAAAAATGAACATTCCAAAAAATGCAATAGGAATCCCTGTTGCAACCCAAAAAGCCAATCGGACATTTAAGAAAAGCGCCAAGAAAAAGAGCACTAAAAGAATGCCCATAGCTGCATTCTTAATCAGTAATTCCGACCGTTGTTTTAAGGTAACGGAATTATCGCTTGAAATGGTTATTTTAATATTGTCCTGTTGTTGATTAAATGTTTCTATGTATTTTTTTACAAGATCGGCGGTTGAAAGTAAATCTTCGCTGTTGGTATTGCTAACCGTGATGTCAATTGATTTTTTTCCATTGAAAAAGAGCCTGTCCGGATTTTCAGACCAAGTATCGGAAACATCAGCAATGTCATTTAAACGAATAATATTTCCGGAAGCCTCAGCCCTAACCACCAAGTTTACCAATTCATTTCCGTAATAATTTTTATTTCTCGCTCTAATTAAATAATCTTCTTCATCGGTTTTAATGTTTCCACCTGTAATTAATAAATTAGATTTACTGACCGCATTTGCAACTTCCTCAAAAGACAGGTTATAGGCTAACAAATCGTTTTGACGAACTGCTATTTCAATTTCCTGATCGGGAAATCCAGAAAGGCTTACTTGCGAAATTCCGTCTATACTGCGTAAATCGTTCTCCACATTTCTGGCATATTGTTTTAAAGTTGCCAGCGAAATATTTTCACCGCTTATGTTAAAGCTAATGGTTGGCCTAATATTTTCAATTTTAGCAATTATGGGCGGCTCCATACCAGTAGGAAAGGAGGGGACCCTGTCAACGGCATTTTTTACGTCGGATAAAACAACATCAATATTTTTGCCTTTTACAATTTCAACATTTATAAATGCTGAATTTTCACGTGAAACTGAAGTCACACGATCAACACCAACAATTCCTTTTAAATTATCTTCTATTTTTAATACAATGCCTTCTTCCATTTCTTGTGGTGAAGCTCCCGGATAGGTTAAATTGATTGAAATATTTCTTGAATCCGTTAATGGAAAAAAAGAAGATTTTATGGACAATGCGCCTGCCAAACCAAATGCAATAAAAGCAAGAACAACTATGTTAACGGCAACAGGAAATTTTATGAAATAAGTAATTACGTTTCTCATTATTGCACCTTATTTTCTTTAAATATTTTAACTAACATGCCTTTATGAGCACCCGGAACAGGTTTTGCCAAAATTTGTGTACCATTCTCCAATCCTCTTACAACAACAGTTTGTTGGTTTTCAAAAACAGGGATTATAGTCACCAAATCTAAAATAGAATCTTTTACAACATACAGTTTGGTTTTATCTACAAAAAGATTTCTGGAAACTTCAAAGGCATTTTCTTCGGATTTGGCACTTAGGGCAACTTCTAAATACTGGCCTTCTTTTAAATCGGCACCGCTAACTTCAATAACAGCTTTTATGGTTTGGGTAGAAGTATCAACTTTTCCATTAATTCTAATTACTTTTCCCTTCCATGTTTTTGTTTTTTCTAAATTGAAGAGTTCGACATTTTTGCCAACTTGAAGCAAATCACGAAATTCAGATTTAACGGAAACGCTCATTTCATAAACAGAAGGATCAATAAACTCACCTAATTTTTGTCCGGGTCTGATTAAAGTTCCTTGATTGACCAATGATTCTGTCAAAATTCCTGAAAATGGAGCTCTTAATGTATATTTATTTAGTTTTACTTCTGAATTTTTCACATTGTAGTAAGTTGTATAAATACCACGACCCGAAATAAAGAATTTTTCTTTTTCTGAAGTTGTTTCCGGCAGTTTTTGAACAGGTTTATTTAAGTCAAAATTTTGTAAGTAGAATTTCCATTTATCATATTTATCAGGAAAATCCAACCTGATATCGGGCATTATTGCAGTTAAGGCATTGAATAAGGTGCTTTTTTGAGCCTGTAAATTCGCGTAAAATTCATCGCTGTTTATGCTTATCAATGTTTCGGCTTTACTATAAGTTGTTCCTGCTTTAAACTCCTTTGAAGTATTTACTAAAATTCCCTGAACCTCAGCGTACAATTCAATCTTATTTTTAGCAAGCAAATTTCCATTTGCGGTAATAATTATTGGAATTAATTTATTGGATACTGTTTGTGTAAAAACAGTTTTCACAATTTTCTCAGCAACTGGTTTGGGTTTATTTTTACTGTCAATTAAATATTTTGCTAATAAAATGGAACCTATTAATAGGAGTACTGCCAAAGCTATTGATATTAATTTTCTCATTGTTAAAATTTGGATTTTAGTCAACTAAATTTGATTGATTTTTTAAATTATTTTGAATTTTAATCATTACCATAATAAAATTAGAAATTTCATTTTCACTAATTCCTCTTTGTAAAGTTCTCATACTATTAAGCATTAAAGGCCTCATTATTAAAAACAATTGTTTGCCAGTTTTGGTAATATGAATTAAATTTTTCCGTGAATCCTCTTTTGAAGAAATTCTGATCACTAATTGATTTTTTTCCATAACATTAATTAGCCTTGTTAAGGAAGCTTTATTTCGTCCGGTTATAAAAGCCAACTCATTCTGAATAATCCCATCATTGTCTTCGTGTAAAATTTTTAACACAATCCATTGTTCTTTTGTTACTTGGATATTATTTTGCTGAAAAACATCTGAGATATACATATTCATCATCTTATATGTTCTTCCAATCCAGGGTGCCAAAGTTTTATTAAAATCGGATTTGTTAATGTCAATCTCCATACAAACTATTTTTATGCAAATATATAATTCAAAATGGAATAGTTGCATATGCAACTATATTTAAAATCAATAGTGTTATAAATAAATCAATATTTTTTTGTGAGTGAGATGTGATGCTATTTGTATTTGCTTCAAAAAGAAGCACTTACACAAGAAAAAGAGACCATTTTGTAGGTCTCTTTTTCTTGTAAATAATTAATCAAACAATTTTTATTCGGGAATTAAAGTTACTTGTGTTATTGGATTCACATCTTTATATGAAACATCAACTTCATTTGAATTGTTACTGAATTCAAAGTTTAAAAGTTTAGGTAAATTTTGTATTGAAGGGCTTATTGTCCCTGTAAATTTATTATTAATCAACAACAATGTTTCCAATTTTGAAAGCTGGTTAAGTTCAATTGGAATTTCGCCAGTAAATGAGTTAGCTGCCAAAGACAACTCCGTTAAATTAACCAAAGATCCTATTTGTGCAGGAAGCGTACCGCTCATTCCATTGTCGAATAAACTTAATATTTTTAAATTGCTTAAATTTTTAATTGCAGGAGATATTGAGCCAGTTAATTTATTGCTGCTTAGATGTAATACTTCAAGATTTGCGATGTCATAAATAGATTCAGGTAATTGACCTTCGATAAAATTATTAAATAAAACCAATTCTTTAAGGTTTTTTAAATTTCCAATTGAAGAAGGAATTTGACCTTCGAGTTGATTCATAAATAACTGGATAGTTACCAAAGACTCAATAGTTGCAAGTTCGGTTGGAATTAAACCGCTTATTTTATTAAAGCCTAAATTTAAATGACGCAACGATTTAAAATTTCCAATGGTTGCAGGAATTGGACCCGTTAAGTTATTCATGCTTAAATTAATTTCGGTTACTGTATTGTTTTCAACAGTTATTCCATGCCATTCAGAAACATCTTTGGTTAAATCCCAATTGGTATTCCAGGTCGTACCTTCGGTTGATTTGTATAAATCAAGCAATACATTTTTTTCTAAATCTGAAATTTGTGAATAGGCGATAGGCGAAATTGCCAGTAGAAATGCAATTATAAGTGCTAATTTTTTCATCGTCTTTGGGATTTAGGGGTTAATTTTTATAATTTCCTTATGCTAAGCTAATTAAACAATTTTAATTGACCAAATTTTTTTACCATTTATTAATGACATCATACCATTTATGTATTAAAATATACTTTTTATTTAAGTTGTTTTATTTGTGGTGTCTTAAAATGATCATGTTTTTACAAAACTTCCATCCCCAAAAAAATGTTATATCTTTGTGTAAATATTAAAGTAAATTTAGGTTATGAAGTTAGCAATTTTAGCAATTGGCGCGCATCCCGATGATGTGGAATTGGGTTGTGGGGCGACTATTGCAAAGGAAATTTCACATGGAAAAAAAGTAGGTATTTTAGATTTAACCAAAGGAGAATTAGGAACAAGAGGTTCTGCGAAAATTAGGGCTGAAGAGGCAAAAAATGGCGCAAAAATTTTAGGGGTAGAAGTAAGGGAGAATTTAGGTTTTGCAGATGGGTTTTTTGTAAATGATGAAAAACACCAGTTAGAAGTCATTAAAATAATACGGAAATACAAACCTGAAATTGTGTTGTGTAACGCTATAGATGACAGACATATAGATCATTCAAAAGGCAGCAAATTAATTTCCGACGCATGTTTTTTATCTGGTTTGGTTAAGGTTGAAACTGAGTTGAACGGTGTAAAGCAAGAGGCCTGGAGACCAAAATTTGTATATCATTATATACAATGGAAAAATTTAGAACCCGATTTTGTTGTGGATATTTCTGGATTTATGGACAAAAAAATGGAGGCCGTAAAAGCCTACAGTTCTCAGTTCTATGATCCTAATAGTAAAGAGCCCAACTCGCCAATATCAAGTAAAAACTTTTTGGACAGCGTGCTATATAGGGCACTGGACTTGGGCAGATTGGTAGGAGTGGAGTATGCAGAAGGCTTCAATACAGAACGTTATGTTGCCGTAAAATCTTTTGATAATTTAATATAAAAATGTTTGTGGAAAAATAGAAATGTTTTACATTTGCATCCGCAAGTTATATGGTGGTTGTAGCTCAGTTGGTTAGAGCATCGGTTTGTGGTACCGAGGGTCGCCGGTTCGAGCCCGGTCTTCCACCCAAATAACAAATTGTTGAAAATTAGGCTTTTATCTAACGATAAGAGCCTTTTTTATATGACATATCCATTGAGTAAAATCAGGTAATTCTTTTTCAAACTCCTGAAACTCCAATTCAGCATCCAAAGCAGGCAGGATTTTATCTGCGATGGTGAATGTGATGTCTGCGAGTGTTTCGTGCTCTAAACGCCTCTAAACTCACAACTTATATGATGATAAATGCAACGTTATTTGTGTTCCAGATAGTGGACTATCAGGAACAGGAGATTGAAAATAGCCTGATTTTAACGGACAAACAGAAAAAATATTAGTTTGGTTAGACCATAGAAATTAATAAAAATCTATTGCCATCAATGCATTAAAAAGTTAAATTTTACTGTTTATGAAGTGTAAATTATGTTTGTTGAAATTAATCACAGGGTTGGTTACGTGGTCGTAATTGTCTTTAACCTTTTGAAGCATATTAACGCTTTCAATGGCTTCTTTTACTGCTTCGGCCAACAATACATTAGAAGCTTCAACCTCTTCGTCAGAAGTCTTTATATTGTACAAATCTGCTTCAATAATTTCACTAATAATCATTCCTGTATTAAAGCCTTTTAAATGGTAGCTCTCAACAAATTTATCTGCGTTACACCAAATACATACACAGTCTTTTTGTTGGAGAAGAGGAGCAAACCCGCTATCAATCATAAATCTACCGTGACCTATTAAGCCATAATCGGTACCGTGACCTAACATTACAATTCTTTCAAATTGCTCTATTTGCGCTTTCAAATACTGTGGGCTAACATCTTCATTGATTACAGTATAGTCCTTATCGGAGTAGATTGCCGACAAGAAATCAGTTGTCCAGTCTTTTGGATGTATTACTAATGTTTCCATTTTTTTACAGATATATGTTAGTTTTAAACCACTGCACTAAATTATGAAAAATAGGATAATTTATCATAAAAAAAGGAAGAATTGTTCCTGCTTTAACTTACTTAAATCCTCTGATTATCAACTACTTTTATTAAGAATCATAATAAATTACTTTTTAAAAGCTCTAAGCGAGTTATATTTCGTTAAATTACAAGTCGTTATGAATATCATCGAGAAAAAAATTGCAGCATTTCAAAAAACATTTTTATCATACCGTGAGCCAATTTGGAAGGTGCTGTATTTATAATGGAATAAAGCAAGCGCATTAGATTGTGTTTAAAAACAGGGAAATTATTAACGGATAAAATAACTAAAACATACGGTTATCCCAACAAAAAAAGTGATAAACCATATGTTTTTTAGCGATATAACACTTTGGCAATAATTTGAATTGAACCATGAAATTAACCTTGATTTTATTTTTTTTAATTTCAACCACAATTGGACAAAATATTAAAGGAACTATTTTAGATACTAAGTATCACAAACCTTTAGAGTCCGTAAATGTTTATTTTAATAATGAAAAAACAGGAAGGGCATCTAATAAAAGAGGAGAATTTAATTTAATAACTAAATCTAAGATAAATCCAACAGATACAATAAACTTTTCCATTATTGGTTATGAGTCAAAAAATTATACCCTTTTACAGCTCCATGAATGTAGGTCTTCAAACTAATTTCATTGTATGATTTTGAGTAACTGTTCTTAGAAGCTTGCACAAGCAATTGAAATAATGAAATTCAAAATCATAAATCCAATTTGCGTTAGGGATAGAGCCCTTCGACTATATTTCGACTACGCTCAATAACCACGCGCAGGGTAAACTAATTCTTTACTTAAAAAGCGAGCAGCGATAGTCAGATCCGCAGGGAAACGCCCAACAAAAATTAATTTTTATAAAATCTTTGTTTTCCGTATTATTTTGATAATTTCGCTTCTTAATGTTTAAACTTATATTGATGAAACGTATTTTAGTTATAATTTTTTTTCTAATTACTGCTTCTGCAGTAGCCCAAACCGCTAAAAGTGTAGCATTTGAACAACAAAAGATTGAACTGGCTTTGTCCTACGGAGATAAAAGCATTGCCGCAAACGCCATGTATTCTATTATTATACTCGAAGGCCCACAAAGTGTTTATAAGGACAGTTTGGCTTATTTGTATTTTAACGAGAGAAATTTTCTTTCCTGTTTTTTGGTGACCAATGATATTTTGAAAACCAAGCCAGCGCATTTGGAGTTTATGGAAATGAATGCAATTTCGCTTGAATCTATGGGGGCAACAGAAAAAGCTGCGGAAGCCTATCAAAAATTATTTGCAAAAACAAACAGTAACTATCACGCTTATAAATTGGCTGGATTGCAGTTTATAATGAATAAATTTGAAGATGCCTATGCATCTATAAAAAAAGCAGATAAACTTCCTGATGACGGGACTACGAAAATTAATTTTCAGGTCAATAAAAATTACAATCAAGAGGCTGGTTTAAAAGCGGCAATGGCTTATTTGGAAGGCATTATTGCAATGAATTTAAACAAAAACGCTGAGGCAAAAATTAGTTTTGAGCGCGCCATAAAATTGTTTCCCGAATTTGTGTTGGCAAAAAGCAAGCTTGAAACTTTGAATGCTGAGAAAAAGGAGTAATTTTTAACCTATAAGT
>NZ_JBFFKM010000053.1:0-18069 GCF_041555395.1 Lutibacter sp. | reverse complement strand
TCATGCCTTACATCATCCGGAAATGTTTTTCCAGGTACATCCATAATTGCGGGTTCATTCATATCGTTCCACACGCCTTTTACCCCAATATCTTCAATAAGTTCTTTAAACAAACCCGACCACCATTCACGTACTTCAGGCTTTGTGAAATCGGGAAAATAACATTCTCCCGGCCAAACTTTCCCTTTCATATAAGGACCATCAGCACGTTTACAAAAATAATCTTTATCTAACCCTTCTTTAAAAACAGTATATTCATTATCTATTTTAATTCCAGGATCGATAATAACTACTGTTTTAAAACCATTGTCTGCCAATTCTTTCACCATCCTTTTCGGATCAGGAAAATATTCTTTATTCCATGTAAAACACCTAAATCCTTCCATATAATCGATGTCTAAATAAATAGCATCACATGGAATTCTTAACTCCCTAAACTTATTGGTCACTTCTTTTACGTTGGATTCCGGATAATAACTCCATTTGCATTGATGATACCCCAACGCCCATAGTGGCGGCAATTCATGCGGTTTCCCTGTTAAATCGGTATAATTAGATACAACTTCTCCCATTTCAGGGCCGTATATAAAATAGTAATTCATTTCACCTCCCTGGGCCCAAAAACTGGTGACATTTCTTCTTTCCTGACAAAAATCGAAAAAAGAACGAAAAGTATTGTCGAAAAATATGCCGTAGGCTTTCCCGTGATGAAGTCCTGTATAAAATGGAATTGCTTTATAAATTGGATCAGTATCTTTATCAAACGCATAAGAATCGGTCACCCAATTTTCAAAACGTTTACCCTTTAAATTTAATGCAACTGGCTTATCGCCCAACCCATAATAGCTTTCTTTTTCTTGAGAATTTTTAGACATTTTCACAATGTCCCCTCCAAATTCATAATTCTCTTCCCAATGAAACCCAAGTTCATCTTCAGAAATAAGAGAATTATCCTTTGCATCAAAAATTGATTTTCTCATATCTTCTTTTGAAATATGACAAATTAATTTAGAAGTTGTAATGATATAATTGCTAACGTCTTCGGTTACTACAAGATGGTTAAAGCCTCTACTGGCATAACGCGTTATGGCATAGGAAAAATCATTTTCAAAAATTGAAGATGTTGTATATCGAAATCGCAACACACTGTCTCTTTGAATGGTAAGCTGTAAAACAACATTGTTTTCACTCGTAAAATAAAGTGTGTCAACGTCTTTTCTATAGGAAATTATTTTTGAAGGAAACTGATTTCCTTTTAATTCTAGTTCGGTATTTGTAATCATAAATTAAATTATTTGAACAAAGTGCAAACGTACTAAAATAAATAATTTAATAAATATTATTTTCATTAAAAATATAACCGCTTTATTAACAAAAATGTAAATTTAATATCATTAAGCGACATTAAATTTAACAGAATTTTAAAATTGAGATACCAAGTGGCGGTAAAACAAGAATGGCAGAATATTCATTAACTTTTTTAGGTTGTTTTTTTATGGTAATTTTTTCAACGTTAACTATGCCACTTCCTCCATATTTTTGGTGATTGCTGCTAAACACCTCCAGTAATTTTCCTTTTCTTGGAACGCGAATTTTATAATTCTCCAATGTTTGCGGCGAAAAATTACAGATTACCAACATATCATCCTTAGGATTATTCCCTTTTCTTATATAGGAAATCACTGAGTTTTCTGAATCGTCATAACTTACCCATTCAAAACCATCCTCACTAAACCCTTTTTCAAATAATGCCGGTGTGGTTTTATAAAATTGGTTTAGGTCCTTAAAATAATTTTGTGTGTTTTTATGAGGATAAAACTCCAATAAATTCCAATCAAGACTTTTTTGAAAATTCCATTCCTCGTAATGACCCAATTCACTTCCCATAAACAACAACTTTGTGCCGGGATGCGTAAACATATAACCATACAATAGCCGGAGGTTTGCAAAACGTTGCCATTCATCGCCCGGCATACGACCTAAAATAGTTTTTTTGCCGTGCACCACTTCGTCATGCGACAGTGGCAACATAAAATTCTCGGTAAAGGCGTATGTTAAACTAAAAGTAATTTCATTTTGATGGTGTTTTCTGTAAATGGTGTCTTTAGAAAAATAGTCTAAAGTATCGTGCATCCATCCCATCATCCATTTCATTCCAAAACCCAATCCGCCCATAAAAGTCGGCTTGGAAACCATAGGAAATGCGGTAGATTCTTCTGCAATAGTTTGTACATCCGGGAACGATTTATAGACTTCTTCATTCAATTCTTTTAAAAATAAAACCGCATCTAAATTTTCATTTCCACCATAAATATTAGGTTCCCATTCGCCATCTTCACGTGAATAATCTAAAAATAACATAGAAGCGACAGCGTCAACGCGCAAACCATCTGCGTGATATTGTTCTAACCAAAAAATAGCATTGCTAATTAAAAAGGAACGGACTTCATTTCTTCCGTAATTAAAAATAAGGCTTTTCCAATCTTGATGGTATCCTTTGCGTTTATCAGGATGTTCATATAAACTTGAGCCATCGAAATAACCTAGTCCATGCGCATCTTCAGGAAAATGTGAAGGCACCCAATCTAAAATAATTCCTATCTCATTTTGATGAAATTTATCGACTAAATACTTAAATTCTTCAGGATAGCCAAATCTAGAAGTCGGCGCAAAATATCCTGTAATTTGATATCCCCAGGATGGATCATATGGATATTCCATAATTGGCATAAATTCTACGTGCGTAAAATTCATTTCTTTAACATAGCTTACCAATTCATCTGCCAATTCAAAGTAAGACAAAGACCTATTTTCTTTCCCTTTTTTTCTCCAAGAACCCAAATGTACTTCATAAACAGCGTAAGGGGCATCCAAAGCATTGTTTTTCTTGCGCGTATGCATCCAACTCTTGTCATCCCAGTTGTATTTATCTTCCCAAACTACCGAGGCCGTTTTTGGAGGATGCTCGCACCTTCTTGCATAAGGATCAGCTTTTTCGGATACATAATTATTAATGTTTGAATGAATTTTGTATTTGTATAAATTTCCTTTTCCAACTGAAGGAATAAATCCTTCCCAAATACCCGAAGAATCCCAACGGACATTTAAGTTAAATTCTCCATCAACCCAATGATTGAAATCTCCAATTACCGATACTTGCTTTGCGCTGGGTGCCCAAACCGCAAAATAAGTACCTTCTACCCCATCAACAGTTTCAATATGTGATCCAAATTTTTCGTACAGTCGATAATGCTTCCCACTCTTAAATAAATCTATATCAAAGTCCGTAAAAAGACTGTGTGTAATTACATTTGTCATAAATTATATAATAAAACCATTTGGAATTAAGGCGCCTTTTTTAACGACAACTATGCCATCTCTCACCACATAAGTATCAGTTTCCGTGTCTTTAAGATGCTTTCCTCCATTAATTCTCACATCATCCCCAATACAGCAGTTTTTATCTAAAATGGCATTTTTAATAAAACATCGTGCACCAATCCCCATTGAAATAACTTTAGGATTTAATATTTCTTCAAGCGGCTGATAAAAATCGCCTCCCATCATATAGGTATTAATAACCGTTGATTCTTTATCTATTCTTGATCGAACACCAATCACTGAATGTTCAATTTTACCGGCATTAATAATACAACCATCTGCGATTACGGTTTTATCCAATATCGTTCCCGAAATTTTCGTGGTGGGCAACATCCTGGCATGGGTGTAAATACGTTTTTTTGTGCTATACAAATCAAATTTAGGAAAATCATCTGTTAGTCCTAAATTGGCTTCAAAGAATGAATCTATATTCCCAATATCTGTCCAGTATCCTTCATATTGAAAACTGACAACTTTATGTTTATCAATAGCTTGCGGAATTATTTCTTTCCCGAAATCATTTGTGTCAGGGTTACTCATTAATTCAATAAGAAGGTCTCTGTTAAAAATATAAATCCCCATTGAAGCAAGATAATGACGTCCTTCTTTTTTCATTTCATCACTCACTTCGGAAGTCCAATCAGGTAACAATTCAACAGCAGGTTTTTCGATAAAAGAGGTTATCCCATCTTTCTCGTTTGTTTTCAAAATTCCGAATGAGGTGGCATCTTTTGCATTTACAGGAATTGTGGCAATAGATATGTCAGCTTTCAATTTAATGTGTTTTTCAACCATTTCTTCAAAATCCATTTGATATAATTGATCTCCTGACAAGATTAGCGCATACTCAAAATCATGACTTAAGAAGTGGTGCATACTTTGACGTACAGCATCCGCAGTGCCCTGAAACCAGGTGCTGTTTCCAGGTGTTTGCTCTGCTGCCAAAACATCAACAAATGCAGAACTGAAAAAACTAAAATGATAGGTGTTTTTAATGTGTCTGTTAAGTGATGCCGAATTAAATTGGGTTAACACAAACATACGTTTGATGTCTGAATTAATGCAATTTGAAATAGGGATATCCACCAACCTGTATTTACCGGCAATTGGAACAGCGGGTTTTGAACGCGTCTGTGTTAATGGATGTAATCTCGATCCTTGACCGCCACCTAATATAATTCCTAAAACTTTAGCCCCTACCATAATTTACTGATTTAATGATTTATACAAATTGATATATGCTGTTGCAGAAGCATCCCAAGAATGGTTGATGCTCATGACTTTTTTTCTTATTTTATTATATTTTGGTTGATTTTCATACAACTTCACTCCTCTTTCAATAGCTTCCGTTATTTCTGAAACCGTAACTTCGTTATGGCAAATTCCAAAACCTCCCTTTTCTGAAATATCAATAACGGTGTCTTTTAAACCTCCAATACTTCTCACAATTGGAATTAATCCATATCGCAAAGCGTACATTTGGTTCAATCCGCAAGGTTCAACTCTTGAGGGCATTAGGATGAAATCGGCTCCCGCATAAACAATATGCGCCAATTTTTCATCATATCCTATAAAAGCATTGTAAAAACCGGCATAATCCTTTCTAAGTTCATTCAATTGCGCTTCAACAATTTCATTTCCTGAACCCAGTAAAAATATTGAAATATTGCCATTTTGAAGCGCTTCTTTAAATGTTTCAAGAAATAAATCTGCACCCTTTTCCCCTACCAATCTGCCTATAAACGCAAAAAGCGGTTTCTCAAAATCCAAATTATAATGACTGCAAATCCATTTCTTATTAACTTCTCTTCCAATTTCAATAGTGTTTTGGGTGTAATTTTCCACCAAGTATGGATCTGTTTCAGGATTCCAAACTTCCCAATCTATACCATTCAAAATTCCGATACATTTTGCACTTTCATTACTTAGTAAAGTTTCCAATCCATTGGCATCTCTCTTAAGTTCTTCCATATAACTTGGAGAAACTGTGGTTACTTTCCAAGTACATTTTATGGCTGACGCAAGCGGATTGATATTTCCAAACCAATCTAACAATCCAACATTGTTAAAATTAAATTCTGGTATCAAACCCACTTTTTCATGTGAAAACCAACCTTGATATTGCGCATTGTGAATGGTAAGCACCGTTGGAATATTTTTTAATGCCGCATAATCGCTGCATTGTGTCATCATAAAAGGAATAAGTCCGGTATGATGGTCATGGCAATGCACCGTTGTTGGTTTTTCATTCCACGTCAGCATCCAATTTAAAGCAGCAATCTGAAAAGCTAAAAACCGCTCTGTATCATCATTAGAATACACATAATCTTTAAATAACAATTCAGGAACATCCACTAAATACAGATTGAAACCAAGAGTATTATCAGTTATTGTTTTAATTTGATAGGAATATTCCTTTTTTCCTAATTTTAATTTTGAGTTGAATAATACAGAAAATTCAGCTTCTTTGGTAAATTTATTCTCATAAAAAGGCATGATTACTTCTGAAGTTAAACCTGCATCATTTTGATATTTTGGGAGTGCTCCAACAACATCAGCCAAACCGCCTACTTTAGCAACCGGATAACATTCTGCAGAAATATGAACTATTTTCATTTTTGGTATTTTATTTTAAAAAAGTTTTACTGCGTAGTGTAAAGATAATAGTCATTAATTTTATCTTTGGGGGTTCACTAATTGCTTGGCTGTTCTTTAATTTTTCAAAACTTTTTACGAAATTATTAAAGATGAAAAATTACAAAAAAAACTTTAATCTGAAAAGGTTTTAAAATATATATTTTACCAAAACCAACAGAAAAATAAAAGAGGGGAATTTTTCAATTCCCCTCTTCAAATTATAATGCTTCAAGCAATTCATCTTCATCTATTTTGCTTGAGCCGCTTGTTCTTTTTTAATTAAATTCAACGCTGAACCTTCTTTAAACCATTCAATCTGGCTTTCATTGTAAGTATGGTTTAATTGTATCGTGTTTTTGCTTCCATTGGTATGAACCAACTCCAGAGACAATTGTTTTCCCGGAGCAAATTTATCCAAATCCAAAAAATTTAAAGTATCATCTTCCATAATCAAATCATAATCAGATTCATTTGCAAAAGTCAATCCTAACATTCCTTGTTTTTTAAGGTTTGTTTCATGAATACGCGCAAAAGATTTTACAATAACGGCTGCAACACCCAAATGACGAGGTTCCATAGCTGCGTGTTCTCTTGAAGAACCTTCGCCGTAATTATGATCACCAACAACAATTGAATAAATGCCTGCTGCTTTGTAGGCTCTTCCCGTATCGGGCACGGCACCATATTCGTTTGTCAATTGATTTTTTACTTTATTAGTTTCTTTATTAAATGCATTCACCGCACCAATTAAGCAGTTGTTTGAAATATTGTCTAAATGTCCTCTAAAACGCAACCATGGGCCTGCCATAGAAATATGGTCGGTCGTGCATTTTCCAAAAGCTTTTATCAATAATTTAGCGCCTTTTAAGTTAGTTCCGATTGGTTTAAACGGCGTTAATAACTGTAAACGCTCAGAATCTGATTTTACAACTATTTCTATACCTGAGCCATCCTTGAAAGGTGCAACATATCCTGCATCTTTCACGTCGAAACCATTTGGAGGCAATTCAAAACCAGTTGGTTCTGTAAATTTAACTTCCACACCATCTTTATTGATTAATGAATCAGTCATCGGATTAAAATCTAATCTGCCTGATATTGCAATAGCAGCAACCATTTCTGGTGAAGCTACAAAAGCATGTGTATTCGGATTTCCGTCTGCACGTTTTGAAAAGTTTCTGTTGAAAGAGTGAATTATGGTATTTTTCTCTTGCTTATCAGCTCCTTCTCTGGCCCATTGGCCAATACAAGGTCCACACGCATTTGTAAATATTTTAGCATCCAAATCTTCAAAAATCGACAACAATCCATCGCGTTCAGCCGTAAAACGAACTTGCTCAGAACCTGGATTGATACCAAATTCAGCTTTTGCAACTATTTTATTGTCTACTGCTTGTTTGGCAACTGATGCTGCTCTTGATAAATCTTCATAAGATGAATTTGTACAAGAACCTATCAATCCCCATTCAACTTTTAAAGGCCAATCATTTTTTGTTGCTTTTTCAGTCATTTCACCAACTGGCGTAGCCAAATCTGGCGTAAACGGACCGTTTAAATGAGGTTTTAATTCCGATAAATTAATTTCAATAACCTGATCGAAATAAAGTTCAGGATTTGCATAAACTTCATCATCACCTGTTAAATAAGAAGCTATTTTATTGGCTTCATCAGCTACTTCATCACGGTCGGTTGCACGCAAATATCGTTCAATTGATTCATCATACCCAAAAGTGGAAGTTGTAGCGCCTATCTCAGCACCCATATTACAAATAGTTCCTTTACCTGTTGCCGACAATGCTTTAGCGCCTTCCCCAAAATATTCTACAATTGCACCAGTCCCGCCTTTTACGGTTAAAATACCTGCAACTTTTAAAATGACATCTTTCGGGGCAGTCCAGCCGGAAAGTTTTCCTGTTAATTTAATCCCAATCAATTTTGGAAATTTTAATTCCCAAGCCATTCCAGCCATAACATCAACAGCATCAGCACCTCCTACTCCAATGGCAATCATTCCCAATCCACCTGCATTTACGGTATGAGAATCCGTTCCTATCATCATTCCTCCAGGAAATGCATAATTTTCAAGTACTACTTGATGGATAATTCCTGCGCCCGGTTTCCAAAATCCAATTCCGTATTTATTAGACACAGAAGCCAAAAAATTAAATACTTCACTACTGCTGTTTAATGCGGATTGTAAATCTTTATCAGCACCAATTTTAGCTTGGATTAAGTGGTCACAGTGAACCGTTGTTGGCACGGCAACTTTGCTTTTTCCGGCTTGCATAAATTGAAGCAAAGCCATTTGTGCAGTTGCATCCTGGCAAGCAATTCGATCTGGAGCAAAATCTACATAATCTTTGCCACGAACAAATGCTGTTTTCGCTTTGCCGTCCCAAAGGTGATTGTATAATATTTTTTCAGCTAAAGTTAAAGGTTTTCCAACTACCGTTTTAGCGGCATCAACGCGTTCCGACATTCTGCTGTAAACTCCTTTAATCATTTCTATATCAAAAGCCATATCTATAATTTTTATAAGTTATTTTAATTTAGCGAAGGTACAAAAAAGGATTCCGTATTTAGCAAAATGGCAGTAACTATGGTGTTTTTAAAGATATAAATATTTATGACACCTATTTTTTTTAAAACAACAAAAAACAATCGCGAAAACGATATAGATATTAAGAATATCATAAAAAAGAGAAATATAATTTACAAATTAACAAAGCAGAATATGAACGAATTTTATTTGGATGAGCCTTTTAACCTCCTAACCTCGTTTATATTTTCTGTCCCTATACTTAAGAATTGGCAATTCAAAATAGCGATAAATAATGTTTGAAAATATAATGGAAACAGATAAAAATAATAAAATTAAACCAATCTTTTGTAAAATAGATTTATTGAATACATCAAAAATTTCCTGCATTCCAAGTAATACTATGGAATAGTTAACCAAATAAATGGAATATGAATTCACACTAATAAATTTAATAGGTTTAAAAAAAACTCCTGAGTAATTTAAAGCAGAAAAATACGGAAATAAAAGCGCTAAACTAAAAATTATTGTTTGCAGGTAAATAAATACATAAAAGCCTAGACTGCTTTGGGGCACTAAATTAAAACTATAAACTAGGACATGAATCAATATAAAAATCAACAGCCCTGTAAATAATAGATGTAATTTAAATTTTTCCATGATTTTGGAATACTTACGAACTATATAAACGGCCAAAAAACCAATATAAACAGCGTCAATTCTATAAATAACCACCTTTCTGAATGATGTACTCCAATCATTATATGAATTTATTTCAGCAGAAAAATAATACAAAACTTTTAAAAAAGTTAAACAAAAGATTGACACGAGGGTAATCCAGAGAAATAATTTTTCCTTATTGCTGTTTTTAAAAAATTTAAAACTAAAAAATAGCAAGAAAGGTAAAAGTAAGTAAGCATATTCTTCTATTGACAAACTCCAAGCTTCTGTAAAAAAATCAGGATGTGAAGTTGAAAAGTTTTGCAAAAAAGGAATATACAACAATATTGATTTTGGCAAATTATTTCCTAAAAACAAAAAAATCAAAACATTTAAAAATAGCACTAAAAAATAATTAGGAAGTGTTCTAAACCATCTCCGCTTCCAAAAACCATACAAATCATCTGCGCTGGTTTTTTGAAGTTCTATGTGTCTTAAAAGAATCCCTCCTATTAGAAAACCGCTTAAAACAAAAAACAAATCTACACCTATCGCTCCTAAAATTCTTATTCCGGTAAAAATGGGATTTTTAGAATTCGGGAATGCCAATAGGGTTGCATGTGACATTACCACCAAACCAATTGCAATAGACCTGATAAGATCCAGTCCAAAAACTCTATTGATTCTCGTTGAACTCATTTATTAAAATTTGAATAAAAGTAACCTTTTTATTCAAATTACTGAGATTTCAAACAATTCTAAAAAGGAAAAAAATTAAGTAGATCTATAAGCCGGATTTTGTACTTCGAAAAGTTCTTATCATTTATCTAGACTATAAATTGCTTTATAGTTCGAGCTGCCTACCCCTTGAAATAATGCGAGTAACACTAAAATTTCAATATACATGGCATTTCACCGCATAGAGTTTACCTGGTTTCACTACAGCCGAACTGTACTTGCTTTCTGTTGCACTTGTCCTCAGCTTACGCTGGACGGATGTTATCCGCTATGCTACTCTTTGGTGTCCGGACTTTCCTCTCCAATAAATTGAAGCGATAAGACGACCTACTAATTTTTTTTGCAAATTTACGCTAATTTTTCATAAAAAAAAACCCACTCATGACTGAGTGGATAAATTGCTATGAAAAAGAAAAAGTGTTATTAGTTATTTCACTAACAACTTTTCAAATATAAATAATTTTAAAATAAAACATAAAAATTTATGTTTTATTTTTATGAAAACATATCTTTTACTTTTTCAAAAAACGACTTGTCTAATTTTGATGGATTTGGTTTAAAATTTTCGTCCTTTTTATTAGCTTCAAAAAACGCTGCTTGTTCCTCTGATAGTGCTTGAGGAGTCCAAACATTTATATGAACCAACAAATCACCGTTTCCATAATTATCTATACTTGGCAATCCTTTTCCGCGTAAACGTAAAATTTTTCCTGATTGTGTTCCTGGCTCTATTTTAATTTTTACTTTTCCTGATACCGTATCTATGTTTTTTGAAATTCCCAATACCGCTTCAGAAAAATTGACATATAAGTCAAAGTGTAAATTTGTACCTTCCCTTTTTAAAGTTTCGTGTGCAATTTCTTCAATTACTACAATTAAATCTCCATCAACTGCATTGTTCCCCGGAGCTGCATTTCCTTTTCCGTTTACTTTTAACTGAACACCCTCGGTAACTCCGGCAGGAATTTTTATAGAAACAGTTTCTTCTTTAAATTCTAATCCGTCACTGTCTGCATTTTTTGGTCTTTTATCCAATATT
Source organism: Lutibacter sp. (assembly GCF_041555395.1). GTDB lineage: Bacteria > Bacteroidota > Bacteroidia > Flavobacteriales > Flavobacteriaceae > Lutibacter. Next base: position 7,075 of record NZ_JBFFKM010000053.1, on the reverse strand, counting down.
TCACCTGCTCCGTGACAGGTTGGACAAGTTGAAGCAGATTGCATTCGTCCTAAAATAGTATTGGTAACACGCATCACCTGACCTGCGCCATTACAAGTGGTGCAAGTTTTATAGGTAGCGCCTTCAGCCATGATTTTTCTGCGAACTTTTACCTTCTTTTCTACGCCGTTTGCAATTTCTTCTAAGGTTAATTTAACTCTTATGCGTAGATTACTACCTTTAACACGAGCTCTTCCTCGACTTCCACCGCCGAAGCCTCCTCCAAAACTACCGCCACCAAAACCGGCGCCAAAAATATCTCCAAACTGACTAAAAATATCGTCCATGTTCATTCCGCCGCCACTATAGCCACCGCCGCCGCCATTTTCAAATGCTGCATGACCGTACTGGTCGTAACGTGCTTTTTTATTTTCGTTGCTCAGAATTTCATAGGCCTCCGCAGCTTTTTTAAATTTTTCTTCCGCTGCTTTGTTTCCCGGATTTTTATCAGGATGATATTCAATTGCCTTTTTACGGTATGCCTTTTTGATTTCTGCAGGTGTGGCATTTTTGGAAATGCCCAATATTTCGTAATAATCTTGCTTCATTTTTTTTATTTATTGTCCAATTACAACTCTTGGATATCTGATAACTTTTTCGCCTAACTTATATCCTTGCTCAAGGACATCAATAATTTTTCCTTTTAAATCATCGCTTGGTGCAGGAATTTGTGTAATAGCCTCATGCAATTCCACGTCAAAAACATCCCCAGCTTCTACATTGATAACATTTAAGCCTTTTTGAGCTAAAGAATTTCGTAATTTATTATTTATCAGCTCTACACCCTTTAAAAGTTCATCATCTTCATCTTTAGCTTTTTTAATTTCATTCAAAGCCCTATCAAAATCATCCAATATTGGCAATAAAACTGTCATTAAATCTTCATTGGCAGTTTTAAATAACTCAATCCGCTCCCTTGCAGTACGTTTTTTATAATTTTCAAACTCGGCAAATAATCGTAAAAATTTGTCTTTTTCTTGATTAAGTTCATTTTTTAGTTGTTCTTCAACACTAACTGCCTGTGTTTCTTGCTCATTTATGTTCTTATCTCTTATTTCTTCTGATTCTTTGCTGTCTTTCTTTTTACTCATAATTTTTCAATAAAATAGTTATCCTGTAATCGTCTGCAAAAGTATTGCCATTTTTTAATATATGCCAATATGACACCGATAATTGTTAAATGAGTTTGGAAGTTAAAAAAAAGACAAGAGAGAAGAAACCAAAAAGAGAAAATTTCAAGTTTCAGGTTTTAAGTTTTAAAACGTGAAAGAACAAAAAGTTTAAAAAACGAAAGCCTACAACCAACAACCAAAGTTAATTGAATTAATCTACCCTGATTATTTTAGCTCCAATTGATTGCAAACGTTCATCAATATTTTGATAACCTCTGTCAATTTGTTCAATGTTTTGGATGGTGCTGGTTCCTTCTGCGGAAAGTGCAGCAATCAATAAGGAAATTCCCGCTCTTATATCGGGTGAAGCCATTGTTGTTCCTCTTAAACTAAACTCATGGTTCATCCCTATAACCGTGGCTCTATGCGGATCACAAAGGATTACTTTAGCGCCCATATCAATTAATTTATCGACAAAGAACAAACGGCTTTCAAACATTTTTTGATGAATCAATACGCTTCCTTTTGCCTGCGTGGCCACCACCAAAATAATGCTCAGCAAATCAGGTGTAAAACCTGGCCAAGGCGCGTCAGATATCGTCAATATTGAACCATCAATAAAATTTTGGATTTCATAACAGTCTTGTTGCGGTATAAAAATATCGTCTCCTCTCTTTTCTAATTTGATTCCCAGTTTTTGAAATACACGAGGTATTAAACCCAAATCATTCCAGCTCACATCTTTAATGGTTATAGAAGATCTTGTCATTGCTGCCATCCCAATCCAGCTGCCAATTTCAATCATATCAGGCAAAATTCTATGCGAACAGCCCCCTAATTTTTTAACGCCTTTAATTTGCAACAAATTAGAACCTATGCCCTCAATTTTTGCGCCCATACTGTTCAACATTTTACACAATTGTTGAATATAAGGTTCACAAGCGGCATTGTAAATTGTGGTGATTCCTTTGGCCATAACAGCAGCCATCACAATATTTGCTGTTCCTGTTACTGAAGCTTCATCCAATAACATAGCTGTTCCTGTTAGTTGCTTTGCTTCCACGCCATAAAACCGTTCGTCTTTATTGTATCTGAAAGTAGCTCCTAACTGTATAAATCCCTCAAAATGGGTATCTAATCTACGTCTGCCAATTTTATCGCCTCCGGGACGTGGAATATATCCTTTCCCAAATCGGGCCAATAACGGCCCCACAATCATAATTGAACCTCGTAAAGAACTTCCTTCAACCTTAAATTTTTCTGATTCTAAATAGTCTAAATCTAATTCATCCGCCTGAAAAGAGTAGGTATCCGAACTAATCTTATCGGCTTTTACACCTAACTCACCTAATATATAAATCAATTTGTTAACATCTCTAATGTCCGGAATGTTACTAATAGTCACTTTTTCCGGAGTTAACAAAACTGCGCATATTACTTGAAGCGCTTCATTTTTAGCACCTTGAGGTGTAATGCTTCCGCTTAATTTATGACCTCCTTCTATAACAAATGTTGACATTATGTTGGTAGATAAATTGGTTTATTGTTTCTTTTTCAATATTTTAACTTTGCCTGCTGGCTTTCTTTTCCTCATCAATTCTTTAACTTCTGATAAAGCTTCATTTTTACCTTCTAAATCAATTTTTCCTTTGGACAAATCAAGTAAATGCTTGTAGATTATATGATCATCAACGGTGTCTTTATTCCAATTTAAATAACATTTTTTCATATGGTTGGCGATGGTAAAGTATAAAGCTTCACGAGCCTCTCCTTCTTCCCAGGTTAAAGCCACATCAATCATCGTTTGAATGTTGTTGCCATAAAAACGGTATTTTGAATCATATTTTGGGTAGGCCAATCGTTCTGGTTTTGCCGCCAATTCTTCCCTTTCAGGTTTTGGATAAGGAGATTCTGCATCCAATTTAAAATCGGACATGATGAATAGCTGATCCCATAATTTATGCTTAAAATCGGGCACATCACGCAAATGAGGCTGCAAATTTCCCATCACATCAACAATGGCTTTTGCCATTTTATTGCGTGCTTCCGCATCTTCAATAGCGACACAATTGTCAATCAATTTTTGAACGTGTCTACCGTATTCCGGGATAATTAAATGAGGTCTTTCTGAATTGTATTCTAAATCAAATTCCATGGATCTGTTCTTTCTATAATATTTTTGGCAAATTACAATATAAATATTGGTTTTACAATGTGTATTTAGGGTATAATTACAAGCTTCGCAAATTGTAATAACAATTTTTTAACGCCAACTGAGGTAAATTTTATTTCAGCTTTTTGGCTGGCGCCATAACCTTCTATACTAAGCACTTCTCCTTTTCCAAACTTTGAATGCTCAACAAAGGTTCCCATAACAATATTATCGTCAAATAAATTTCCTGAGGAAGCCATTGAAGCATCCACTTTTTTAAAGTTCGCTGGACTTTTAATTTCAATTGGAGGATGCACTATTTTTTTTGTTGGCGTACGTTGTATCGGTTTTTTAAAACGAATTTTATCTTGCGGGATGTCACCAAAAATATCTTCATCAATAAAAGAGCTCTGTTTGGGAGGTGGCATCTTTGGGGTTAAATGTTCTAAAAAAACTTCATCAATTTCTTCTAAAAATCGGCTTGGCTCGCAATCTACCAATTTTCCCCAGCGGTATCTCGTTTGTGCGTGACTTAAATAGGCTTGTTTTTCGGCTCTTGTTAATGCAACATAAAATAAACGACGTTCTTCTTCTAATTCACTTCTTGTATTCATACTCATGGCCGAAGGAAATAAATTTTCTTCTAAGCCAACTACATATACAAATGGAAACTCCAATCCTTTTGCCAAATGAATGGTCATTAATGAAACACAGGGCTTGTCATCCTTCGCTTTTTTATCCAAATCAGAGGCCAAAGCAGCATCTTCCAAGAAAAAAGCCAAAGAATCATCTTCTTCCTTCTCTTTTTGTTCATCAGTGAAATTTTTGATTGCATTTAACAACTCTTGTATATTTTCAACCCTGCTGACACCTTCCGGTGTGCCTTCACTTTCTAAATCCTGAATTAAACGTGTTTTTTGAACCACAAATTCAGCAATCTCGAATGCATTTTTAGTTTGCGATTCAATTTGAAAATGCTGCATCATGGTCACAAAGTTTAAAAGCTTTCTTTTTGTCCCAGAATTAAGGTTCATATCAAAAGTACTGAGGTTCATCATCAACTCAAAAATTGATATTTTATAATGATTAGCCGCGACTGAAAGTTTATCTATGGTAGTGTCACCAATGCCTCGTGCCGGATAATTAATGATTCTTTTTAGCGCCTCTTCATCAGTCGGATTAACAAGCAATCGCAAATACGCCAAGGTGTCTTTAATTTCTTTTCGTTGATAAAACGACAAACCTCCATAAATGACATAATCTATATTTTTTTCCCGAAGCGCATCTTCAATTGCTCTGGATTGTGCATTTGTGCGATACAATATGGCAAAATCAGAATTTTTCATCTGCAAATTCATGGCGTTGTCAAAAATTGAATTCGCGATAAACCTGCCTTCATTAACTTCAGTAACGGTGCGCATTACTTTTATTTTTGATCCTTCGCTGTTTTCAGTCCAAATTTGTTTGTCGAGTTTGGTTTTATTTTTTTCAATAACGCTGTTGGCGGCTTCAACTAAATTTTTTGTGGAACGATAATTCTGCTCCAATTTAAAAATGGCAACATTGTCGTAATCGCGTTGAAAATTCATGATGTTTTGAATGTTTGCACCACGAAAAGCATAAATACTTTGTGAATCATCACCTACCACACAAATATTTTGAAACCTGTCGGCCAATGCTTTTACAATTAAATACTGGGAATGGTTTGTATCCTGATACTCATCGACCAAAATATATTTAAACCGATCTTGATATTTTGCCAGAACTACCGGAAATCTCGTCAATAATTCGTTGGTCCTCAACAGCAAATCATCAAAATCCATAGCACCTGCCTTAAAACAACGATCTACATATGCCTGGTATATTTTTCCCATTTCCGGACGTTGTGCCATTTTATCGGCTTCCAATAAATCGGGATCATTATAATAGGCTTTCACCGTGATTAAGCTGTTTTTAAAGGAAGAAATCCGACTCAAAACCTGTTTTGGCTTGTACCTGTCTTTATCCAATTGCATTTCTTTGAGTATGGAAGAAAGCAATCTTACGGAATCCTGCGTATCATAAATGGTAAAATTAGACGGAAAACCTAATCTGTCAGCTTCTGAACGTAAAATACGCGCAAAAACAGAGTGAAAAGTTCCCATCCATAAATTTTTGGCTTCAGAAACACCCACAACGGTTGCAATACGATTTTTCATTTCGCGTGCCGCTTTGTTGGTAAAAGTTAATGCCAAAATATTGAAAGGATCAACATTCTGATTCATTAAATGCGCTATCCTATAGGTTAAAACGCGCGTTTTCCCTGAGCCGGCGCCGGCAATAATAATCATTGCACCATCTTTGTGCAATACAGCGGCTTTTTGGGATTCGTTAAGATTTTCTAAGTATTTAGTCACAGGAATTCTTTAGAATTCAAAAGTACTACTCCAAATTTAGTTAGGCAATAAATTTATCATAATGTTTATTTAATTCGTTCCCTGAAAAATTGATTTATATAAATTATCAATAAACCAATAACCATCAAAAAACTAAAAATCAGAAGAAATAAACTATAATTTTTTATGGCATCAAACTGTAACATAAATAAAAAACCCTGCAAAAACAACAGCAATTCAGTGATAAACACACCTGTTAAAAACAGCTGTATTCCAACTTTAGAAGTTGTTTCCTGAAGGTTAATTTTACCAAGCTGATCAATTATTAAAAATAAAAAGACACTCAAAAATCCCAAAGTGAATAAATGCAGATAACCAATAATAAAAAACGGTTTTAAGGCCATAGATTTTTCAACGATATAAGGAAATGCCGATAAAATTTGACTGATAATTTTTAAACTATAGGAAATCAATGCAAATTTGATCAGTATTTTGGCTATAAAACGCCATTTAATTTGTAAAAATGCCTGTCGCATTATTTTCAACAAAAACCCCAATGAAATTAATTGCAGCACAGAAGCTAAGAAACCAATCACATAAAATAAGGAAAAATCAGAGCTCCATAAAACCGACAAGGCGTAGGCTGGAACACAAGCTATGTTTAAAAATAAAAAAAAACCTTTTTGTAGTTTTTCTGAAATTAAAATTTGCTGATTTTCGAAAATTTTAAACAACAATCCGAAAAGTGCAAAAACGAAAAATCCATTATACAAAAAGTGAAGATAAAAATAGATGGTATTGTGATACAAATCCGTTTTCCCCTGTGTTGCAATCACAAAACCCAAAAACCAAGTAGCCAAACCTGAAAGCAAATAATAGTAAATTCCATATTTAATTAATTTTACAGAGGTATTGTTTCCTTGCAAATCTTTTAAAATTCTAAAGGACAACACATAAGAAGTGATTCCGAAAACAGCGAGCAACACAATGGAAAATGCTTTATAACCACCTAAAGGAAAACTAATTAACATTAAAGGAATAACCACCAATAAAATTGCTAAAGTTGATTTATACACTTTTTTTTGTTTATCGGTATCTGAAACAAAAATATGCATAATTGCACCAATAGCCGTAAGGTATCCCCAACCTAAAAACGCTACATGAGAATGGCTTTGCAATAAATTTTGATATGCTATAAATTTTGTGGGAAAAGCAAAGTTCCACCGCATTAATAATCCATACAAAGCTGATAAAATAAACAAGGTAAATGCGTATAAATAAAGAAACTTGCTTTTTTTGTTCACTAACATTTAAAAAAATTTGGCATACAAATAAACAAGAAATTTATCAAATCTCTTATTTATTTAAACAAAAAAAAGGCTGCCTTTTCAGGACAG
>NZ_JBFFKM010000052.1:0-18565 GCF_041555395.1 Lutibacter sp. | reverse complement strand
TGATAACTGTGGATCACATCCGCCTGCAAGACCTAAATTAGACTCTTGTAATGCTATCCAAGCAGCAAAGTCTCCTTCTTCATAGTCACAAGCACTCACTGAACCGTTCTGTGGAGCCTGTACTATAGTTATTTCTGGAGCATCAGTTACTGTAAATGTGGCTGTACAATTATCTGTTTGTCCACAAAAATCTGTAACAGTATAAGTAATAGAAACAGTACCACCGCAAATATCAGGAGGTGAAAGTGAATTTAAATTACTGCCTATAACAGCACCACCAGTGTAAGCATAACTTTCTGTGATAGTAGGAACGCCACCTTCATAAGAGAAACCGGCTTTCCATTCATTGAAAGCAGTATTTATTTGTTCTGGGGTTGAACAAGCAGGCATTGTTTCATTACCTGGACATTCTGCTACTAAGTCGGGTGGACCTACATTCAATTGGGCTATACCGGCAAGATCCATCAACTCGGCTTGAGTTGAATGTGAAGTTTTTGTCCGTGCCCATACTGTGGCCACGGCTCCACATACATCATCCGATCCAAATATATCGGAAAGGTTGATAGCACCTTCTGTATATTGGTTTATCGCATAGGTATAAGGTGATGGTTGATCATAAATTGGCCATGGAGAGAGTTCTTCTTCTAGGTTAGGGGTAACAAAAATTGTATTGGCATATTGTGGAAGGGTAAGATCTACCGCTTTCCAATAATATTCTTGACCGATACCGTCTTTATCCCACCTATCAACATAAATTTGACCAAAATTTCCTCCTCGTACATATTCAATGGTGATTAAAATATCACCAGGAGTTCTTCCCCCTGTAGGATCGCCATCTCCATCTAATACTGGTGCCGAAGAAATTATAAATCCATTAGCTCCAAGAATCATAGTATTTTGGTTAAACTCGAAGTCATTATAGCTCGCGCCATTAGTTCGCCAACGGTCGGCAGCAAACAAACACCATATATCGGAGGAATCTCCAGTAGCAACATAAAGAGGGGTTGTTAAAGTGGGATCGCCATTGGTAAAAACCGCTACCGCATTTTGCATATCATCCTTGGGTGTTACATTTCCTATTCCAACCTCATAGGTATTGGGGTTGTCATTAATTTTATTTCTCCCCGGGAAAGTGGTATCATCATCTAAACCATCACCTCTGTATTCATCTGTAAATCTTATAACTTCCGTGCCTAGAGGAAGTGGCATTACCACGTCTCCGGCTGCATCGAAAACAGACCTTGGAGGTGTTGGATTTAGTAAATTTACCCACCAGTCACCTACAGCTAAATTTGGTGTTCTGGCAAAGGCATCGCCGTCAACAGCAAAACCCCCGTTTGGAAATAAAACTGGTACATTGCCAGCCTTTTGAGGAATCTGCGCATTAACGTTGTTATTCATAAGCATTGCCGCCATTATAAGAGGCAAAAAAAGCAATTTTCGCCAACAACAGCGCCATAGTTTTGGCCTTAAAAAGGACGTTTCTCTAGTAAAAGTAAAATTTTCCATAATTTTAATTTTTTGATAATTTTTTTGATTATTAATTTTAATAATTCCCGTATTCAACAATTGAATACCAAACATCACCTAACATAGTAGTTAAGCGTACGACGTGTTCCTGCATTTGGTTAAATTCATATTTAACCAACTTGGGATATGGATTTTGGGATGCGTTTTTTTGGAGAAAACGATTAACTTTTGATACAATTTTAATAATTCTCGTATTCAACAATTGAATACCAAACATCACCTAACATATAAGTTAAGTGTAGGACGTGTTCCTGCATTTGGTTAAATTCATATTTAACCAACTCGGGATATGGAATTTTGGGATGCGTTTTTTTGGGGAAACGATTTATTTTTAATACAATTTGAGGTTTACAATACAAAGGAGGGGTTAAAAACTTAAATAAATTTATGACCTAATTTGAAGGAATTGGATGATATATATCAAATTCGAATGAATTGAAGCAGGATTTTAATAATTGGTTTTATTATTCAAATAAACGGTATTAAAATAATTATTTCAGGAAAAGACAAATCAATTCTTTCTGATATTTATCAATTTTTTTGCTAAAATTTAAGAAAATAAAATAAAAATTTTGAGCGGTTAATTTCAGCAATGGATAAAATGAATCATAAAAGGAGCACAAAAAAATTAAAAAGGTATTAAAAAACGTCATTTTGAACCTGCTGAGCAAGTTCAAAATGACGAAATTTTATCTTATTAGAAATCTTTATTTTTTATGAATAAGCAGTTTTATAAACAGCACTGTAGGTAATGAATTGAATTTTTCACTTCTCAATGCTCATTTCTCAATACTAAAACCGATATCACTAAAACAATTCTTCATTGTCAATGTTCATATTCGTTAAGAAAGACACTGTTTTTTTAATTTCTGTGCTTAAAATGGTGTCATTTTCAATAAAAGGAACTTCGCTTCTGTACATTTCCAGAAAAGACTCTAAAAATGCGGAGCTTTTTAAAGGTTTTCTAAAATGCAATGCCTGCGAAGCATTCAGCAGTTCAATGGCTAAAATAGTTTCAATATTATCAACAATTTGTTTTGTTTTTGTGGCTCCGTTGGCGCCCATACTCACATGATCTTCCTGTCCGTTACTTGAAACAATAGAGTCTACCGATGACGGGGTTGCCAATTGTTTATTTTGGCTTACAATACTTGCGGCGGTATATTGAGGAATCATTAATCCGCTGTTTAAACCGGGATTTTTCACTAAAAATGGCGGTAAATTCCGTTGTCCGGAAATAAGCTGAAATGTTCTTCTTTCTGAAATGCTTCCCAGTTCGGCCATGGCAATGCCCATAAAATCAAAAGCGAGGGCTAATGGTTGTCCGTGAAAATTTCCTCCGGAAATAATTTCATTGGCTTCCGTAAAGATGATAGGATTGTCGGTTACCGAATTAATTTCCGTAGAAAAAACATTTTTACAATAGTTTAATGCGTCTTTGCTTGCGCCATGAACCTGAGGCATACACCTGAAAGAATAGGGATCCTGCACATGTTCTTTATGTTGCCCGGCTATTTCACTGTTTTCTAAAAAATCTTTAATGCGTTGCGCTGTTTTTATTTGTCCGTTATGCGGCCTTATAAAATGAAGAAGTTCATTAAATGGTTCCATTCTTCCATCAAAAGCATCTAAAGAAAGAGCGCCAATTAAGTCGGCCAAATAAGACAGTTTATACGATTTCAGAATTAAATGAACCCCGTAAGCACCCATAAATTGAGTACCATTAAGCAATGCCAGCCCTTCCTTCGATTTTAATTCAATTTTGCTCCAGTTAAACTGTTTTAAAACAATGTCGCTAGCAACAATTTCATCATTAAAATATACGTCGCCTTTGCCGATTAAAGGCAGCGACAAATGGGCCAAAGGGGCCAAATCGCCTGAAGCTCCCAGGGAACCCTGCTCATAAACCACCGGAATAATATCGTTGTTGTAAAAATCTATCAGTCGCTCCACAGTTTCTCTCTGAACGCCTGAATGGCCGTAACTAAGTGACTGAATTTTCAGTAAAAGCATTAATTTCACAATCCTCTTATCCACTTTTCTTCCAGTGCCGCAGGCGTGGCTCATCACTAAGTTTTCCTGCAGTTTTTGCAAATTGTTATTGTCAATCTTTACATTGCACAAGGAACCAAATCCGGTATTGATGCCATAAATGGGCGCTGCATGTTTTTCGAGTTTTTTATCCAGATATAGACGACATTTTTCAATTTTTTCAATGGATTCCGGTGAAAGTTTTAACTTTTTTTCGGTAAAAATAAGTTCGCTTAAAGCGGTGAAATCCAAAGGTTTTGAATTGATATCATGTAGTTTGTTCATGTTTGTGTTTTGAGCCATCAAAATTCCGCAATCCAAACAATATATGCAAATTATTTGTTAAAGTAATGCTGTGTTCAGTTAATTGAATAATATATTTTATCTTTGACAATTAATTAACAAAAACAGTGTTGTATATGGAAAATTTGATCATTAATAGCTGTCCTTCAATACTGATTTGTAAAAATTAACCAGATTATTTAGAGAATTTAATATTTATAAACAATTTAATAACCCAATGAGAAAAATTATTTTACTTTTTGCAGTACTTGCGATAGTATCTTGTGAAACAGAAAAAAAGGATTACGTAACATTAAATGGAAAGTTAAAAACGCCGGGCATTGAAAAATTAACCGTTCAGGGAAGAGATTTTTCAAAAGAAATTACTGTAAACAGTGATGGTACATTTTCAGATACGCTTAAAGTGAGCGATGGGGTACACGCAATTTCTAGCGGTAATGACAGGGTTACCTTATTCCTTAAAAACGGATATGATTTAAGCATGGAATTTAAAGGTGAAAATTTAGCTGATGGTGTTTTATTTAATGGAGAAGGTGCCGAAACCAATAATTTTATGCAAAATAAACGTGCATTTTATATGAGTGACAAGGCAAATCCTAAATCCTACTTCACTTTGGATAAGGAAGCTTTTGACACCAAACTTGCCGCAGCAAAATCAGAATTGAAAGGCTATAAAGATAAGGCTCAAAATTTAGATTCAGTGATTGTTGTTATGGATGCCAGAAACGATGAAATGTTTTTTGGTTATATTGAATCCAATTATGAAAGTATGCATGAAACCTTAACCCGCTTGGGAAAAGGAAAAGCATCGCCTGTATTTACAAACTATGAAAACTTTAAAGGCGGAAAAACTTCGTTGGCCGATTTAAAAGGAAAATATGTTTATATCGATGTTTGGGCAACCTGGTGTGCGCCTTGTAAAGCTGAAATACCATCTTTAAAAGCATTGGAAAAGGAATATGCTGGTAAAAATATTGAATTTGTAAGTATTTCTGTTGATAAGCCGGAAGCTCATGAAACCTGGGAAAATATGGTTGGAGCCGAACAATTAGGTGGTATACAGTTATATGCCGACAACAATTTTGAATCTCAGTTTATTTTGGATTACGGCATCAATGCAATCCCTCGATTTATTTTAATAGATCCAGCAGGAAATATTGTTGATGCTGATGCGCCAAGACCATCAGATGCTAAAATAAAAGAATTATTTACGGAATTGGGAATTTAATATTCCTGATGAAATTTTAAAAAGCAGCTAATTTTAACCAAAAAAACCTGTGAAGCGCGCTTCACAGGTTTTTTTAGTTTATTTCCTAAATAATAATTTAGCTCAATACAGATCTTGAAATTACTATTTTTTGAATTTCAGAAGTTCCCTCATAAATTTGGGTAATTTTGGCATCACGCATTAAACGTTCCACATGGTATTCTTTTACAAAACCATAACCTCCGTGAATTTGCACGGCTTCAACGGTTACGTTCATTGCGGTATCAGCTGCGTATAATTTTGCCATGGCGCCGCTTAAATCATAGTTTAAGTGTTGGTCTTTTTCCCAGGCCGCCTTCATACATAAATGTCTCGAGGCTTCAATAGAAGTTGCCATATCTGCCAATTTAAATGCAATGGCCTGATGCTGGCTGATTTCCTTTCCAAAAGCCCTGCGTTCTTTAGAGTATTTTAGCGCCAATTCATAAGCTCCGGCAGCAATTCCCAAAGCTTGTGCGGCAATGCCAATTCGGCCGCCGGCAAGTGTTTTCATGGCAAATTTAAATCCGAATCCATCTTCGCCAATTCTATTTTCTTTGGGTACTTTTACATCTGTAAACATTAAAGAATGTGTATCTGATCCGCGAATTCCCAATTTATTTTCTTTATTTCCAACAGCAAAACCCAGCATTCCTTTCTCAACAATAATGGCATTGATTCCTTTGTGTCCTTTTGCAACATCGGTTTGTGCAATTACTATATAAACACTCGCGTTGTTTCCGTTGGTAATCCAGTTTTTTGTTCCGTTTAACAAATAATAATCTCCTTTGTCTATTGCTGTAGTGCGCTGTGAAGTAGCGTCAGAACCAGCCTCTGGTTCACTTAAACAAAAAGCGCCAATGATTTCTCCTTTTGCCAGCGGCACCAAATATTTTTGTTTTTGTTCTTCGGTACCATAAGTTTCAAGTCCCCAGCAAACCAAAGAATTGTTTACTGACATCACTACAGAAGCTGATGCATCAATCTTTGAAATTTCTTCCATGGCCAGGACATAAGATACTGTATCCAAACCGCTTCCACCATAAAGTGGATCAACCATCATTCCCAAAAACCCAAGTTCCCCCATTTTTTTTACTTGTTCGGCAGGAAATTGTTGTTTTTCATCGCGTTCAATTACCCCCGGCAAAAGCTCAGTACGAGCAAAATCACGGGCGGCATCGCGTATCATTATTTGTTCTTCAGACAGATTAAAATCCATAATTAATAAGAGTTTTATATAAAATTTATTTTTTGTTCAAATATAAAACTTTTTTAGGTTAAATTTTACATATTTAATAAAAATGGAAAACAGAGGAATTAAACAACAAAAAGGTAAATATATTACGTCTTCTGATTCCTTTTATCGAAGGATTACGTTTTGAAAACGAAAAGAATGATTTTATTGAGATGTTGCTATAATAAAATCTGTTTATTATGAAAAATATTTACATTCGCCATAAGTTTTTGTTATATTTGTTGCACTTGATTACCTTTTATTATTAATGCTTAACAACTAAATTATGACCCAAATGTGACCTCCTTCGGAGGGATTATTTTTAAAACAGGAAGTGTTTTATTTAGAACAGGCAGTATATTAAAGTCATAATTAGTTAAAAATCAAGGATGAAAAAATTATTAAAAAAATACGAAGATAAACAACCTGAAATTGTTTTTCATTGGAAAGACCAAGAAACTGAAGCAGAAGGTTGGACAGTTATAAATTCATTGCGTGGTGGTGCTGCAGGCGGAGGTACAAGAATGCGTAAGGGATTAGATATGAATGAAGTGCTTTCATTGGCGAAAACCATGGAAGTGAAGTTTACCGTTTCTGGCCCTGCAATTGGGGGCGCAAAATCTGGAATTAATTTTGACCCAAACGACCCCAGAAAAGAAGAAGTTTTAAAAAGATGGTATAAAGTTGTTTCGCCATTATTAAAGCATTACTACGGAACCGGAGGAGATTTAAATGTGGATGAAATCCATGAAGTGATTCCAATGACGGAAGATTGTGGTGTCTGGCATCCGCAGGAAGGTGTTTTTAATGGGCATTTTAAACCTACCGAAGCAGAGAAAATCAACAGAATAGGGCAATTGCGATTCGGTGTTATAAAAGTGATTGAAGACGCCAACTATTCACCTGATTTATCCAATAAGTTTACGGTTGCTGATATGTTAACTGGTTATGGTGTTGCCGAAGCAGTAAAGCATTATTACAATATATATGGGGGTTCCATTAAAGGAAAACGAGCCATTGTGCAAGGGTTTGGAAATGTTGGCTCCGCATCGGCTTATTATTTAACGCAACTAGGCGCTAAAGTGGTTGGTATTATTGACAGAAACGGAGGGTTGATTAATGAATTCGGATTTTCATTGGAAGAAATGAAAACCTTGTTTTTAGAAAAAGACGGCAATCAATTAAATGCTGAAAACATGATTCCTTTTGATGAAATCAATGAAAAAATTTGGTCGTTGCCTGCAGAAATATTTGTTCCTGCAGCGGCATCTCGCCTTGTTACTCAAGAACAAGTAGCAAAAATGGCGTCTTCCGGATTGGAAGTTATTTCTCCTGGCGCGAATGTTCCTTTCGCCGATAAGGAAATTTTCTTTGGACCTATCATGGAATTTGCAGATAAACAGGTAAGCTTAATTCCTGATTTTATTTCAAATTGCGGAATTGCAAGGGTTTTCGCTTATTTAATGGAGTCAAGAGTTGAATTGCCAATGAAAGATGAAGCCATTTTTAGCGATACTTCAAACACCATAAAAAACGCATTGGAAAATACTTATAAAAGAAATTCAAGCAAAAAGCAGATTTGTAAAACTGCCTTTGAAATAGCCTTAAAACAATTAATTTAAACTTTAATAAAAACATGGAAACAATTATTGTAATACTCTTCATTTTAGGATATTTGGCGATCGCGTTGGAACATAATTTAAAGGTGGATAAACTTATTCCCGCCTTGGCGATGATGGCTGTTCTTTGGGCTTTGGTCGCTTTTGGAATTGATAGCTTTCCAAATTGGTTCGATTCTGCCGGGCATAAACTGGTTGAAGGGTTTGCGAACTTTTCATTGGCTGAAAGACATCACTTATTAGAAGAAACACTGTTGCATCATTTGGGTAAAACCGCCGAGATTTTATTTTTCCTGTTGGGTGCAATGACGATTGTTGAAATTATCGATTATTTTGATGGGTTTTCAACATTTAAAGATTTTATCAAAACAAAAAGCAAGAAAAAGTTATTGTGGATTTTTGCATTTTTGGCATTTTTTCTGTCTGCAATCATTGATAACCTTACGGCTACTATTGTACTGATTACCATTCTTCAAAAAATAGTACCTGAAAAAAATACGCGATTGTGGTTTGCCAGTTTAATTATTATCGCCGCAAACGCAGGTGGCGCCTGGTCACCAATTGGGGATGTTACCACAACAATGCTTTGGATCGGGAAAAAAGTGACTTCGGCAAAATTGATGGAATATCTAATTATTCCGTCGATTGTATGTATGGCTGTTCCAGTATTTATTGCTTCATTTATGGAACCGTTTAAAGGAAAGATAGACAATGTTTTAGAAGATGACGGCGTTCGCAGTAAGTACGGGCCAAGGATGTTATATATAGGATTATTCGCTATTGTTTCTGTTCCGGTATTTAAAACAATTACCCATCTGCCACCTTATGTTGGGATGATGTTATCTTTAGCTGTTGTTGGTATTTTTGCCGAAATTTACAGTAAAAGAGCTTTTAATATTTCCAGTGCTTATATAGATGAAGAAGCCGATACTGTTGATTATCACAGTCCGGTACACAAGTCATTGTCAAGAATTGAAATGCCAAGCGTATTATTTTTCTTTGGTATTTTAATGGCAGTGGCTGCTTTAGAATCTTTAGGGATGCTATTTTTAGGTGCTGAGGCTTTAAAAACAATTATTCCAAATACGGATATTGTTATAATATTATTGGGTGTTGGTTCTGCTATAATTGATAATGTGCCTTTAGTGGCTGCAAGTATGGGAATGTTTCAAGAGCCAATAGACAGTCATTTATGGCATTTTATTGCCTATTCTGCAGGAACAGGAGGGAGTATGTTAATTATAGGCTCGGCAGCAGGTGTTGTAGCCATGGGAATGGAGAAAATTAATTTCATGTGGTATTTAAAAAATATAGCTTGGTTGGCTGCAGCAGGTTTTGTTACCGGAGCAATTGTTTTTATGTTTTTGAGAAATTTTACTTTTTAAGATTAGAATTGTAAGATTATAATTGCCCGAGATTTTTCTCGGGTTTTTTATAAAAATATAAATGCAATTTTAAATTTATATTTTCGTTAAATGAAAATAAAATATAACCCAACGTTTTTAATTATGCTACAAGATTCAACTGAAATTTTACAGGAGACCGTTTCTGAAGAAAAATCGCTTTCAATTTACAACCTTATTATGGATGGCGGATTGGGTGGCCAAATAATTATTTCCATACTTTTAGTTTTATTAACCGTTGCGCTGTATATTTATTTTGAAAGATTTTTTGCCATAAAAGCAGCTTCAAAAACCGACAGCAATTTTATGAACCAGATAAGGGATTATGTATCTCATGGAAAATTGGATTCAGCAAAGGTTTTATGTGCACAGGCAAACTCGCCAGCAGCACGATTAATTGAAAAAGGAGTATCTCGAATTGGCAAACCTTTGGCCGATATAAATACCGCCATTGAAAATGCCGGACGATTGGAAATTTACAAACTTGAAAAAAATGTGAGCGTGCTGGCTACCATTGCAGGAGCTGCTCCTATGCTTGGATTTTTGGGAACTGTTATTGGTATGATTGTAGCCATTCACGAAATAGCGAATGCTGGCGGACAAATAGACATTAAAATGCTGTCTGACGGATTGTATACAGCCATGACAACCACTGTTGCGGGATTAATTGTGGGTATTATCGCTTATGTTCAATACAATCATTTGGTTGTGAGAACCAATAAAGTGGTGTATGAAATGGAAGCACATTCAGTAGAATTTTTAGACTTGTTAAACGAACCGGTTTAAAAAAGTTAGATATTAAAAGGCAATAATAGGCAAAAGGCAATGGGCAATAGTAAAAAGTTAAATATTAGAAGTTAGATATTAGAAGTAAAAGGGGAAAATCGAAAAGTGAGAGGTAAGAAGCTAAAGGTTTAGGAAAAAAAAGTAAAGATCACAAGCCTTTAAAAGAGCGAAGTAAGACTGCAAGACAGCAAAACAAAAGGCAAAAAATATTAGAAGTTAGAAGTAAAAACCCTAAACCCAAAAAAACTTTAGGCGTTTTAGGCACTCAAAACTTATAACCCAAAACCTAAAAGTTAGAAATTAAATTTATTTGTTTCAATTTTAAATAAAATATAACCTATGGATATAAGAGGCAGAAATAAAATAAGTCCGGAATTTAGTATGTCATCTATGACCGATATTGTTTTTTTATTGCTTATATTTTTCATGATCACTTCAACATTGGTTACCACCAGTGCTTTGGATATTTTGTTGCCAAAAGCAAGCGGGAAAACCGAAAATAAGAAAGCCACTTCAGTAACCATTACAAAAGATTTGGTTTTTTATATTGACAACAAAATAGCAGATGAGGAAATATTGGAACAGGATTTGCTGGCATTGTTAGCAGGAAAAGAAGAGCCTACCATAGTTTTAAGGGCAGAAGAAGGGGTTCCCATAGAAAAAGCAGTGAAAGTAATGGATATTGCAAACAGAAACAGATATAAAGTAATATTGGCAGTTCGTCCAAAATAAAAATATGTCCAATTTTTTAGATACAGACCATAAACGAAAGTCGGCCGTGTTAACAAGTTTAGCGATGAGCCTTTTAGTGGTGTCGCTTTTTTTCTTTGGAATGACTTATTTAGATCCGCCGGAAGAATATGGAATTGCCTTAAATTTTGGAACTTCTGAAGTTGGAATGGGAAATATTCAGCCTACTGAACCTTTAAGAGCAGCTCCTCAGGAAGTCGCAAAAGAACAACAGGAAGCCATAAAAGAACAAGTAACACAAACAGCTCCCAAAGTAGCGGAAGAAGTACTTACGCAAAATACGGAAGACGCTATTGTTATAAAAAAGCAATTAGAAGCAAAAAAGAAAGCTGATGAGGTTGCCCGAAAAGTAAGAGCCCAACAGGAAGCCATTGCAAAGCAACAAGCAGAAGAGTTTGAAAAAAGAAAAAAATTAGATGCGTTAATCGGAGGTGTGAGCAATAGTAACGGAACAGCAACTGGCGGCCAGGGAGACGACAATACTGCCGGAGACAAAGGAAAAATAACAGGTGATCCTAACGCAAACGGCTACTATGGCAATGGCGGCGGTGGTGGCGGTGGCGATTACCAATTGGGAAACAGAAAACCAATAAGCAGGCCAAAACCAAACTATATTTGTGATGAAGAAGGATTGGTTGTGGTGAGCATTGAAGTAAACGTTTACGGAAAAGTGATTCATGCAACACCCGGGATAAAAGGATCTACCAATACAGCTGCATGTTTGTTGTCGCAGGCTAAAGAAGCGGCTTTAAATACCACTTGGCAGCCCGATTCAAATGCGCCTTCCAAACAAATTGGCGTTATAAAATACAGATTTTCATTGTCTCAATAATTTTTAATGAACTATACCAATACCCTAAATTGGATGTTTTCGCAATTGCCCATGTTTCAGAGGCAAGGTGCAGCAGCTTTTAAAAAAGATTTAACCAATAGTTTAGCACTTTCTAAACACCTTAATTATCCTGAATCAACTTTCAAAACTATTCACGTGGCAGGAACCAACGGAAAAGGTTCCACAAGCCATATGTTGGCTTCTGTTTTGCAGGAAGCGGGTTATAAGGTTGGTTTGTATACGTCACCTCATTTAAAGGATTTCAGGGAACGTATTAAAATTAACGGCAAAATAATTAAGAAAAGTGAAGTCGTAGATTTTATAAAAAATAACAAATTTTTTTTTGAAGCGCATCAACTTTCATTTTTTGAAATGACGGTGGGTTTGGCGTTTGATTGTTTTGCAAAACACAAAGTAAATATTGCCATTATTGAAGTTGGGCTGGGAGGAAGACTTGATTCTACCAATATTATTACGCCCGAAGTTTCAGTAATCACGAATATTGGTTATGACCATACACAGTTTCTCGGGGAAACCTTGCCGGAAATCGCTTTTGAAAAAGCAGGAATCATAAAATCTAAAGTTCCTGTGGTCATTGGAGAATATCAAAAAGAAGTATTTCCTGTTTTTGAGAAAACTGCCAAAGAAAAAGAGTCGCCATTATTTTTAGCTGCAAGCAACGATAGTAACACTTATCTGTCTGATTTAAAGGGGGTTTACCAAGTCCATAACATTAAAACCGTTGTCCAAACCATTGCTGTTTTAAAAACAAAAGGTTTTGTTATTTCAGAAAAGAACATTCAAAATGGATTAAAAAAGGTGGTTCAAAATACCGGATTATTGGGTAGATGGCAGGTGTTAAATGAACAGCCAAAAGTAATTTGCGACACCGCCCATAATAAAGAAGGACTCCAATATGTTCTTAAACAATTACAGGAGGAAGAATTTGATCAATTACACATGGTTATAGGTGTTGTAAATGACAAAGATTTAAAAACGTTACTGCCGTTGTTTCCAAAAAATGCAATATATTATTTTTGCAGACCAAATATTCCAAGAGGTTTAGACGCGCTTGAATTCCAACAGCAATGCGTCAAATTTCAGTTGATGGGTGAGGCTTACAGCTCAGTTGAAGCTGCCTATAAATCAGCACTTAATATAGCGGGTAAAAACGATTTGATTTTTATTGGCGGAAGCACATTTGTGGTTGCTGAAGTATTGTAAAATTGTCTTTCAATTATTAAAGATTCATTTCTCGACTATCAAAAGTATTAAATAAATTTTTTTATGTTGAATAAATTATTATATTAGCAAAAAGAAGACTTAAATCTTACTTATTTAGTAACGGACCTTTATAGCAATAAAAATCCTCAAATTGCTACTGTAAACCTCCTGTTTTTTTATTTATTAATACTGTTATTTTTTTTAACAAATTTTTTGTTTAACTATTTAATCCAGTCATCTGGCTGTAAATTATTATTTTACTTTAATTACTAACTAAATTTATCTATTTATGAAATTACTTAAAAACGTTTCGTTTGGAATGCTTGTATTCCTATTTATGTTTACCACAAAAGCAACTGCTCAGGATGCCCAAACAGAAGAATTTCAACCTGTTTTTTTAACAGTTACAACATTGCATAGGAGCAGTGATCCCAATGTTGACTTTACCGATTGGAGAAAAACCGAGGAAGAATATTACAATAAAGTAACTGCAAAAAATAATTTAATTATTGGCTCGGGTTACTATATGCATTATTTTACGCCAGATGATTCTGAAATTTTATCAGTGTCGGTTTTCAATTCTTGGGAAGACATTGAAAAAGCAAACGAGATCACCAACAAATTAGTGATGGAAGCTTGGCCGGATGAAGCTAAAAGAACCGCTTTTTTCGAAAAGCAAAATAGCTATTATGCCACCAAACACAGCGATGAAATTTATGCTTCCATGAATTTTAGCAAACAGGTAAAATCCGATTCAAAAGAACCTTTGATTTATTATATAAAGAAAAATAAAGCTGGCACTGGCGGAGCTGGTTACAGGGAATATTTTGACAATGTAACCATGAAAAATACTTTTGTTAAGGGATTTTATACCATGAGACATCGATATGGCTCAAATAGCCAGGATCTTATTGAAGTATCGGTCTATAATAATTTAGCCGACATTGAGAAATCTTTTGAAGAAAACGGCAAGTTGGAAGACGCACATTGGACTGATAAAGCCAAAGGTGAGGAATTTTTTAAAAAATATGCTAAATTATTTGCCGGCCATGGCGATGCCATTTACAGAAATGTTCCATCGCTACAAAAATAGCCTTTCATTAAAATAGTGGCGCTGAACCACTTGGTTCAGCGTTTTTTTTTATGATTTATTTTAATAAAAAGAACAACAGAATTAAGATCATTAAAAATTAATAATTCTGTAATGTTTTTTCAAAAAAGCTTTGTGTATTAAAAATGTAGTCATATATTTGCATCCGCTTAGGGCAATTAGCTCAGCTGGTTCAGAGCACCTCGTTTACACCGAGGGGGTCGGGGGTTCGAACCCCTCATTGCCCACCAAAGTAAAATCCTACTAGAAATAGTAGGATTTTTTATTTGTAACATGAATTGAATAAAGGAGTGTATTGAATTATTTCCTCATTGATAATAAATCAATATAATTTAAATCCTTAAGGTAGTAATCAATAAAAATGGCTATTTATTTATTTCATTACTTTAATAATTTCAAATTCAACATCAGGAAACGAGCCAGCACCTGGAGGAGCTTCATCAAAATGTGCGTTCACAGCATATAGGTTGCTGCCAAATTCAGCAATCGTTGATGGTATATGGAATTGTGAATTACTAATGTAATCAACCACTAATCCAGAAATATAATCGTCATTTAGTTTTACAACAGCTATTTGATTCATAAGATTTTGAACAACATAAAGAGTTTTACCATCGAGTAAAATACCGTCAGAATAGTGCAAAAAATCACCTCCCAAATCAATTAAGATAGCTTCACCAGTTGCTGGATCGACTTTATACAACTCTCCTCTTTCCAAATTTCCAATAATTAGTATTTTTCCCGAAGGAGAGGCTTCAATTCCATTTGCAAAAATAGGGAAAGGAAATCCGGGTAATCCTATTGGTGTCATTGAGAATCCTTCCAAAAGCAATTTTTCAACCTGACCTGGAGTAGAAATTCTTCCGTCTTCCTCCAGTGCTATTTTATAAAGTACAGGATTTATTGAATCTGTAAAATAGGCTGCATTATTAGTTACAATAACATCATTAATAAATAGTGGATAAGGGGAGTCAATGAGGAATGTTTGCACAAGATCACCTGTCTTTGAGTCATAAATATTTATGGTTCCAGTAAAAGGCGGTTCAAAATCATAACCACCGGATACAAATAAATAACTGCTGCGTTTATCATAAGCCAATCCAAGTGCTTGAGAAGGTGTGGTAGGAGTTATAAATTCTAAACCTTGACCAGTTCTCAAATCTCCTTTATAAATTATTCCTGTTTGAACTGAACCAACATAAAAATTATGTTTGGGCCCTATTACAATACCTTCTGGTTGAAAACCATTTGGCAATGGTAATATGTCAGGGAATGCTACCATAGACTTAAAGGCAACATCATCGTTCATCATTGAACTAGCCTCTGATAAAATGAGTTCATCTTTTTGGCAACCTAATACTACCAAAAAAATTAAAAATAGTAATTTTTTCATGACTTTATTTTTTAATTAAACTTAAAGAATCCCTTTTCTTAAGAATTCCCTTCCTTTTTATATTCAAAGGAAATGTGCGTTGTTTAAAATTCTTGTACAATGATATTTGTCGAATAACAAACTGATAGATATCATTTTAATATAATTTATAAAGCGACTGATTCTATTAAAAATGGACTGATTGAAAAATTTAAATGTGTTTAGTATAAGCAAAAAGATGTAAAACTCATTGCCCACCAATTATAAATCCCACAAGAAATTGTGGGATTTTTTTTATGAGTTAAATTTACTTAATAAGCTTGTTTCAATTGGATTATAGCCTTTCTAAGAAATTTATAAACCAATATTCCACAAATTATGATCTTAAAAAAAGGTCTTATAATAATTTAAGTAGATAAATGTTTTAATTATTAATATTATTTATTAAATTTAAGGAGGTTCTTTAAAATCAGCATATTATGAGGTTAAAAATGAATTTTTTAAAGAGTATTTTATTAATTACTTTAGTAATTCCTTTCACAAGCTGTGTTCATTATTATTATGCGCCTAATGGGCATAATGTCCCATTACTAAAAGAAAAGGGAGAAACTAAGATTGTTGCTGCACTAAGTGGAGGAGATGAATTTACGGGCTTTGAAGCACAATTTTCATCAGCAGTTGCAAAAAATATTGGGATAATGGCAAATTTTATGACTGGAAGCGGTGAGGAAAACTATGAGTCAGGAAGGAATGAATCAGGAAAAGGGACTTTTTTTGAAATAGGTACTGGATATTATAAGCCTTTAGGACAAAGATTTGTATTTGAAACGTATGGGGGTATAGGTTTGGGCTCTATAAATAATGAATATTCACAAGGTGATTCAAAAGTTAAATTTACACGATTGTTTATACAACCTAATATTGGTTATAAAGTAAGAGGGTTTGAGGTAGCTCTTTCATCAAGATTTTCAGGATTGAATTATCACTCTGTTATTTCCAATAACGTTGAACCTTATGATCAAGATGATTTAGAGTATATAAAAAACAATAAATTTTCTTTCCTGTTTGAACCTGCTTTAACTATTAGAGGTGGTTGGGAAGAAGTTAAAATCCAACTTCAATTGGTGTTTTCAGAAAATTTAAATAATAGAAATTTGATGCAAGAAACAGGAAATTTTAATATTGGACTGTATTTTGACTTGCCTTCAAACAACTAATATTAATATAAAAATAGAACCCCTCATTGCCCACCAAAGTTTAAAAGCTTCCTATTTAGGAGGCTTTTTTTATGCTTACTATTTTTTGAAACTCTAAAATAAAATGCCAATTTTTAAATTGGCATTTTAAAATTCATTCTGTCTAAAAAAGTTTATCAAGCCTTCTGCGTGATTGATAGTCTGATAACAATAGCCATCAGAAGCCATATAATAAACGTTTCACCATTAGACATCTCATACGTAGAACCAGCCAATTTGGCTATTCCTAAAATAATGTAAATAATGATTGGTGACAATACTAAGCATAATAGAAGATTCAGAACTGATTTTTTTAAATCCATAATTTGATATTTTGTTTGGTTAATACTAAACATTTAACAATAAATAAAATGTTTAGCTAAAGATAATAATTTTTTTGTATTGAATTTCAGGATATGTGTAATTAATTGGTGAAAAGTATGATAAACACCAATTACCCTAAATTTAATTAATTATTAAATACTGATATTCAATCCGTAAGATGGTGTGGTTTTAGTTTTTTCCTTTTCCTCGTTACCACTAAAGTAAAATATTGCTAGAAATAACAGGGTTTTAAATTAAATTGTTTAGGGACTAGTTATCAACACGAAAACGTTTGCGTAATTGCAAAGATTTAGTTATGTGACATGCTTCACATTAAAATGGAATTATGATAGTATTTTTACTTTGTAGGCGTTTAAGCCTACATCTTTTTCATAGCAATTTTCCCTCTCCAACCTCAAGTAGAGAGGGTTTTTTATGTCTATAATATTTAACTATCAATGCCCACCAAAGTTAAAAGCTTCCATTTTAGGAAGCTTTTTTTATGCCTTTTTTAAAAATATTAGATTTCATGATAATCGTCATATTTTATTATGTATTATAAGTTACATTTGATGTGTAGGTTTCTAAACCTACATCTTTTTCATAGCAATTTTCCCTCTCCAACCCCAAGTAGAGAGGGTTTTTTTATGTCTATAATATTTAACTATCATTGCCCACCAAAGTAAAATCCTACTAGAAATAGTAGGATTTTTTTATGCTTGCTATTTAGCTTAGATTGTATGGAGTTTATTTCTAACAGCTTTAATATATGTATCCAGTGTTAATTAAATTATCTCTTTTTACAATGTAATTTATTTGGTTCTTTATTAAATAAAGGAAAATAAGAATTAAACAAAAACCCCACTAAAATAAATTAATAGGGTTTATAATTTTTCGGATTAAAATTAAATCCTAGAAAAGGAAATCAATGAATAGGCTTTAAACCCTTGTTAAAACAATATTTTCACCATCAGAAGTAACTGTCAGTGTATTACCTGAAATTGAATACGTCGATATTTCAGTCATTCCATTTATTATTAGTGTTAATTTATTACCATCTGTGCTCCATGTAAAACTTTCATTTTCAGTTACCGTTTCTCCTTCAAAAGTTAGAACTGTGCTCATTGTACCAGTTAAATTTGAATTGAACGTAGCTGTTAAGCTAAGTTCATAACCTTCCACAGATTCTGTTAATTCCCAATTACCAACCAGAGGGTTAACATCATTATCATCATCATCATCACTACATGAAACAGATAACATAACGGCAACAGCCATAATTATTAAATACTTAATTTTTTTCATAATTGTGTTTTTATTTTTAAGTTAGTGATGCAATGATATGTATTAAACATGATAAATATCACATTTTTAAAAATTATTAATTATTAGGGGGGTACAATGTTGAGCAATTTTTTCAATCCCTCATTGCCCACCAAAGTTTAAAAGCTTCCTATTTAGGAGGCTTTTTTTATGCTTATTATTTAACAAACTGTTGATTATACTAAGTTTCTTGTTTTTGTAGAAATTTATACTTTCCATAATTCACCTTCTAAAAAGGTATC
>NZ_JBFFKM010000051.1:0-19194 GCF_041555395.1 Lutibacter sp. | reverse complement strand
TCATTCCTTTATGTATCGAAATTTGTAAAGCTCGTTTCATCTGTTTAAATTTTATTTTTTAGCGGGAACAGATGCTGTTCGCCATTAATCATTCCTTTATGTATCGAAATTTGTAAAGCTCGTTTCATCTGTTTAAATTTTATTTTTTAGCGGGAACAGATGCTGTTCGCCATTAATCATTCCTTTATGTATCGAAATTTGTAAAGCTCGTTTCATTTCAACAAAGTTTTACCAAATGTACTTAATTTTCAATCTTAACAAAAGTTTATTATTACCCTCAATTTTTATAAATTTTCTTTAACGAACTTTGATGTAATGAAAAGAGAATTAAATTGCTTATTAATGTTCGTTTTTTTTTGTACGAACTGTTTTTCACAAGAGAAATACGCACTTATTTCAGGAAAAATAATCA
The DNA here is from genome assembly GCF_041555395.1 of Lutibacter sp. GTDB lineage: Bacteria > Bacteroidota > Bacteroidia > Flavobacteriales > Flavobacteriaceae > Lutibacter. The sequence goes on along the minus strand of NZ_JBFFKM010000051.1, from coordinate 18,782 downwards.
GTTTCAACAATTCAGTTGGTCATGTGCATATCGTTAATCTTAATTCCAAAACAGGGGCCGTGAGCAATGATAGTGGCGAATTTGAACTGATTGTTTCATTAAATGATACGTTGCTGTTTTCATCGATTGAATACGAAATAAAAAAAATTAAAATGACCGAAAACTTCATTAAATATAAAAGAATTTTGGTTGAATTAATTCCATATGTAAATGAATTGGATGAAATTTATATAGAAGGTTTAACGGGAAATTTAAATTATGACATCAATAAGGCCCCAAAAGACACGTTGAGAAAACATACATTTATTCTTAAACCTGGCGATTTAAAAAAGGCGTTGCCACCGGATACTCACGTATTTTTAAAAGCTCCAAACGTAAACCCTTTTGCAATGAGTGGTGGAAGTATTCCAATTCCTGATCCGCGTTATGAAGCAGAACAAAGATTAAAACGGGAAATTTCCCGGAAAAAACAATTCCCTATAAAAATCAGGAAACAATTTGGTCTTGCTTATTTTACTGACAAGCTGAAAATTCCCGAAGAAAAAATAGACAACTTTTTAGCGTACTGTGAATTTAGAAATATTATTACAGAATATTACAATAACAATTTATTGCAAGTGATTCAAATTTTGCGGGAAGAAAGTGAGGCATATAACGCCATTAAAAATTAAATTTTTTATGTAACAAAGATCACTCATTTTTGGAATACTTTTTGTTTATTAGCTCTTATTTAAACCTCTTATGCAATTAAAAAAAATTATAATAATTTTTGCAGCACTTCCTTTGCTCTCGTTCACCTTGCACAAATATTATGTTAGTTTATGCGAAATTGAATACGTTAAAGAACAACAATCGCTTCAAATTACTTTGGGCGTCACTCTGGAAGATCTTGAATTTACACTTAATGAAAACATCGGAAAACAATTAAATTTGGCGAGTAAAACAGAAATTGAAAATGTTGATGTTTATTATAAAAAATACCTAAATGAACATTTATCAATAGCTGTGAATGGCAAAAATTTGGGATATAAATATATTGGCAAAGAATATGATGGAGAAATTGTAAGATTTTATTTAGAAATAAATGAGATTAAAGAACTTAAATCTATTGAAGTGACCAATAATATTTTATTTAAAAACTTTCCCGACCAGAAAAATATTGTTAAAATAAAAGTGAAAAATTTCAACAAAACTTTTTATCTTACCAAAGCAAGTGATGACGGTTTTTTAAAATTTTAATGATAATTTTACAATCCTGTTAAAAATAATTAATTAGTACCATCTATCAAAACCAATCATGTAAAATGAAAAAATTATTAGTCGCAACCCTATTGGCTATTTTCTCAACATCATTTTTCGCTCAAGAAGTTGAGCAAAAAACAACGCCTCAAAAAGCACATTACAATACCAGTAAATTTAAGCAATTGCATGAAGAATTGCCTACGCCAAACAATGCGCACAGAGCTTCTGGCGCAGTAGGTCATGAATACACACAACAGCAAGTTGATTATAAAATGAATATTGTTTTGGATGATGAAAATCAAAAAATATTTGGGGAAGAAACGATTACTTATCACAACAATTCTAAAGATAACTTAGAATACTTATGGGTGCAGTTGGACCAAAACATACGCGCTCCAAATTCCTTAACTCCTCAAATTAATGGTGGCGGACCCGATGTTATGTATGCTCCGGCAAAATTCGCCAAAACCTTTATGGGAAAACCTTTCCAAGGAGGATTTAACATTGAATTTATAAAAGATGTTAACGGAAACGAGGTAAGTTACATGATTAACAAAACCATGATGCGCATCAATTTGCCAAAACCATTGACTTCCGGAGAAAATTATATTTTTAACATAAAATGGTGGTACAACATCAACGATTATCTGGCTGATGGCGGACGTTCAGGTTATGAACCTTTTCCTGACGGAAATAATTTATATGTGATTGCTCAATTTTTTCCACGTTTGGCTGTGTATAATAATGTAGAAGGATGGCAAAATTTACAGTTTTTAGGACGCAGTGAATTTGCTTTAGAATTTGGAAATTATGATGTTACCATAACCACTCCTAAAGATCATATTTTAAATGCGACAGGTGTTATTCAAAATCCGAAAGATGTTTTTACTTCAGCTCAATATAAAAGATATGAAGATTCAAAAAATTCATTTGACAATCCGGTTTTTATAGTAACTCCCGAAGAAGCGTTGGCCGCTGAAAAAGGAAGATCCGAAGAAACAAAAAACTGGCATTTTTATGCTGAAAACGTAAGAGATTTTGCTTTTGCTTCATCAAGAAAATTAATATGGGATGCTATGGCCGTGAACCTTAATGGAAAAACGGTAATGGCCTACTCATTATATCCAAATGAAGGAAATCCTCTTTGGGAAGAGCATTCAACTAGGGCCGTTGCAAATACCTTAAAAGTATATTCAGAATTTACTTTTGATTATCCTTATCCACAAGCAACCTCCATCAATGCACAACGTCAGGGAATGGAATATCCAATGATTTGCTGGAATTACGGCCGACCTAATGAAGACGGAACCTATACCGAGAGAACAAAATCGGGAATGATTGGCGTAATCACGCACGAAGTTGGACATAATTTTTTCCCTATGATAGTGAATTCTGATGAGCGTACTTGGACTTGGATGGATGAAGGAATAAATTCTTTCGTGGAAATTTATGCAGAATACAAATATGACCCTTTACTATTCCCTTTAACCGACCAGCCTAAAAGTATCGTGAGATATATGTCTGGTGACCAAAGCGGCTTAGAACCAATAATGTCTCAAGGTGAAGATTTAACAAACTTTGGATCAAACGCCTATGGAAAGCCTGCAGCAGGTTTATTTATATTGAGAGAAACTGTTATGGGACATGAATTATTCGACCATGCTTTTAAAACTTATGCTGAACGCTGGAAATTTAAACACCCAACGCCTGCAGATTTTTTCAGAACGATGGAAGATGCTTCCGCGGTGGATTTAGACTGGTTTTGGAGAGGCTGGTTTTACACAACCGGCGCCAATGATATTGGCATAAAAGAAGTGAAAAAATATTATGTGACAGACAAACCAACCGAACGCATTAAAAATATGGCAAAACGGTATGGAACTACAGTTGATAAATTTCCTCCTGCGCTGTATTTGATTTCTGAAGACAGTTCGGAATTTAAAAATGATTTAAAATCAAAAAAACCGGAAGATTACGATTTGTTGAACGATTATATCAATGAAAATTTTTCTTCGGAAGAAAAAGCCGAATTAAAAGCACCTAAATATTTTTACGAATTGGTTTTTGAAAAACCGGGAGATTTGGTGATGCCAATAATTGTAGAATTTGAATATGATGACGGCACTAAAGAACGCAAACAGTATCCGGCCGAAATTTGGAGAAAAAATGATGCTGAAGTCACTAAAGTTTTTCCTTCTAACAAAGCAATCAAAAAAATAACTATTGATCCCGATGAGCAAACTGCCGATATCAATTTAAGCAACAACAGCTGGCCTAAAAAAATAGAAAATAAATTTGAACAATTCAAAAAAAATAAAATCAAAGCATAAAAAAAAAGCCACTCGCTTGAGTGGATTTTTTTACCCATTAGTTGTTATCCATTAAATACCTGTTAAATACATGAAAAAATTATTACTTCTTTCGTTCCTTTTCCTGACAGTGATTCTTCCTGTTACAGCCCAAAATATAAATAGCCAGAAAGCACATTATAATAACAGTAAATTCAAACAATTAAATGAAGAACTTCCAACTCCAAATAATCAGCATACCGCTTCAGGTGCTCCAGGACATGAATATACCCAGCAACAGGTTGATTATAAAATGGATATTGTTTTGGACGATGAAAATCAACGTATTTATGGTGAAGAAACCATTACCTATCACAATAACTCAAAAGACAATTTAGCGTATTTATGGCTGCAACTAGATCAAAATATGCGTGCAACAAACTCCAAAACTCCGGATATTCAATCGAGTGGTGCTGCTACCATGTACAGCCCTTCAAAATTTTCTGAAACATATATTAAACCATTTGATGGGGGTTTTAAAATTGAGTATGTAAAAAATATAGATGGCAGTGATGCTTCATACTTTATCAATCAAACAATGATGCGTTTGAATTTGAAAAAACCTTTGGCAAGCGGCGAAACTTTCTCATTTAAAATAAAATGGTGGTACCATATTAATAACCATATTGAACAAGGCGGAAGGTCAGGTTTTGAACATTTTCCTGAAGATGGAAATAACAGCTACGTTATTGCTCAATTTTTTCCGAGATTATGTGTTTATGACAATGTGGATGGATGGCAAAATAAGCAGTTTTTTGGCAGAAGTGAATTCGCTTTAGAATTTGGTAATTATGAAGTGAATATTACAACCCCAAAAGATCATATGTTAGGCGCAACCGGAGTGCTTAAAAATGAAAATGAAGTACTTACAAAAACCCAACAAAAAAGATTGGCAGAAGCCAGAAAATCTTTCGATAATCCTGTTATTATTGTAACTCAAGAAGAAGCTACAGAAATAGAAAAAACAAAATCTAAGGAAACCAAAACCTGGAAATTCTATGCTGAAAATGTAAGAGATTATGCTTTTGCAACTTCGAGAAAATTTATTTGGGATGCAATGGCAGTTGGTATTAATGGAAGAACTGTTATGGCCTATTCTTATTATTCAAAAGAAGCGAATCCATTATATGGTGATCATTCTACTAGAGCGGTTGCCCAAACTTTAAAAACCTATTCAAAACACACTTTTGACTATCCTTATCATAAAGCAATCTCTGTTGATGGACAAATGGGCATGGAATATCCTCAAATTTGTTTCAACCCAGGAAGACCAAATTCGGATGGTACTTACGATGATCGCACTAAATATAGAATGCTTGGAACAACAATACATGAAGTTGGACATAACTTTTTTCCGATGATTATAAATTCTGATGAACGTCTTTGGACTTGGATGGATGAAGGTCTAAATTCTTTTGTGCAAATGCTCGCTCAAATGGATTATGAAGATCATTACCCTTTAAGCAGAGGTTTGCCAAAATATATTATTCCATATATGAAAGGTGATCAGTCTCAATTATCACCAATTATGGCTGAAGGGGAAGATTTATATGATTTTAGTAACAACGCTTATGCAAAGCCAGCTGCTGGACTTTGGATCCTACGACATACCATTATGGGACCAGCGTTATTTGATTATGCTTTTAAAACCTATGCACAACGCTGGAAATTTAAACATCCGACACCTGCTGATTTCTTTAGGACGATGGAAGATGCTTCTGCTATGGATTTAGACTGGTTCTGGAGAGGGTGGTTTTACACAACCGGCGCCAATGATATAGGCATCAAAGAAGTGAAAAAATATTACGTTACAGACAAACCTACCGAACGTGTTGGAAATATGGCAAAACGGTATGGAATTACATTGGATCAGCTACCTCCTTCTCTGTATTTAATTTCAGAAGACAGTCCGGAATTTAACGAAGATTTAAAATCGAAAAAACCAGAAGATTACAGTTTGTTGAGCGATTATATCAATCAAAATTTTTCTTCAGAAGAAAAAGCCGAATTAAAAGCACCAAAGTATTTTTACGAATTGGTTTTTGAAAAACCAGGAGATTTGGTGATGCCAATTATTGTTGAATTTGAATATGAAGACGGCACTAAAGAACGCAAACAATATCCTGCCGAAATTTGGAGATTAAATGATACTGAAGTGACTAAAGTATTTCCTTCAAGCAAAGCTATTGTTAAAATTACAGTTGACCCAGATGAAGAAACCGCTGATGTGAATTTAACCAACAACAGTTGGCCCAAAAACGCGGAAACGAAGTTTGAAAAATTCAAGAAAGAACAAATTAAAGGATAATGAAAATTATGCCTGTTTAAAATACATAACCAAATTTAATTATTAATAACATCAAGGTATTTTGATATATTCTCTTATGAATATACTGAAATACCTTATTTTTTAAAAAATTTATCCTTAAAAAAATCAATGACACTTAATTACTTACTCTACAACAGTAATTATAAGCAACTAATATTCATCATTAAAATTCCAAAAATAAACTGATGCTTATCACACTAAATCCAACAATGTAAACTTGCATTTATAATTATAAAATTAACCCTTCTCCTAAATTTGTTGTTAAGTATTGAAAAATTAAAAAAAATATTTATCTTTAATGTTGTGTTTCTATCGAAAATATATATGATTCTTAACTTATGGATAATTTTTTTTTACATTTTGAATACCAAAAATTCATCCTTGCATTTCTATATGTAATATTAAGTTTCATGATTTTTCATTTTATTTCTACTTCATTAAAAATTAAAAAATATTTTATTGGAAAATTTGGCATCGAAAATTATTCTGTATTCCAAACAACATTCAATCGCCTATTTGCAATTTTTATTTATGGAATTATTCCTTTTTTAATAATCGTATTTAATAAAAATATTAAAATTATTGAATTTGGTCTAAACTTCAAAAATATTTATACAAATATTGGCTGGATTTTACTTTTATGCCTACTAACTATAATTATAAATTATATTAATAAAGCAACATCAGACAACTTAAAATTATACCCGCAAATTAGAAAAAAGGAATGGGATGTACAGTTATTAATTTTTAGCGCATTGGGCTGGATTGCCTATTTATGTGCTTATGAATTCTTGTTTAGAGGCTTTTTTTTATATACTTGTTTTTATGCTTTTGGAACATGGCCAGCCATAATTATTAATGTTGTAATTTATTCACTTATACATGTTCCAAAAGGAAGGAAAGAAGCCATTGGCGCAATTCCTTTAGGGTTTGTTTTATGCTTGCTCACATTACAATCAGGAAATATATTTGCAGCATTACTCATACATATTACCATGGCATTGTCTAATGAATGGCTTACTTTAACCATACATCCAGATATTCATCTAGTTCGAAAAAAAAGTTAATTATAATGAGCGTTTTTATTACAGGATCAACCGGATTTATTGGAGTTCATTTAGTTAATAGGCTAGCAGAATCAGGGCAAACTATTCATGCATTGTATCGTTCCGAAGAAAAGAAAAAAATGCTGAAACATCCAAATATTAAACTTTTCAATGGTGATATTATGGATATTAATTCCTTAGAAAAAGCAATGGAAGGATGTAAATATGTATATCATGTTGCTGCATTTACCAAAATTTGGTCAAAGAATGAAAATACTGTATATGAACTAAATGTCAACGGCACAAAAAACGTATTGGATGCAGCTTTGAAATTAGGGATTAAAAAAGTGATTTTCACTTCAACTGCAGGAATTTTCGGTCCATCTATAACTGAAAAAGTGGATGAAAATTCTGAGCGTAAAATTGATTATTTTTTAGAATATGAAAAATCAAAAGCCAAGGCTGAAGAATTAATAAAGTCATATTCAAAAAATAATATGGAGATCACTATCGTTAATCCAACCCGTGTTTATGGTCCGGGATTATTGTCGAAAAGTAATAGTGTTACCATAATGATGCAAGCTTATACAGATGGAAAATGGCGCTTTATACCAGGAGATGGCACAAGCATTGGTAATTATGTTTTTATTGATGATGTAGTTAATGGACATATTTTAGCAATGGAATTTGGCAAAAATGGTGAAAAGTATTTATTAGGAGGTACAGATTTAAATTACATTGAGTTGTTTTCAATTTTGAGAAAAATCACTGGAAAAAAATATTTTATGTTAAAAATTCCATTCGTTTTAATTTCCCTAATGGCTGAAATTATGCTTTTATTTTCAAAAATTTTTAATATTCCTCCAGCTATGACCCCTTCATTAATTAAAAAATTTAGTTATAGCTGGGAAGTTTCATCTCAAAAAGCCATTAACGAATTAGGTTATTCAATTACTCCTTTTGAAACGGGGGCTATACAAACATTACAATGGTTTAATAAAAAAAATGATTATGAAAAATGAAAATTATACTTTAATTACTGGCGGTTCAAAAGGTATTGGAAAGGCAATAGCCATGGAGTGTGCATCTCGAAAAATGAATATTTTATTAGTTGCATTGCCAGATGAAGATCTATATAAAACTTCACAAGAAATTGCTCAAAAATTTGAAGTTAAATCAGACTTTTTTGAAACAGATTTAACCAAAACTGATGGTCCTGAAAATGTTTATAAATGGTGTAAACAAGAAGGATACCTCATAAATATTTTAGTGAATAATGCCGGAATGGCAGGCACAACCATTTTTGAAAACTCTACTTTGGATTATAGCAATGATCGAATTCAACTTAATATAAGAGCATTGGTTTTAATGACAAGACTGTTTATTCCTGATTTAAAAAAATCTCCCTCTTCCTATATTCTAAATATTGGCAGTTTGTCAGCCTATTATGCTATTCCTTATAAAAGCGTATATGCGGCTTCAAAAGCATTTGTAGTTTCTTTCTCTACATCTATAAATGATGAGTTAAAAGAAACCTCAATTTCAGTAAGCGTTGTTTGTCCCAATGGCGTTGAAACAAACAAAGGTACTTTTAACAGAATCAAATCACATGGCATTTTTGGCAATCTTACAAAAATTTCTCCAAGTGAACTTGCCAATTATACCATCACTAAAATGTTTCAAAATAAAAAAATTATTATCCCAAAAAGGATAAATCGATTTCTGCTTTTTTTAGAAAAAATTATACCTGAAGATTTGTTACAACAATTACTTTTAAAAGAATTTAAAAAGGAAATACACCATACTAAACCTGTAATCAAACTAAAAAAAACAGAAGTGCTTTCTAATGAAATTCAAGAAATAATAAATTAAAGGATAATTTATTATTTTTCTATCCATAAAAAAGCCCATTTTAAAACGGGCTTTTTTATTTAATCAAAAGAATTTCTATACTTTTCAGTTATAGCAAAAACGTACTCTAAAATGCGTTTTTCTTTTTCATCAAAATCCACTCCTCGCCTTTTCATCACCAATTTTGCAGTTTCATTAACTTTATTAAGTTGATACGTTGAAAAACCTGCGGCTCCACCCCAGCTAAAAGAAGGAATAAAATTTCTCGGAAAATTGCTTCCGTAAATATTTGCACTTACGCCCACAACTGTTCCTGTATTAAACATCGTGTTAATAGCACATTTAGAATGGTCACCCATAATTAAACCGCAAAATTGCAATCCGGTTTTTGCGAAATTTTCAGTTTCAAAGTTCCATAAACGAACTTCGCTATAATTATTTTTTAAGTTTGAAGTGTTTGAGTCAGCACCAATATTACACCATTCACCCAATACAGAATTGCCTAAAAAGCCGTCGTGGCCTTTATTTGAATAACCGGACAAAATAGAATTATTTACTTCACCGCCAACAGTGCAAAACGGACCAATAGTAGTGGCTCCATAAATTTTAGCACCCATTTTAACTACAGAATTTTCTCCCATGGCAAAAGGCCCCCTAATTAAACTTCCTTCCATTACCAATGCATCTTTACCAATATAAATAGGTCCTTTACTTGCATTTAAAACTGAAAATAAAATTTCCGCGCCTTCTTCTATAAAAATATTATCCTTATTTATAAAACGAACACCTTCAGGAATTGGTTGCGATTTTCTTCCTTCCGTAATTAAATAAAAATCAGCTTTTAATGCGATATCATTTAATGAAAATAAATCCCAAGAATTTTTAATTTGAGTCACTTCTGAATCAAATTCAATTTGCTCATAGTTGTCAAAATTCACCGTTTCTTGTGAATCGGTAGTAAAAAATGCAATGACTTCTTCCCCCTTAAAAATGGCCTGGTTTTCCCTTAACGCCATTATTTTTTCCGTTAAGGAAAGTGTTGGTAAAAAAGAAGCATTTATCATGACATTCTGCTCCATTTCAACCATTGGATATTTCTCTTCCAAATAGTCTTCAGTAAGTGTGGTTGTAGTAAAACCCAAATATATTTCCCATTTTTCACGAATGGTAAGTATTCCTATTCGTAATTCGGCAACAGGTTTGGTGTAGGTTAATGGCAATAGTGATTTACGAACTGTACCATCAAATAAAATATAATTCATTTCATAATTATTTTATACAAATGTACAGTAAGTTTTTTGCTTTCTCAAACGTAATAAAGCGCCCGGTTTTAAACGATTTTGTTTTTTCTTAAATACGTGTCAATATTGTCTGCTGTATCAAAACATGCGCTTACCGAATTAATTTCCGAGCAATAACGCGAATCAATGGCATGATCTTTACATCCGATTGCACTTAAATCAATAGATGCGAAATTTTTGTCAATGCTTACACATTTATCGTACATAGAAGCGATAGTTTCGTTTTGCTGCAATTCGATATTGTTTTTGGTTAAATACCCTTTAAGAAAGTTTTCAATAGCAAACTGAGCGTTTTTACATACTGAATAACTAACAATATCTTCGGCGGGTTTAAATAATTCCTCTTTTGCCGATTTTAATTTTTTTGATGCTTCTTTAAAAAAAGCTTCTGATCTTGATTTCATTGTTTTATATTTTTTATTTAAGTAACACTAAAGAAAATAAAAAATTATTGATCCTTATAACTTCCTTATTTTTATAAAAATTAATCATTTATAATAATAATAATAAAGATATAAAAAAAGTGTCAGGTATGACATACCTGACACTCTAATATTAATTTAAATTATAAATTTTTAAAAAGTTCTAATCTTTCCCATTGAACATCTACTTGTTCCTGGGCTTTATCTAATAGTACTTTCCCAAATTCAGCATTTTCTTTTACAACTCTGGTAAATCTAGTTTCTGTATACATAAATTCACTTAAAGGTGCAGAAGGCGCTTTAGAATCTAATCTGAATTTTTTTCCTTTTTCTGCCAAAGGATTAAATCTAAATAATGGCCAGTAACCAGTTTCTACTGCTTTCTCTTGATGTTTAGTACCATCTTTCAAGTCATAACCGTGCTCACCACAATGAGAATAGGCAATAATTAATGATGGTCCCGGATAAGCTGCTGCTTCTTCAATTGCTTTCAGCGTTTGGTTATCTTTTGCACCAATTGCAATTTGGGCAACATAAACATTTCCATAAGAAACTGCCTGTAATGCTAAACTTTTCTTAGAAGTTGTTTTTCCTGAAATTGCGAACTTGGCGCTTGCTCCCATTGGTGTTGCCTTAGATGCTTGTCCACCCGTATTTGAATAAACTTCAGTATCCATTACTAAAATATTGATGTTTTCTCCTGATGAGAATACATGATCTAAACCGCCATATCCAATATCATAAGCCCAACCATCACCACCAAATATCCAAACTGCTTTTTTACGCAAGTATTCTGAAAGGTTTCTTAGTTTTTTGGCTTCATAAGTATCAATGGTATCTAAAATTTCATTTAGTTCATCAATTTGATTAATTTTTTGCTCTTTTAAAGTTTCATTACCTTCCGCATTATTAAGTATCTCATTTACTATGGTACTGCCTATTTTACTTTCTAAAGATTTTAATAAATCAACTGCTATTTCTTGTTTTTTGGTTAATGCCAGTTGCATTCCTAAACCAAACTCAGCATTGTCTTCAAACAAAGAGTTGGCCCAAGCTGGACCACGTCCGTCTTTATTTGTTTTGTATGGTGTTGTAGGTAAATTACCTCCGTATATTGAAGAACAACCAGTTGCATTTGCAATCAATATACTGTCACCATATAATTGTGTAATTAACTTAATATATGGTGTTTCACCACAACCGGAACAAGCGCCGGAGAATTCAAATAACGGTTCTAAAAATTGTGAACCTTTAACTGTTGAAGTAACCAATTCCTTTCTGTCATAATCAGGTAAATCAATAAAGTAATTCCAATTTACAGTTTCCACTTCTTCCACTTTACGCATTTCGGTTAAGTTAATTGCAAAAGTGTTTGGCACTTCTTTACTTTCAGCCGGACAAACAGCTACACATAAATCACAACCAGTACAATCCAGTGGTGAAACTTGTAATATATAACTTTCTTTTTCACTATTAAAGGGTCTTCCTTTTGCTGGAACGCTTTTTAGTGATTCAGGCCCATTTATTAACAGTTCATTTGAAACAACTTTCGCTCTAATTGCAGCGTGCGGACAAATAGCTACACATTTATTACACTGAGTACAAAGTTCTGCATCATCCCAAACCGGTACAAAATCAGCAATTCCCCGTTTTTCATATTGTGTGGTTCCTGTTGGAAACGTTCCATCAACAGAAAATGCGCTAACCGGCAAAGAATCTCCCCTACCCGCTAAAATAGTTCCTAAAATTTCTTTTACAAAATCATCAGCATTTTCGGTCATCATTGGTTTTAAACCATCATTATTTGTAGTATGACGAGGATATTCAACTTTTTGCAAATTTTCTAACGATTTATCAACTGCGTTAAAGTTCATTTGCACAACGCCCTCTCCTTTATGAGAATACGATTTTACAATGGCGTTTTTAATCTTTTTAATTGCTTCATCTTTAGGAAGCACACCCGATATGGCAAAGAAACAAGTTTGTAATATGGTATTTGTACGTTTACCAAGGTCTGCCTCCTGAGCAACTTTCGTGGCGTCAATTACGTAAAAATCAATATCATTATCAATAATTCTACGTTGCATTGTGCTTGGCAATTCTGTCCAAATTTTATATTTTGAATGTGGTGTGTTTAACAAAAAGGTTCCACCTTCTTTAATATTTTCCAGCACATCATATTTGTAAATAAAGCTGGTTTCATGACAGGCAATAAAATTTGCTTTGTTTATTAAATAGGTTGAATAAATTGGATTTGGGCCAAAACGTAAATGTGAAACTGTTTGAGCGCCGGCCTTTTTAGAATCGTAAACAAAATATCCTTGCACATAATTATCGGTAGTTTCACCAATAATTTTAATAGAATTTTTATTTGCGCCAACTGTACCATCTGATCCTAAACCATAAAACATACAATTGAATGTGTCTTTTTTAGTTTTAAAATCTGAATTGTAAGATAAACTTGTATTGGTTACATCGTCATTAATACCTATAGTGAAATGGTTTTTTGGTGAATTTTTATCTAACTCATCATAGATTCCTTTAACCATTGCTGGCGTAAATTCTTTTGAAGAAAGTCCGTAACGTCCTCCTACAATTGTAGGCATATAGTCACCCATTTCTACAAATGCAGTTACTACGTCTAAATATAAAGGTTCTCCTATACTTCCTGGTTCTTTCGTTCTGTCTAAAACAGCAATTTTTTTAGTTGATTTAGGCAATTGCTCAATAAAATCATATACTGAAAACGGACGATATAAACGAACGATTAAAGCGCCAACTTTTTCACCTTGTTCAACCAAAGTGTCAATAGTTTCCCGAATTGCACCATCGCCTGAGCCCATAACAATAATAACTTTTTCAGCCTCTGGGTGACCAATATAATAGAACAAACTGTACCTTCTACCAGTATGTTTATAAAATTCATCCATTGTTTTTTGAACAATTCCAGGGACATTTTGGTAGTACGTATTGGCCGCTTCACGTGCCTGAAAGAAAACATCAGGGTTTTGTGCTGTACCTCTAATTACAGGATTATCAGGATCTAAGGAATGCTTTTTATGATTCATCACTTCATCTTCCGGCATCATTGCTTTTATAACATCATCTGGAATTCCATCAATTTTAGAAATTTCATGAGATGTTCTAAACCCATCAAAAATATTTAAAAATGGCACTTTACTTTTTAATGTAGCGACTTGTGATATTAAAGCAAAATCGTGTGCTTCCTGAACTGAACCTGCAAATAACATGGAGAATCCTGTTGCACGTGTTGCCATTACATCTGAGTGATCTCCAAAAATAGACAAGGCATGTGTTGCAACAGTTCTTGCAGCTACATGGATAACATTTGGTAATAATTCACCAGCAATTTTATACATATTTGGTATCATTAACAACAATCCTTGTGATGCTGTAAATGTTGTTGTTAAGGCTCCTCCTTGAAGTGATCCATGAACTGCTCCTGCAGCACCACCTTCACTTTGCATTTCAACAATTCTAGGAATGTTATTCCAAATATTTGTTTGACCATTTGAACTGTACACTTCCGCATGCTCTCCCATTGGTGATGATGGCGTAATTGGGTAAATTGCACATACTTCGTTTGTTTTGTGCGCAATGATCGCTACAGCCTCATTGGCATCACAAATTAGTTTTTGACTTTCTTGTTTCATCTTAGGTTATATTTACTCTGAAGAATTTACAAAATAAAGTTTTTTTTGAATTCCCTTATTTTATAAATAATATAATTAACTATTCAATTTTAAGTTGTAAAATTAAGGTAATAAAGTATTATTTATAATGATATATGTCAGCTAACTTGGGGATAAAATTATTTAGAATTAATCCGCATAACATTTGTAAGTAACTGGTTACTATTGCGTTAAAATATTTAACAGCATCACAAATTGATGTATGCCGTAATTACAACATTATTAAAACGGAATAATCCTTCCTAAACGGAGTTAATGTAATGGAGTTTTTAAATTATTAATTAAATTAAGGCTCAATTATAAGGAAATGAAAAAAAATGAATATCAAAATCGATTATTAAGTAAATATTGAGGATTATTTATCTGTAAAATAAAATTTAAGCATTCAAAAAAGGAGGAAAAGCATAAGATTAAAGCTAAAAAAAGCAATTGCATTATTATTAATAGAAACTGCTTTTTATTGCATTTAAATAACGTCCTCGAGCAAATTTATATTCCACTATTTCCGGAGTTACAACATCCTTAAAATCTGGAATCCGCTTTTCGATGTAGTTAAACACAGGCTCAAATTTTTCTAAAACATTTTTCTTAATTAAGTCCCACAAATATTTAGCATCTATTACATATCCCGTTTCTATATTCATAAACATCATAACAGTAACTTCAAGTTCATAATCATGCCCATTATAATTTGGATTGTTACACTTGTCAAAAATATTTTTATTTTTCTCTTCAGACCATATTGGATTATACAAACGATGTGCCGAATTAAACTGTTCCTTTTTAGTTTCAACTGTTTTAAAATTACTTTTGTTTAATTATTATATTGTATAAATAAACAAACTAAAACATGTAATTTAAATATATAATCTATTTTATCTATTGTATGATAAAATTTTAACATAGAACTATTTTAATTATATGAAGTATTTATGTTTAATTTGTATTATATTTAGTTAAACATTATAACAATATTTATTATGGCCAAAAGTAAAACAATAACACCTTCTGAAATAACATCAAATTACATGAGCTATATGCTAGAAAACGGTTCAAAACCAGTATCTGTGTATGCTTTTGCTAAAAAAAATAATTTTGATGAATCGATATTTTATAAACATTTTGGTTCGTTTGAAGCTATTGAAAAAGCTATTTTTAATACTTTTTTTGAAACCACACAAAACACCTTAGCTAAAAGTAAAGAGTATGAACAATTTGATGCTCGAAATAAATTATTAAGCTTTTATTTTACGTTTTTTGAAAATCTTTCAGCCAACAGAAGTTTTATACTTATCCTCTTAGGAAATCATACAGAACAATTAAAAAAATTAACGGTACTTTCCGATTTTAAAAAGAATTTCACTAAGTATATAGATACGTTAGAAATAGAAACTATTGATTTTAAACAAAAAAATATTACACAAATTCAACGTAAAAGTATTAAAGAAACTGCTTGGATACAATTTTTAATGACGCTGAAATTTTGGTTAAATGACAGTTCTGCTTCTTTTGAGAAAACAGATATTTTTATTGAAAAGTCCATTAATACCAGTTTTGATTTAATTGACACAACTCCATTAAAAAGTATGATAGATTTTGGTAAATTTTTATACAAAGAAAAAATGAACATAAACTAATTAGACAATGCTAAAAACTATAGATACAATACCTGTTTCAAAAATACACAGAGCTTCAAAATTAGTTCAAACTGGGGCAAAAGTAGGGGTTAATTATTTAAAATATTATGGTGATAAATTAATTACTACCGAAGTTAATGCAAAAGAGCGTCTAAATAAAAACAATGCTGAAGATATTTATGATGGGCTAAAAAAATTAAAAGGTAGTGCCTTAAAAGTTGCTCAAATGCTAAGCATGGAAAAAAGCATATTACCACAAGCTTATGTTGAAAAATTTTCTTTAGCGCAATTTTCAGTACCGCCATTATCTGCGCCACTAGTAATAAAAACATTTAAAAAGTACTTTGGGAAAGTGCCACAAGATATATTTGATGATTTTAATGCAAATTCTATAAATGCAGCAAGCATTGGTCAAGTTCATAAAGCAAAGAAAGACAACAAAACTTTTGCTGTTAAAATTCAGTATCCAGGAATTGCAAATAGTATTTCCAGTGATTTGGCTTTGGTTAAACCAATTGCTATTAGCATGTTTAATATTAAAGGGAAAGATTCTGATAAATATTTTAAGGAAGTTGAAGAAAAATTAATAGAAGAAACTAACTATTTAATAGAAATTAAACAAAGCAAAGAAATTTCAGCGGCTTGTTCTCATATCCCAAACCTTCTATTTCCTAATTATTATGAAGAATTTTCTTCTGAAAGAATTATTACAATGGATTGGATGGATGGCGAACATTTATCTGAGTTTACGGCTCACAACACTGATGAAGAAAAATCTAATAAACTTGGGCAAGCTTTATGGGATTTTTACATGTATCAAATTCATACGCTAAAAAAAGTACATGCAGACCCACATCCTGGTAATTTTTTAATTTCAAAAGATGCAGATTTAATAGCTTTAGATTTTGGTTGTATGAAAACAATTCCAGATGAATTTTACATTCCATATTTTGAATTGGCTAAAAAGGAAAACATTAATAACCCTGCTACCTTCAAACAAAAATTATTTGAATTAGAAATCCTAAGAGAAGATGATTCACAGGAAGAATTAGCTTTTTTCTCTTCTATGTTTCACGATATGTTAAGTTTATTTACGCAACCTTTTCATGAAGAAATATTTGATTTTTCAGATGGCGATTTCTTTAAACAAATTGCAGCCCTTGGAGAAAAATACGCTAAAAATACTGAGCTTAAAAAAATGAATGGCAACCGAGGTTCTAAACACTTTATTTATATTAATAGAACCTTTTTTGGTCTCTATAATTTAATGTTTGATTTAAAAGCGAAGGAAGTTAAAATAAATAATTTTAAAAATTTATAATGACTTATTTCAACCTTCAAGAAATTAATCAATTAGAACATTTATATAAAATTAACCTTATTAATAGTTGCGCAGGGTATAAATCAGCCAACTTAATCGCAACAAAATCAACCGATAAAAAAACAAATGTTGCTATTTTTAGTTCGGTAACACATCTAGGATCAGCGCCTCCATTATTAGGCTTTATTCTTAGACCAACATCAGTTCCTAGAAATACTTATGAAAATATTTTTGAAACTGGTTATTATACTATAAACCATATTCACGAAAGTATTTTAAAAGATGCTCATCATACATCCGCTAAATACGAACGAAGTATTTCAGAATTTGAAGTTACAAATTTAGAAACCGATTATAAAGATAATTTTTATGCGCCATTTGTAAAAGATTGTCCAATTCAACTAGCTATGAAATATGTTGAAGAATATGAAATTAAGGCAAATAACACAAAACTCATTATTGGAGAAATACAAGGCTTATACATAAAAGATAATCTTTTACAAAAAGATGGATTTATTAATTTAGCGGACGGAAATATAGCTGCAATTAATGGTTTAGATGGCTATTCGATTCCTACTTTTAAGGAACGTTTAGATTACCAACGCCCAAAAATATTTTAGAATACATGAAAATTAAACCATCTTAAAAACCCTATAATTATGTATTAACAACCTTTCAAGCTGGTATTAGGGCTACATTTAGACCTCAAATTCCCTCAGGAAGATTGTATTGGTGGTTGTAACATCTTTTCATAGGTTTGTATTTAACGGTATGATTTCAAAATTGGTTAAATAAAAATTATAATAAAGCCAATTTTACAGTATCTAAATACCGTAAACGCGCAAATTTATGCTCAACAAGCTCTGGAATTTCTTTATAATTAGGATTCCATTTTTTTATGTACTCAAAATTTGGGTCAAATCTTTGCTGTTGTGTTTCCGGATTAAAAACTCTGAAATATGGTGCAGAATCACAACCTGTACCAGCTACCCATTGCCAATTTCCATTATTTGATGATAATTCATAATCGAGTAATTTTTCAGCGAAATAAGCTTCTCCCCAACGCCAGTCTATTAATAAATGTTTGCATAAAAAACTTGCCGTAATCATTCTGACACGATTGTGCATATAACCGGTTTTATTTAATTGGCGCATTCCTGCATCAACTATCGGATAACCCGTTTTTCCTTCACACCACTTCTTAAACTCATCTTCGTTATTTCTCCAGGGAATAAAATTGTATTTCGATTTAAAATTTTCATTTACCACTTTTGGATAATGAAAAAGAATTTGCATAAAAAATTCACGCCAAATTAATTCGCTTAAGTAAATTTCATTTGTTTTGCTTGCGTAATCAACCATTTTACGCACACTTATTGTCCCAAAACGCAAATACACAGAAGCGTTAGAAGTTTCTTGAGTAGGAAAATCTCTAATATCTTGGTATTTTTTTATGCATTTTAAATTAAATGGCAATACTTTATTGTCACTTTCTATAAAACCAATTGATTCTAAAGATGGAAATATAAAACCCGATTTGAAGAAATTATCCTGATAATTTTCTGATTTGTA
>NZ_JBFFKM010000050.1:0-19363 GCF_041555395.1 Lutibacter sp. | reverse complement strand
CTAATTGCCTAATTAATAATTCAACGAAAGCTGTATCCGTTTTCTGGCAATATCAACTTCCAAAACTTTCACAATCACATGTTGCTGCAAGCTTACAATTGAATTCACATCGCTCACGAATGTATCCGACAAATTGGAAACGTGCACCAGTCCGCTTTCTTTAATGCCAATATCCACAAAACATCCAAAATTGGTGATATTATTTACAATTCCCGGCAACAATTGTCCTTCACGTAAATCATTAATTGTCCTAATATTTTGATTAAATGTAAAAACTTTGGCTTTTTGACGAGGATCCAACCCCGGTTTTTCCAATTCTTTTACAATATCTTTCAGCGTAGGCAATCCAATAAATTCAGAAACATAATTTTCCAATGGTATTTTTTGAAGCGCTTCTTTATTTCCAATTAAATCGGAAATATTAGATTTCAGGTGTTTGGCCATAGCGCTAACAATCGCATAACTTTCGGGATGTACTGCAGAATCATCCAGGGGATAATCTCCATTCTTAATTCTTAAAAACCCAGCACTTTGTTCAAAAGCTTTATCGCCCAACCGAGCCACTTTTTTAATGTCATTTCTTGAAGAAAACGCCCCGTGTTCCTCTCTGAACGCCACGATATTTTCAGCCAATTTTGGTCCGATTCCGGATACATAACTCAGCAACGATTCACTTGCCGTATTGATATTTACACCAACCATATTCACACAACTTTCAACAGTGCTATCCAAAGCGCCTTTCAATTTGGTTTGATCCACATCATGCTGATATTGCCCAACACCAATTGATTTAGCGTCAATTTTCACCAATTCCGCCAAAGGATCTGCCAATCTTCTTCCTATTGAAACTGCACCTCTCACGGTAACATCAAAGTTTGGAAACTCATCTCGCGCTATTTTTGATGCGGAATAAATAGATGCACCTGCTTCACTCACCACATAAACCTCAATATCTGTATAAAATTTGATATTTTTAATAAACTGTTCCGTTTCACGTGAAGCGGTTCCATTGCCTATAGCAATGGCTTCAATTTTATAGGCATTCACCAACGAACTAATCTTTTTTGAAGCGCCTTTTGAATCATTTTGAGGTGCATTTGGATACAATGTTTCATTATAAACCAAATAACCCTGAGCATTCAGGCAAACAACTTTACAACCCGATTTAAATCCGGGATCAATGGCTAAAATATTTTTTTCGCCAAGCGGCGCACCCAAAAGCAATTGTTTCATGTTTTTTGCAAAAACCTGAATTGCTGCATCATCGGCTTTTTCTTTGGCAATGCTTAAAATTTCATTTGATAAGGCGGGAAACAATAATCGCTTATACGAATCTTGTATTGCCAATTTAATATGTGTGGCACATTCATTTTTTGAATTGATAATTCTGCCTTCCATATTGGCTATGGCTTTTTCATCATCAATTTCAATTTTCACCCGAATAAACCCTTCTTTTTCAGCCCTTAAAATGGCCAACAAACGGTGTGACGGACAACGGTTCAACGGTTCTGACCAATTGAAATAATCTCTATATTTTTGAGCTTTCTCTTCTGTTGATTTCGTTTTGATTACCGCAGTAGAAATAATGGCAAACTTTTCCAGCTGGTGGCGAATGTTATTTCTGATGTCGCTTCGTTCATTAATCCATTCCGCAATAATATGCTGAGCGCCTTCTAAAGCCTCTTCTTGTGTTTTAACTTCAGAAGAAATGTATTTTGCGGCAATAGAAGAAATGTTATCTGCACGCTGGCTCATCATAATTTTTGCCAAAGGCTCCAAACCCTGGTTGCGCGCGATTTCAGCTTTTGTTTTCCGCTTTTTCTTAAAAGGAAGATATAGGTCTTCTAAAGTAATTAAATCGTTGGCCGAAATAATTTTCCGCTTCAGTTCATCAGTTAAAACCTCTTGGTCTTCCAAGGCTTTCAGTATGGTTATTTTACGCTTTTCCAATGATTCAAACTGAAGTTTGTACTTAACAATTTCACCAATTTGAACTTCATCCAAATCTCCTGTCAATTCTTTTCTGTAACGGGAAATAAAAGGAACGGTGCAATCTTCATTTAACAACTGTACCGTATTTTGAATGCCTTTATCCGGAAGATTGGTAAAGGATTTTATATAATTAAGTAGTTGCATTGTTGGTTGTTGGTTGTTGGTTTCAGGTTTAAAACTTTTGCCTATTGAATAACTGCCTATTGCCTTATTATTTAACTGTTTAATCGTTTAATTGTGTAATTCATAATTGGCTATTGACTTTTCGCATTTAAACTGATTACTAACTTATTTGTTCTCCGTTAGCAACTGAATCATTTTCAGGTTCAATAAATGCCAATTTCCCATCGGGTGTATTGGTCATTAAAACCATTCCCATACTTTCAATTCCTTTTAAATTCCTTGGTGCCAAATTTACCAAAACCGTTACCTTTTGCCCGATAATATCATCAGGATTAAAACTTTCTGCAATTCCTGAAACTATGGTGCGAACATCAATGCCAACATCGACTTTAAGCTGCAATAATTTTTTGGTTTTCGGAACTTTCACAGCATCAATAATAGTCCCTACCCTAATGTCAAGTTTGGTGAAATCATCAAATTCAATGGTTGGTTTTTGAGGTTCAGCAACATTGTTTTCAAATATATTTGCCAATTTGGTAGCTTCTAACTTAGCCAATTGCGCTTCAATTTCGCTATCTTCAATTTTTGCGAACAACAGTTCCCCTTTGCCAATTTGGTGATTTGGGCTCAGTAATTCTTCTTTGTCTTCAACATCGCTCCAAAGTAATGTATTGGATTTAATATTGAGGATTTTTTTTAATTTTACTGAAGTAAATGGCAAAAAAGGTTCGCTCAACACCGCCAAAGCAGTCGCAATTTGCAAGGCAACATACATCACCGTTTTTACGCGCTCTTCATCTTCTTTTATTACTTTCCAAGGTTCTTCGTCAGCCAAATATTTATTCCCCAATCGCGCTAAATTTAGCAACTCTTGTGATGCTTCTCTAAACCTATAACGATCAATGGAATTACTAATAATTGAAGGAAATTTTTGCAATTTCTCCAATGTCTCATTGTCAATATCTGAAATTTCATGAGGCTCAGGAACAATTCCGTTGTAATATTTATCGGTTAAAACCACCACCCTGTTGATAAAATTTCCAAAAATGGCTACTAACTCATTGTTATTTCTAGCCTGAAAATCTTTCCAAGTAAAATCGTTGTCCTTTGTTTCAGGCGCATTAGCCGTTAATGCATAACGCAATACATCTTGTTTATCAGGAAAATCTTCCAAATATTCGTGCAGCCAAACCGCCCAATTTTTAGAGGTGGAAATTTTATTGCCTTCTAAGTTTAGAAACTCATTTGCAGGAACATTTTCCGGTAAAATATAAGTGCCTTCTGCTTTTAGCATTGCAGGGAAAATAATGCAATGAAACACAATATTGTCCTTACCAATAAAATGGATGAGTTTTGTGTCTTTATCTTTCCAGTAAGGTTCCCAGTCTTTTCCTTCTCGTGCCGCCCATTCTTTGGTGGAAGAAATGTAGCCAATAGGTGCATCAAACCAAACGTACAACACTTTTCCTTCTGCACCTTCAATAGGCACTGGAATTCCCCAATCCAAGTCGCGCGTTACCGCCCTTGGTTTCAATCCATCATCCAGCCACGATTTTACTTGTCCCAAAACATTGGATTTCCAATCATTTTTATGGCCTTCCACAATCCATTCGCGCAGCCATTTTTCATATTTTTCCAATGGCAAATACCAGTGTCTTGTTAATTTTTTAGTGGGCACATTTCCTGTAATGGCCGATTTTGGATTGATTAAATCGGTTGCATTATGACTTGTTCCGCATTTTTCGCACTGATCACCGTAGCTTTCCTCGTTTCCGCATTTCGGACAAGTGCCAACCACAAATCTGTCGGCCAAAAACTGGTTAGCTTCTTCATCATATAATTGCTCGTTGGTTTCTTCAATAAATTTTCCTTCATCATATAATTTTCTAAAAAATTCCGAAGCTGTTTTATGATGAATTTCTGCTGAAGTCCGGGAATAATTATCAAAAGAAATTCCAAAATCTTCAAAAGACTTTTTTATAATGGCGTGGTATTTATCAACCACATCTTGTGGCGAAACACCTTCTTTTTTTGCTGTTATGGTAATTGGCACACCGTGTTCGTCCGATCCGCAAATAAAAATCGCATCATTTCCCCTGATACGCAAATAACGTGCGTAAATATCGGCTGGGACATAAACACCCGCTAAATGTCCTATATGAACCGGACCGTTGGTGTAAGGCAGCGCTGCTGTAATGGTATATCTGGCTGCCTTAGCGGCAGGACTTTTCGAATTGCTCATCAAAATTTGTTTAAGATCCACAAAAATAAGGATTGTTTGTCAGAAAAGTGAATAGTTGATTCGGTTTTCGTAATTTGCATTATGTTTTATTAATTTTCAAGATGATTCAGCCCAACTATTTACAAAAAGGCGATACTGTTGCCATTGTTTCAACCGCAAGAAAAATTTCTTCGGATAAAATAATTCCTGCCATAAAATTGTTAGAAAAATGGGGGTTAAATGTTATCATTGGAAAAACCATTGGGATGGAAGACCATCAATTTGCTGGTGATGATGAAGCCCGGGTAAACGATTTTCAACAAATGCTGGACAATCCAAAAGTGAAAGTCATTTGGTGTGCACGAGGCGGTTATGGAACTGTGAGAATTATTGACCAGCTTGATTTTTCGGCATTCAAAAAAAACCCAAAATGGATTGTTGGTTATTCGGATATTACGGTTTTACACAGTCAGCTTCACAACTTAGGCGTTGAAACTTTGCATGCAACAATGCCCATAAATGTTGAAAACAACAGCAAACAAGCCATAGAAACTTTAAAAATGAGCCTCTTCGGAAAAAACCTGTCTTATGAAATTCCATCTTCGGAAAAAAATAAATCGGGAAATGCTTCCGGTGAAATTGTAGGCGGAAATTTATCCATTTTATACAGTTTGACGGGAAGCGATTCCTCCATAAAAACCAAGGGTAAAATTCTTTTTATTGAAGACTTGGATGAATATTTATACCATATCGACAGAATGTGTATGAACCTGAAACGAAACGGCTATTTTACGCATTTAAAAGGATTGATTGTTGGCGGAATGAGCGATATGCGCGATAATGACATTCCTTTTGGCAAAACTGCCGAAAAAATTATTTTAGATTGCGTTTCGGAATATGATTTTCCTGTGGTTTTTAGTTTTCCTGCCGGACATTCAAACGACAATCGTGCCTTAATTTTAGGACGAAAAGTCGCATTAAATGTTACTTCAGAAAAAGCAACACTTAAATTTTTAAAGTAATGGCAACACACAACGATTTAGGGGAATTGGGTGAAGAACTTGCGGTTGAAGAACTTGAAAAAAATGGTTATGAAATTGTGGAACGCAATTGGCGCTATAAAAAAGCAGAAATCGACATTATTGCTCTAAAAAATGACGTTTTAGCCATTGTTGAAGTAAAAACCCGTTCTTCTGATTATATTGGAAATCCACAGGATTTTGTGAGTCCCAAAAAAATAAAACTATTGGTGGAAGCAGTTAATGACTATGTAATTTCTAAAGATTTGGACGTAGAAGTTAGGTTTGACATTATTGCCATCATAAAAAATGAAAACATCCTAACACTAGAGCATCTTGAAGATGCCTTTTTTCATTTTTAATTTTTGAAATAAGCCTTTACATCTTCAAAATGTTCTGGTTTTGCCAAAATTATTTTGTCCTTATCAAGGATAAAATAAGTAGGCGTAGCAATGATTTTGTATTCCTTGGCCATTTCATTTTCCCATTTTTCTAAACCTAATATATTAGTCCATTTTGTAAAATTCTTTGTATGAATGTTAAAATCCAATTCGTCATTTTCCAAAGCAAAAGCAATTACATGAACATTCAAATTATCTTTAATAAATTCATATAATTCTGGAATTTCTTTCAAACAATGAGAGCATCCTGTACTCCAAAAAACCAAAATATAATTTTCTCTACCGCTCAAATTCAACTCAGTCAATTTTTTTTGCAGGCCATTTTCTTCCCAAGTAATTTCCGGAGCTTTATTGCCAATAGTCAATTTTATTTTTGATTGCATCTCGGCAATAAGTATTTCATCTTTAAAAGTTGCAGGCAATTTGCTGTAGAAATTATCAATGACAAAACCAACCAAATTAAGGTTTTCATATTGCTCCAAAGCGTACATTAAAGAAGTTAAAATCTCGCTTTTTACCTCATCATTTTCTCCAACTTTTTGCATCACTTCATTTATGGCCATTTTGTAGAGGCCGTTTTGAACTTGAAAATCATCCGAAACATTCAAATAAAATACATATTCAATGGCTTTTCCCACAAAAA
The DNA here is from genome assembly GCF_041555395.1 of Lutibacter sp. GTDB lineage: Bacteria > Bacteroidota > Bacteroidia > Flavobacteriales > Flavobacteriaceae > Lutibacter. Next base: position 12,964 of record NZ_JBFFKM010000050.1, on the reverse strand, counting down.
AGATTGAATTTTTTAATGCACTGTCTTCAAAATTTATAAAATCAAAAAAATGTTGTTTTATGCTGTTTAAATACATTTGTGGCGCTGTAAAAAGTTTAGGCGCATAATATTTATAATTCGCTTTTATAAAATGATTTGCCAATTTACCAGCTGTTTTTTCTTCATATTGACTTTGAATATTGGCATAATAATCCAATGTTTTTACATATAAATCAATAGTGATCTCATCTTGTTTTTTATCTTTCAAACCAAAAAATGCAATTTGCAAAGAATCCAATTTTTGCTTCACGATCGTAGTTTCCAACAAATAATTGGAAAAGGTTTTATTTTCCTCAGATGTTAAAAATTCTACGGGATTTAAATGGTTAAGTGAATCAAATTTCAACGACACATCTTCTTGGTCAAAAAGAAAATCAACAAAACCAAAATCTGATGGACTAAACGACAAGCGGTACATTCCTATGGCAGCTCCCTTTGGAATCTCCAATTTAAATTGGTCGTTGTCAATTTTTGAATTTGAAATATATACTTGTTTGGCCCCTTTTAACCGGTATAAAATAACTCGTGTCAGCAAATCGTTTTTCTTATTTATAACACCTGTAATTGTATTTTGACTTTGAACACTCAAAGAAATAAATAAAAGCACACACAATAAATTTTTTAACATCTTAGCTTTTTTTGAATTATTTATATATTAATCACGCCAAAAGTAACTATTTTTATTTTTTACTTAAATCTAAACTCATGAATTTTAACCATAAAATTATATGGATTACCGGAGCGTCATCGGGCATTGGAAAATCATTGGCTTTTGCGCTTTCAAAAGAACATACAAAATTAATTCTCTCTTCACGAAATGAAGCGCAACTGAATGCCGTAAAAAATGCCTGCGAACACCCTGAAAATGTGAATATTTTACCGCTCGATTTGGAGGATTACATAAATCTTCCTTCAAAAGTTGAGGAGGCATTGTCGCTGTATGGCGCTGTTGACATCCTGTTTAACAATGGCGGCATTAGTCAGCGGTCTTTCGTAAAAGACACTTCAATAGCCGTTGATAAGCGCCTTATGGATGTGAATTATTTGGGAACAGTGGCACTTTCAAAAGCCCTTCTGCCTCATTTTATTGAAAAAAACAGCGGACATTTTGTGGTAATTACAAGCATTGTGGGTAAAATTGGCACACCATTGCGTTCCTCTTATGCCGCTTCAAAGCATGCGTTGCACGGGTTTTTTGACAGCTTACGTGCCGAAGTTTATGACCGTAATATTAAGGTTACGTTGGCTTGCCCGGGATTTGTGCAAACCAATATTTCTATAAATGCCTTAACGGGAAATGGCACTGCACAAAACAAGTTGGATACAGCAATAAAAAACGGATTAACGCCAGAAGCATTTGTGGAAAAATTATTAAAAGCGGTTCGCCAGAAAAAACAGGAAGTTTATATTGGCGGATTTAAAGAAAAATTAGCAGTTTATGTAAAACGGTTTTTTCCTAAATTACTTTCAAAAATGATTCGAAAATTTGCGGTCACTTAAATCAGTTCATTTTTTTTAAAATACAACACAATAGCCTCTTTCATAAGTACAGTTTGTTCTCCCGATTTTAGTGTCGGCAACTCTTCCAAAACTTTATAATGAGGCCAGCCTTCGTTGTCAAAAAAGTCAAATTCGTAATAGCCAAAAGGTTCCAACAACCGGCAAATCGCAATGTGCATTAAATTTACTTTATCATCTTTTTTGAATTCTTTGGCGCCCTGTCCCAACTCCTGAACGCCAATTAAATAAATAATGGCATCTAAATTAAGGATTTCTCCATCACCAAAATTAGCTGATAATATGTTGAGTAATTGCTCCCAATCTTCTTTTAAATTTTTATCTCTTGACATTTCAAAACTTTAGTTAGTGTACAAATATACAAATCGATTCATGTATATTTACAAAAATCGTAAGATGAATACATTTGATATTATAATCGTAGCACTTTTGTTGTTTGGTTTTATAAGAGGTTTGTTTAAAGGCTTATTTGTTGAAGTTTCTTCGTTAGTCGCCTTAATTGCCGGGATTTACGGCGCCATTCATTTTTCCCACTTTATAAAGGATTTTTTAGCCGTCCAAGTTTCTTGGGAAGAAAAATACATCACCCTAATTTCCTTCGCAATTACCTTTATTCTTATCGTTTTGGTAATTTCTTTGATAGGAAAAATGTTAACAAAAATGGCTGATTTTGCCAGTTTGGGTATTTTAAATAAATTGCTTGGCGGTATTTTTGGTGTCTTAAAAATAGGACTTTTATTAAGCGTTATTTTATTAATTTTCAGCAAATTGAACAATAAAATTCCGTTTTTATCTGAGGAACAACAAGAAAGTGCGGTTTTATACAAACCCGTTAAAAATTTAGCGCCAACCATCTTTCCGGAGTTCATAAAGGTTGAAAAAGACGAAAAAGAAAAAAGTATTTTCAACTAATTTAATGTTAGATACTATAAATTTGCTTGTCAACTATTAAAACGAATTTAAAAATGCCGAATTATTTCCGCCACTTTTTCATTTTATCCCTTTTTTTGATATTATTTATTGGCTGTTCTTCAAAAAAAGAACCTTCTTTTACCATTGAAGGTAATGTTTCCAATCTGGAAAAAAACTTCGTTGTGCTTTCAATAATTGAGGACATTCAAAATAATAAAACTTCAGTTATTGACACTTTAAAAGTGAATAACAACGGTGAATTTAAAATGGATTATTTTTTGGAACCCAACATTTACGCCTTAACTTTTGATGGAATAAAAACAATTAATCTGGCTATTGATAAAGGCCAGCATATTTCAGTAAATGGTAATTCACCTGATGATTTAAGAATCAGCGGTTCTGTTGATACTGATTTATTGAATGCTTATGAAACTTTTAGAAATAAATCGTTAGACCGATTAGTGAATTCTGTAAGAAATGAAATTAAAGCGTTACAAAAGGGAAACGCAATAGAAGGTGAAATTGCCGAATTAAGAGAACTTGAAGTTGAAAACTACAAAAAACATCTAAATGAATTAATGACTTTTGTAAAGGAGAAAATGGGAACTTCCATTGCCGTTTATCCAACATCCATTCGCTGGATTGGTGGAGAATATTTACCATTTTTAAAAGAATTGGTAGGTGATTTTGAAAAGAAATATCCTGCTTTAAACATTACTGAAAAATTGAAAGACAGACTACAATTGTTGAAAAAAACGAGTGTTGGCGGAATAATTTCAGGTATCGAAATGCCCAACAGTTCCAATGAAATGATAAATCTTAATAACATTCAAAAAAAATATACTTTAATTGATTTTTGGGCAAGTTGGTGTCCGCCATGCAGAACAGAAAGTAAATTATTGAAAAATTTATATGATGCTTACAATGCTAAAGGATTTGAAATTTACGGAATTTCACTTGACTCAAAACGCGAAAGATGGTTGAATGCCATTGCCAATGACAACAGAATTTGGACAGAAGTCTCTACTGTTGAAGGTTTTAAAACTAAGGTCTCCATCGAGTACGGAATTACCTCTTTGCCTACCAATTTTTTAATTGATGCCTCAGGAAAAATTATTGCCGTAAATATTCACGGGCAGCAACTGAAAGAGAAAATTGATGAATTGTTTCTTGAAAATTAGGATTTGAACCTATTGAATGTTTAATTGGTATTATATCTCTTTTAAATCTGAAGCGATTATCCAGCCAATTTTACCGTCGGCTAGTTTGATTTTTTTCCAATTGGAAAGTTCATCCAAAATATAAACTTTGGTTCCTTCATGAAGTTCAAAAACGGCTTCACCATCTAAAGAAGGAGAATTTTTAACGTCACTTTTTTGTGAAAAAACAATTGCGCTTCTGCTTTTTTGAGTGGTTTTATAATTGCTAAATGCAAAAAACACGTTGATAACCATCACAAAAACAACAAAAATGCTGCTATTGAAATATAAGATTTTCCTTTTGGTAGCATATGAAAAATAATACAATAAAAACAAAATTGCCGATAAAAATGAAGCTATCACAGCCAATATCGCCCAAGTATCATACGTTAACTTTTGAACCACCGTTGAAGAAAATCGCTGTAAAAATGATTTCGGCAAATCTTCAATAACATCAATGGTCATCCGTTTGGCAAAAGCCAGATTGTTTGAAGCATCTTCGTGGATTGGATTTAATTTCAGCGCTTTCTCATAGTAATAAATTGATGGCGCCACTTTATTCAATTTATAATAACTGTTGCCTAAATTAAAAAACAAATCATCCGATTCCAAGCCTTGCTTTTCAATTTTTGAATACAATTGAATGGCTTTGGAATATTGCCCGTTTTTATAGGAATCATTGGCATTTGAAAACAATTCGCTAACTGATTGCGCATAGGAAAAGCTGCCAATAAATAACGCTAAAACAAAAATAAATCTCAGTTTCATCAGTATTGTTGTTTGTTTTTTAAATGTCTTCTGGAATTCGCACATATCATTAATTTTCATATCATTTATCGCTAAGCTCATTTCATATTACAGCTGTTTATCAATTTCGGTTAATATCTCTACGGTTTTTTCATACTCATTCTTCATCATAACGTCTGTTGTTGGGGTGTAACGCGCAAAATCACAATCATTTAATACTGTTATAAATTCTCCTATTGTGGCAGCATCCACTCCTTTATATTGAAGTAATTCTGCAATTTTTTCCTTTGAAATTTCTGAAGTTTCAATTTGGAGTTTTGCTTTTAAAAAGTTGTGAAGTGCTTTTTCCAGAGCAATATAAAATGCTTCTTTTTTACCCAATTGTTTTTTAGCTTCCGACAAATATTTACGGGCTAATTTGTTGGCATTCCTAATTTTATTTCCAAAAATATCACTGGCACGTTTTGCGCGTTTTTTGCCAATAAGTATGCCAATTGGAATTACCAAGAACGGCAGCAATAACAATAAATAAAATTCAACCGAATGTAAAAAATCTGTTTTTACGATAGGTTTAAAAGTAGTGTCTAAAGCTATAAATCTGAAGTTATTGCCATTTGTAACCACATTTTTTTTATAGGAGGTGGCGGTGTCATTATTTGATGCAGGCAATTCTTTACCATCAGTAACTTCAACAAAAACAGCCTCTGCCAATATGGTGGAATATTTTTCTTCTTTCGGATTAAAATAAGAGAATGATACTTCAGGAATTTTATATTTCCCTTTAAATTGTGGAACAACCGTGTAAGCATCTGAAATAGTTCCTCTTAAACCACTTAAAGAAGTGGTTACGCTTTCCTTATGTTCTGGTGTATAGGCTTCCAATTCGGCCGGCGTAATTATTTTAGGGATTTCAAATAATTTTAAATTTCCGCTTCCTGAAACTTCAACCTTAATTTGGGCCGCTTCATTTGCATGTAACACATTTTTATCGGCAGAAACTTTAAACTCAAATTCGCCCACAGCACCCGAAAAATCTATAGGTTTTCCTTCTTCCGGCAATGCTTTTACCCTTACTGATTTAACAGGTGATTCCGTTGCATAGCTAATATTACGGGTAATCATATTTCCAAAAAAATCTCCTCTTCCTGTTGGAATTCCAACAGAAAAGTCCATTCTCATAGGTTCAACGATTAATTCTCCATCTCTTTGAGGAATTAGCACCGCCTTTTTAAGAACGATATATCGGTAATCTTCACCATTGTATTTGCCTTTTTGTACGTTTATTTCTGTTACATCAATATCCTGATTCCAAAAACCGTTGTATTGCGGAGATTCTGTCACGCGCCAGTCATTTACGCTAATATTTTCACTGACATATAATTTATAAACTACATAAATTCCTTCGCCAACATAGGGATTTAAATTAGAAACCTCGGCCACCAAATGTATGTTTTGCTGCGCAATATAATCGGGATTGTTTGGGTCTTTCGGGATTTCAACTGCTTTTGATACCGTTATATTTACTGAATTCGATTTTACAATTTCATCATTATATTCAATGGTAGCAGGTTCAATGGTAAATTCTCCTTCATTTTTAGGTTCAAGAATATAAATATACGTTTGAGAATAGCTTGCTTTTCCATTGATCCAAGATTGACTCACGGATGAACTTGGGCCGCCCACCACTTTAAAATCTGAAAATGATGGCGGTTTAAAATTATCGGCACCTTGTTTATCAACCGAAAATTCAATTTTAAAGCGCTGATTTAACCCTAAATTACTTTTGCTTACAGAAGTTTCAAATGCTATCTGAGCAAAAAGCACTTGCGATGCAAACACCAATATAGTTAGTATGTAAAACCTTACACTTTTCATTTTTTACCAGTCCTTTTCGTTTTTAATTTTTCGACCTCTTGATTTTTGGGCATTCAATTTTTTTTGTGTTTTATTTTCTTCATTGTTCATGGCCTCCAACAATTGTTTCATTTGTTCAGGTGACAATTCATTGGGTCTTGGCTTTTTATCCTGATTTTGCTGATTGTCTTTTTCCTTTTTCGGATTACCTTTGTCATCTTCTTTATCTTTTCCCTTATCCTGATCTTCGTTTTTATCGTCCTTTTTATCTTTGTCGCCGCCTTCCTTATCCTTTTGATCTTTATTTTTATCGTCTTTTTTGTCGTCCTTTTTATCTTTATTATCCTTTTTGTCTTTGTTCTGCTGATTTTTCAATAATTCCTGGGCCATTGCCAGATTATAGCGCGTTTCATCATCTTTAGAATTATTTCTCATGGCATTTTTATAGGCTTCCACAGCTTTATCATATTGCTTTTCTTTCATAAAGGCATTCCCCTTATTGTGAGAAATTTCAGCTTTACTCATTTTATCAGGTGCAATTTTTTCAGCCAAATCATATTGGAAAACCGCCTCTTTATTTTTATTTTTTTGGTAAATGGCATTTCCTAAATTATAAGATGCCTTCTCATAATTCGGATTTTTATCTAAAGCCTTTTTATAGGCAATTTCAGCCTCCTCAAATTTTAGTTTATTGTATAATTCGTTTCCTTCCCTTACATCCTTTCTTGCTTCTCGTTCCAAGACTTTTGCGTCTTTTTGCTGAGAAAACATCAAAGATGTAACACATATAAATAAGATGACAATGCTATTTCTCATTAAATAAATTTAATTTTTGAACCCATTTTGTTTTCTTTTCAAGCAACAATAAATCAATTACCAACAACAGCAATCCAATGCCTATAAACCACTGAAACTGATCTTCATAATCTGAAAATTGCTTGGTTTCAAATTCGTTTTTTTCAGCCTTTTGCAAAATATCTTTAATGCTGGCAATGGTTTCCTGAGTTTTATTTCCGTTTATATATTTTCCGTTTCCTGCATCGGCGATATCTCTTAAAATCTGCTCATTCATTTGCGTAACCACCACCATTCCTCTATTGTCTTTCTTATAGCCAATAACACGTCCATCTTCCTTCAAAGGAATTGGGCCTCCTTTTGCAGTTCCAATACCCACAGTGAATATTTTTATGCCTTTTTCTACAGCTTCTTTAGCCAAATCCAAGGTGTTTTCCTCGTGATCTTCCCCATCTGAAACAATCACTAAAAATCGATTGGTTTGCTCATTGTCGTCATAAAAAGTAATCGCCCTTTCAATAGCTTCATTGATAGCTGTTCCCTGATTGGAGACCATATCTGTATTTGCATTTTGAAGGAACATTTTTGCAGCAGCATAATCTGTTGTAATTGGAAGCAATGGGTATGAATTCCCGGCATAAATAATAATTCCAACCCTGTCGCTGCCTAAATTTTCAACAATTCTGGTGATAATTTGCTTGGCTTTTTCCAAACGATTTGGCGCTATATCTTCCGATATCATACTTTTTGAAACATCTAAAGCAAAAACAATATCAACCCCCTGGCGTTTTACCGTTTCTAATTTTGTTCCCATTTTAGGATTTGCCAATGAAATAATTAAAAAAAATAAAGCAAAACAAAAGACCGTTATTTTTAAAAACGATTTAAACGTTGATTTTTCCGGAATTAATTTTTCAATTAATTTGTGTTCGGCAAATTGCTTTTGAATGCGTTTTTTCCAAAAGAGCACCAACAGAAAAAGCACAAATATCGCCGGGATAATTGCCAAATAATAAAAATATGTCGGTTCTTCTATTTGATACATGTTTTATACGTTTAGATGTTTAGGCGTTGAGCTGTTTATTTATTATTTTAATTGTGATTTTCTCAAAGCATTTAACATATTTGATATTTTGTATATGTGCTCCCTTGTTTCCAAATAGCTTTTTTCGTTAATAAATTTAAGCTCTTTTGAAATTATTAATTGATTTAAAATTTCCATTGTAGAACTATATGCAATTGTTCTATAATGAGCTTTATCTTTGTCGGCACTTCTATATGTCCCTTCTGCCAAATTTGAAGAAATAGAAATTGTAGCTCTACGTAACTGACTAACCAGCCCAAACTTCTCATTTTCAGGTAAATTATTTGTCAAAACATAAATCATCTCAACCAATTTTATTGATTCTTTCCAAACTTCTAATTTTTCAAATGAATAAATACATTTTTTACTTTTAAACAAATAAACTATTCAACGCTTCCACTACTCAACGACTCTACAAATAAACAATTACACGCTTCAACATTTTATATAAAACTTCTAAAAATGGTGTTCTTCAATACAAATTCAATTAACAAAAGCAATCCCGCCCATAAAACCAGAAACCTGAATTTTTCTTGATAATTGTAATATTTAAACTCTTCCACTTCCGTTTTTTCCAACTTATTAATTTCGTTGTAAATCGCTTTTAGCTTTGAATTGTCTGTTGCCCTAAAATAAATTCCTCCGGTTTGCTTGGCGATGTAGCGCAATAAATCCTCATCAATTTCAACTGGGGCATTTTTAAATAACAAATCGCCTGATGTTGGATCTTTTGCATAAGGAAATGGTGCTGTTCCGTTTGTTCCAATTCCAATAGTATACACTTTAATGCCTAATTGAATTGCCAATTCAGTTGCTGTTTTTGGATCTACAAATCCAGTATTGTTAACGCCATCGGTCAATAATATGATTACTTTGCTTTTGGCTTTGCTGTCTTTTAATCGGTTAACGGAGGACCCTAAACCCATTCCAATCGCGGTGCCACCATCTAATCCGCCCCATTTAATTTCAGAAATGGTATTCATGACAATCCGTTTATCGCTGGTAATTGGTGTTTGTGTATAACTTTCACCTGCAAAAACCACAATTCCTATTCTGTCATTCACACGTTGGTTTACAAATTCAGCCGCCACTATTTTTAATGCTTCCAGTCTGTTTGGCTTGAAATCTCTCGCCAACATACTTGCCGATACGTCAATAGCCATTACAATATCAATTCCTTTGTTGGTTTTGGTGTGCTGGCTTAAGGAAACCGTTCTTGGGCGCGCCAACGCAACAATTAACAATGAAATTGCCAGCAATCTTAAAATATAGAGCAAAGGTTTTAATTTTGACCAAATGGAAGGTTTGGCCTCAAATCCTTTTGTGCTGGAAATAATTAATGCGGCACTGTCTTCTTTTCTGATTAAAAAATACCAAATAGCAAGCAATGGCACTATCAATAATAGCCATAAAAACTGCGGATGTAAAAACTCAAAATTATTCCAATTCATTTTCTGTTTCTTTTACCGGTTTTAAATTTTGTAAAATACGTTCGGCTACTGTTCTATGCGCTTTTATTTCTTCTACAATTGGTTGGGACTTTGCAAATTTTACCATATCGGCACTATATAAAACCTCCTTCAATTGTTGTATTGTTTCTTTAGAAATTCCTAATTTACTCGACTCATTAAAATCGTTAATCGTTTCTATTAACTCGTTTGTGGTAGATTCAAGCGCAGGAATATAAATGTCTTTCTCAATATAGGTTCTAACAATATCCGTTAGTTCTGTGTAATATATTTTTATTTTATTTTGCTGAAGCAATTGCTTTTCGTCTAATTCTTTAAGTCGCTGCAAAGCTTCCTGAATTGGGGCGATAACGACTTTAACTTCTTCTTTTTTCTCTTTTTTTCTTAAGATGAAATATAAAGCTGTGGCAATTAGCAATAAGATAAGCAGAATCCACCACAATAAAGGTTTATAATCATCGAAGGTTTTTGGTTCACTTTTAATGGCTTTAATAGGGAACATTTGTTGTTTTAACGTATCCACTTTTACGGTTGCCACATTTACCAACAATGAATCAGTTAAAAACATTTTGTTGTTAATAAGCACTTGTTGTGTTGGTATGGTATATTGTCCGCTGTCAAAACTTGTAAGCAAATATTTTTTTTCATAGGTGTCTTTCAAGGTATCTGTGGGCAAGGTTTCCACAACCTCCACTTTTCCTAAACTGTCTAACTGCAGTTTCGGGAAAATTACAGTGCCTTTTTTCGCTACGGATATTTTATATTGAATTTGTTCCCCAATTTTTATGGCAGCCGTATCTACAGTTATAGAAACAGGATTTTCCTGGGCAAAGCCCACAAATCCAATAAAAAATAATATATAAACTACCTGTTTTTTCATTTATGTTTCATTCAAATTCATTTGCTATTTCGCGCCTTTGCGCTTAAAATAACCCAGCAATTTTTTTACATAACTTTCGTCAATTTGAGAACTAATCGTTCCTGATCCGCTATGAGTAAAGGATTTTTCAAAATAATCAACCATTTCTAAGTAATGTGCTTTATAGCCATTTCTGACACTTTTTGAAGCAGTGTTTACCAACATTGTTTTTCCGGTTTCGGCATCGCGCATAGGCACCATTCCTAAATTTGGAATTGCGCTATCGTGAATATCATACACCCTTATTCCAGTTACATCGTGCTTTCTGCCAACAATTTTTAAAGTATGTTCATAATGGGAATCCATAAAATCGGACAGTATAAAAACAATGGCTTTTTTCTTCATCACGCTTGAAAAAAATTTAAGCGCTGCATTAAGGTCTGTTTTTTTACTTTTTGGCTTAAACTCTATCAGTTCCCTAATAATTCTTAATACATGGCTTTTCCCTTTTTTAGGAGGAATGTATAATTCCATTTCATCAGAAAATAAAAGAAGTCCTACTTTATCGTTATTTTGAATAGCCGAAAATGCCAATGTAGCCGCAATTTCAGTAATGGTCTCACGTTTAAATTGTTGCGTGGTCCCAAAATATTCAGAGCCGCTGACATCAACCATTAAAACCATTGTTAATTCTCTTTCCTCCTCAAAAACCTTCACAAATGGCTCGTTGTATCGCGCGGTTACATTCCAGTCAATTGCCCTGACATCGTCGCCATATTGGTATTGTCTAACTTCAGAAAAAGTCATACCACGTCCTTTAAACGAACTGTGATATTCGCCGGAAAATATGTGATTAGACAAGCGACGTGTCTTAATCTCAATTTTACGAACTTTTTTAAGTATTTCTTTAGTATCCAATTGTTGTTTATTTGTTGAATTGTTAAGTCGTGTAATTGTAACAAGTTTAACCGATTAAACAGTTAAACAATTGAACAGTCTATGGTACTTCAACTTCGTTAACAATTTTATTGATGATGTCTTCTGAAGTGATGTTTTCGGCTTCAGCCTCGTAAGTAATTCCAATTCTATGACGTAAAACATCGTGTACAACAGCGCGAACATCTTCCGGAATTACGTAACCTCTACGCTTTATAAAAGCGTAGCATTTGGCTGCAAGTGCTAAATTGATACTTCCACGTGGAGAAGCTCCAAAGCTTATCAGACCTTTTAAATCTGGTAGGTTATATTTTTCCGGGAATCGAGTTGCAAAAATAATATCGAGTATGTATTTTTCAATTTTCTCATCCATATATACTTCCCGAACCGCTTTTCTTGCCCTGATAATTTGTTCGATGGAAGCCACAGGATTCACATTTCCATAACTATCATTTAAATGTTGACGCATAATTAATTGCTCTTCATCGAATTTTGGATAGTTAATGACTGTTTTTAGCATAAACCGGTCAATTTGTGCTTCCGGTAATGGATAAGTTCCTTCTTGCTCTATTGGATTTTGAGTTGCCATTACCAAAAATGGTTCTTCTAACTTAAAAGTAGTATCTCCAATGGTGATTTGACGTTCCTGCATGGCCTCCAATAAAGCAGATTGTACTTTAGCAGGAGCTCGGTTAATCTCATCTGCAAGTACAAAATTTGCAAAAATAGGACCTTTTTTTATGGTAAAATCATTTACTTTAACGTTATAAATCATAGTTCCAATCACATCAGCCGGCAACAAGTCAGGTGTAAACTGAATTCTGCTAAACTTCCCCTGAACCGCTTTGGACAATGTATTAATTGCAAGTGTCTTTGCCAAACCGGGAACACCTTCCAACAAAATATGTCCATTTCCCAGCAAGCCGATAAGCAATCGCTCGACCATATGTTTCTGGCCAACTATTACTTTATTCATCTCCATCATTAACAAATCCACAAAAGCGCTTTCTCTTTCAATTTTTTCATTTATAGCCCTAATATCTACTGAAACGTTATTTTCTTCAATCATATTTATTGTTTTTAAACGCGTGAATGTAACATGCTTTATTACGCTATGCAAATAGCATAAATATTTTTTTAAAACTTGTTAAAAATTGGTTAAAACTATATGTATAATGCGAGGTTTAATACGATTTTAACAACATTTTGCCTTCATTAAAAAAAGCTTCCAAAAAAAAATGAGAATCAAATCATTGCTTTTTAAAATAGCTTGGGTTTTAAAAAATTTTATCCTAACCGCTATATAGTATCATTCTAAATTAACATAAAATGAATCTTTTAATGGCTTTACTGATTTATTAGCAACGTACCCTCTCAAATATTGCTTAATTAGACCGTTATTTGATTTATGTTTAACAACTTCTTAACAATCATTTGTGTAATCTGATTTTTTGTTTCATATTTGGAGCAGACTATAAAAAATAAATACATGGAAAAATCACTCAAACATTTAAAAATTGTTTTATTCTTCTTATTTATACCTTTTATAACG